>CAZXVU010000112.1:0-6791 GCA_964644465.1 uncultured bacterium
ACAGGCAAATCAATATTTATGAACGATTTGATCAAAGAAAGAGGAAGTTTCATAAATCTTTCCGGCTTGAAAAAGAGAATTAAACCATAGCTAGCCTTAACTTTAAAGAGTACTTTCTACCTTTGACGGATTTGTTAAAAAAGATTATTTTTTTCTTATCGCAAGACAGGGATATCGATGGAAGACAACAATTTTGTAGGCAGATGGGTCAAAAAATTCCGTATTTTGACTATGGCTCTGATTTTTAGCGGAGCATTGAACATTGGACTTTTAGCGGCTTTCATTTTTCATGTATTGCAAGAGAAGCAGCCGCCTCTCTCCTTTGCTATGCCAGCCTCCTGTAAGGTAAAACAGGAAATGGGCAACGAACACATCTTGAATGCAATGTCCAAGCTTTCTTTCCGGGAGCTTGTCAGTTTTCTGACAAACAAAGATTTTGTTGAAGAGGGTTATACAAAGAGAGATTTGGCCGTTTCGGCCTTAGTCTCATTCTATCATTTCAACTTGGAGAAAGCCCTTTCCGGCAAGCCCGCTCAAAAAAGGACTTTAGAATTCCCCGAAGGGAAATTTGAAGTCTATCCCGGCTTGACCGACGATCAATTCCAGGCACTCATCCGGTATGCCTACGAGGAAAAGTGGCCCCTCACTTCAAAAGGGCTTTTTGCCGCTTTGCAAAAATTGGGAACGCCCCGGGATGAATCTTTGAGCCAGGCATTTATTGTTACCCCTGAATTTTATGCGCTTCAGGCGCTGTTTCAAAAAACTGAAGCTACGCAGGAACCGGCTGTTTTATTAAAGCTGGCTGTAGAGGGCAATTGGGATGTTCTTGACCGTTTTACTCGCGAGCAGGATCAGATGCTCGATCTTTCCGTCGAGAAAAGACGCCGTCTGCTACTCAGTTATCTTTCACTCCACTCTGCTACAGCAGCTCAGCTCATCCTACAAACAGATTTTGCTTTTGCCCAAAAACGGCTTGAAGATCGGGGAATATTAGATCTTTTGGGGCTTTTGAAAGAGAAAACGGACGAGTCTGTCCGCTTTTGCGTGGAATTGCTCCGTTCTCCCCGCAGCGATGCCATTTGGCAAGCCAGCGCGGCCAAGCTCTATACTTTCTCCGGCGAAGAGGCTTCGGCAGATCCAAAAACGGCGTTAGCCCGTTTTGCACCGAGCGCACCTCCAATTGTCTCAGAACCCATCAAAACCGAACTGGCCCCTGTAGCTGTTGCAGCGCCTGCGCCTGTCAAAGCAGCTGCCCCCACGGTGAAGCTTCATGTCGTCAAAGAAGGGGAAAGCCTGTGGAAAATTGCGAGACAGTATAAAGTTAAGCTCGATGAATTGGTGAAGATGAATGATCTTGAAAAAGATCGCCTTTTTCCTGGCATGACCCTGCGCATTCCAAGTCAAGGTACAGGATCGGAACCGCCCTTGTGAAAGGGATGGCATCGGCATACACGGCGGAATGAGAGCCAAAAGCCCCGCATCGCACCATGCTTTTCGACGGCTTCAAGAGCATATTCTGAACAGGTGGGGAAAAAACGGCAGCAATGTCCCACAAAGGGACTAATGGCAGCTTGATAAGCGCGGATGAAGATTAAAAACAGAACTCTCATACACTCATGATAGAGAAAACCGAATGAAAAATGAACACCCTTTTGAACAATTTTTGAAAGAATTTATTCCTCAAGCGGAACGGAAATCGACGCAGTTGAATAAAGCCCTCTGGATCCTTGAGACCACCGGTTCTACCGATGCGGCCGACTTGAAAGCGGATCTCGATACTGAATTGAGAATGCTATTCAATGATCCCAAAACCTACAAGAAGCTTCTCGAATGGGAAAAAGACGCCAGTTTGACCGATCCCATCCAGAAAAGGCAGCTGAATGTTCTGGTCCGCGCTTTTAAGCAAAACCAGATTCCCAAAGAACTTTTGGAAGAACTCGCCCAAAAAGAAGCTGCCCTATCTCAGAGTTATGCGAATTATCGGCCCGAGCTCAATGGAAAAAAACTTTCCGAAAACGATATCAGGGATATTTTAAAAAAAGAAAATGATCCTAAAAAACGGAAAGAGGCTTGGGATGCTTCAAAGAAAATAGGCGAAGTGCTCGCCCCACAAATTCTCGCCCTCGTCCATCTGCGCAATCAGTCAGCCAAAGCTCTCGGTTATTCCGATTATTTCCAGATGCAGCTCGATCTTCAGGAAGTCGATTCAAAATGGCTATTAAAAACTTTAGAAGAGCTTTCCCAAAAATCGGAGAAGGCCTACTCCGCTGTTTTATCAGAAATAGAGAGGAAGCAATCTGAGCGGTTTCATGTGAATATTCCCGAACTGGGCCCATGGGCTTGGAGCGATCCCTTTTGCCAGGAAGATCCGGTAGATCCCCAAGAGCTCGATCGGCTTGTCGATGGAGTCGATATTTCCGGCGTGAGCAAAGATTTTTATCAAAAAATGGGCATTGACGTATCGACGATCCTGACACGCAGCGATATGTATGAACGGCCTGGCAAAAACCAGCATGCTTTCTGCATGAATTTGGACAGGAAAGGCGATGTCCGCACATTGAACAATGTGAAAGCCTCCTTAAAATGGTTGGAGACTGTCCTCCATGAGCTTGGCCATGCCATTTATGAAATGGGATTCGATGAAAAACTTCCTTGGCTCCTCCGCGAACCTCCGCATATGATTCCGACGGAAGCAATGGCCCTGATTGCGGGAAGGCAGGCGTATCGCTACGACGCTCTCGGCCGTCTTGTAGGCTCTCAGCCTGAAAAAGAAGCGCTTCGGAAAAAAGCTGATATCAGCCTCAAACGGCGCCAGCTTATTTTCAGCCGATGGGTCCTTGTGATGACCGCTTTTGAAAGCGAACTCTATCGCAAACCCTCCCAAGACCTCAACCATCTCTGGTGGCAATGCGTCGAAAAATACCAAAAAATCCGCGCGCCGAAGAATCGGGACGGGAAATTCGACTGGGCTACGAAATACCATATCGGATTAGCTCCCGTTTATTATTTTAGCTATCTCCTTGGCGAGATGTTTGCATCGGCCATCCAAGAGTCTCTTGTGAAAGAATGTGGAGACACCGCTCTGACGAGCAAAAAAGCTGGCAAGTTCCTTCAAGAAAAGCTATTCCACCCTGGGAATAGGATGAGTTGGAGCGATCTGGTACAGCATGTGACGGGTAAGCCTTTAGCGCCCGACGCCTGGCTCCGCGAATTCGCTACCTAAACGGCGTGCTGCGGCTTTGCCATTTTGATCCTCCTCCTCGGCTTAGCGCTTTCAGCTATGCCTTCGCCCATTCCCCAAAAACGATGCGTTTTCGGGGACCCCAGGGGATCGTTCGGACCGCAAGGCTTCAAACTGGCTTTGCCTCGCTTGCGCCGTTTACTCGCATATTTTGTTGAGTGTTTTTTTGACTTGTAGGGAAGTGGGGAGAACTAGTATATTTTTCACTTCTTTCTTTGCGAAAGTGGCGAAATTGGCAGACGCACTACCTTGAGGTGGTAGCGGGGTCACACTCATGGGGGTTCGAGTCCCCCCTTTCGCATTTTATTTCACCCATCTCAGCACCGATAGCTCAATGGATAGAGCACTTGGCTTCGGACCAAGTGGTTAGGGGTTCGAGTCCCTTTCGGTGCGCATTTTTTTACTGAATTCGTTCTTTGAAGAGAAGATCGATCTTTTCAAGCGGAGCTTTTTCCAACTCTAGTAGAAGAGAAAACTGGCGCGCAAAAGCAAGTCGGTGGAGCTGTTCCCGTTCTTCAAATGTAAAAGAAATCCCAGGATATGCAGCGTGCGCGGAGCAAACGCTTTCCCCTTGAGCAATGTTTGTGGCGGTAGCGGCGCAGATGGAGCACTCTTTTTGCAAGGAGAGGAGTCCTTCATGCAAGAGAAGCTTCATCTTGAAACTGCCAGCGAGGATTTCCGGTTTTTTAAATTGAGGCAATTTTTTTAAATAGGCGCAGAACAAGGGATAGAGATCTCCTGCGCTTTTAGCGGGAAGTTGGCAGCTGAGTAGATCTTGCGCCATGCGGCCAGCGGCATTGAGGACGTTATAATCTTGCTTCAATTCCAGAAGTCCATCGAGAAGAGATCCATCTTTGAGAGTGTGAATCTCTTTTTGCCCTTTCCTGTAGACCCATTCTGCAATGCAGAAGGGGGTTGTAAAAGCGGTCCAAGCGGGATTTGACGATTTCGCCATAAAGGTCAAAAGCCCCCCTTCTTGAGCAAAGACTTTGAGAATGCGCTGGCGTCCCAAATAAGGAATTGTCTGAAGCAAAACGCCTACCGTTTTTTCTTCACTCATTGAAAGCCTTTCTCAATTTCTTCGAAGCTTTTGTGTTTTGTTTCGGGAACTTTTAATCGTAAAAGTTGCCATGCGAAAACGCCGCAAAGCGCGTAGATAAGGAAGATTCCTCCCGGGCTTAACAGCAAGGCAAGTTCGGGAAAGGTCAGAGTGACTAAATAGTTGCAGACCCATCCGATAAAACCGGTAAAGGTCATTGCATGGCCTCGGATGTGAACAGGGGAAATTTCAGCTATGAGGAGCTGAGGTATTGGGCCGATCCCGATCGAATAGAAGGCAACCACAAGCATGAGAATGATTAGAGAGGTATGTCCCAGATACTGAGAGCCAGTGAAGAAGAAAAAGGAGAGCAGGAGAAGGTTGGCTGCCATGCCTCCCAGACTCCATAAAACAAGAGGCCTACGGCCGACGCGGTCTACAAGGATAAATGAAAGGCCGATGGAAACAGCATAGACCACTCCGATTCCCACTGTCGAAAAAAGAGCTCCTGCTGCAGTAGAATATCCTGCGCTCTGAAGAATAAAGGGGGCGTAAAAGAAAATCGTGTTGATCCCAGTGATCTGCTGAAAAACACAAAGAGCTACTCCTAAGTATAAGCGGGGCCGATACCCTGGTGCGAAAAGAGATTTCCAAGAGGCGCCTTTGAGAGAAGTATTATTGGAAGCAGAATGCGTTTCAGAAATAAAAAACAATCCAATCCCTTGAATGAGAGCAGGAACCAGGCCCACTGCGAACATCCATCTCCAATTTCCTATGAATGCATTGGAAATATATCCACACAAAGATCCTACCGCGATCCCAATTTGGTTCAAATTAACGACGGAGCCTCTTCTTTCAGGCGACGAGATCTCCGCAAGATAGACGGGGGCGATCGTCGTGATGATCCCTCCTCCAAGGCCGACAATAAAGCGGCCAGCGATCAGAACCCAAAAATGGGTAGCTAATGAAGATACCAAAATCCCTAAGAAAAAAAAAGCTGCGCTCAGCATCATGGTCGGCCTTCTGCCAATATGGTTGCCGAGAACTCCTGCAAAAGAAGAAGTAAAAAGAGCTCCGAAGAGCAGCATACTTGCAACGATACCCTCTTGAAATAGACTCAGAGCAAAGGTGCCAGTTAAGAATACGAGCGCTCCAGCAATGACAGAAGAGTTATATCCATATTGGAAACCCCCAAGGCCGGCAATAAATGTGTTTTTATTAATAATGCATTTCATCTGCATTGCAGCCTCCTTTCTTTTGTTGAAATTTGTTTTTTTAATTCAGCGACGAGAATTAATTTTATGAATGGCGAATAAAATATCGAAAAACAGAACTATATATATTTCGCTGAATCTATGGTCATGGTAAACCCTTGGAGTATATTTTCTTCAAGGATTTTTTGCTATTCTTATTAACAGGCTGTAAACAGGTGGCAACAAATGACTCGGCGAGGCAAACGGGGTCCCCAACGACGCTTCGTCGGAAGGGGTGTGAAAGACAGATCGAAGTAAGCGGAGAGGGCCCCACGAAGTGGGAAACGGAGCGAACGGTTCAAGCGAGGAAGACCATTCTTGAATATGAAGGATTCCGAGCGAGAATCGATATGTCAAAGCCGCAGCAAGTCATTTGTCACCTGATTATCTGCCCTGTTAATAAAATCCCCTTGGCAGTAGAAATAGTTCCTGATAAAATGGGTTCTCAAGAACAGGAAGATTATGGTCAAACCGAATAAGTTTGCGAATGAAGGGTACACGATTTACGTGATCGGAAAACATATCGAAATCACCGATGCTATGCGCAATTACGTGATGGAAAAACTCTCCCGCGTTGAGAAAATCGCAGAGCAGATCATCGATATCACGGTTACTTTGGATGCCCAGAAACTTGAGCAATCTTGTTCTATATTCATGAATTTCATCCATTTCCACATCAAAGTCGGCGCAAGCACAGATAATATGTATTCCGCGATTGATAAAGCGACCGACCGTCTGATCAAATTGATCCGCCGCTATAAAACAAAGCTTCAATCCCACCGTGCAAAACACGTCAGCACTGTCGATATCCATGTCAACGTCATCCAGGCTTTAAAAGACGATCTGAAAATGATCAATGATGATATCGAAGCCGAAAATGCGAAAGAAGAAGAAGAAAAATACAAACTGCACGAAGTGGTCGCAAAAGAGACCATGCCTCTGAAGACTTTGACGCAAGACGAAGCGATCATGAAAATGGAAATCACTGAAGAACCTTTCTTGATCTTCCGCTCTGAAGAAGATCAGAAAATCAAGGTGATCTACCGCCGCGAAGACCGGAACTACGGTCTTGTATTGATCCAATAATGCTCTGGGATCCAATCCGGTTGCTCTGGGTTGCCGCGACTCCCGAAGAGGAAGTCCGCCAAAAACTCATTCAAAAGATGATTTCTGAATTAGGTTTTCCCAAAGGACTCATCGCTGTGGAAAAAGAGATCTCAGGAAATAACCGGCGCATCGATCTGATCTGCTATACCCC
>CAZXVU010000113.1:0-6720 GCA_964644465.1 uncultured bacterium
ACAGGAAAGAAAAACTCATCGGTATCGAGAAAAGCGAGCCACTTTGTTCTTCCTTTCGCTTTAAATAAAGCGCGCTCATAGGCAAGACATTGGACCTCATTCCAATCCACGATATTTGAATGGGTCAAAGGCCATGAGAAAAGCTCTACAACACCTCTATCTACGTAAGGACGAAGAACTTGTTCAAAGGAATCAGTGCTGAGATTATCGAAAAGGTAGAATTTCTCAAAGCCCACTTCGAGATGGAATTCAATCCATTCTTTGAGATAGGGAGCTTCATTTTGGAAAATGGCTGCAATAGAAAAAGTCATAGTCTTCTGATTCTAGTTCTATGCTCGAGGCGTTTCAAGCATTTTTGATTGACCCTATGATCCAGAGCAGATATTTTAAAAATACTTGTTTCCATAGGAATTGCTTTATGCGTCGATATCTATTTATGGCACTTTTGTCCTCGCCTCTTTTTGGTTTGCCGCACGGAGCCATTCCCATCAGCGGGGAGACAGAAATCCATCTCACATCTCCCGAAGCGCTCGATATCCTCGCAAGCGACCGATCGATGATCGAATGGTCTGATTTTTCCATCGAAAGCGGCGAAACAGTTCGTTTCATTCAACCCCATTCGTCGGCTTCTGTCTTAAATCGAGTGATGGAGGCCTATCCGAGCCGGCTAATGGGCAACCTCGAAGCAAATGGACAAGTTTTACTCATTAATCCCAATGGAATCCTCGTCGGCAAAGAGGCGGTTATCAATGCAGGTTCTTGGATTGCGTCAACGCTCGATCTTCAAGATGAAGTATTCTTAAGCGGTAAAGAATGGAAATTTGAAGGAGAAAGTCTTGCTTCCATTGAAAATTATGGAAACATCACATCAGGCGGAGATCTTTACTTAGCTGCCCATAGCATTGTCAATGAAGGTAGTTTAAAAGGCCAAGAAGTAGGCCTGATCGCTTGCAGTGAATTGGGAATTAAAATGAAGGGATCTGACCGTCTCTTTTTCCGGACTGGGGATTCTGTCATCCATACTGGTTCGATTGTAGCCTCCAAAGAAGAATCAGGCGGCAATGCCTATCTTTTGGGAGAGCAAGTGATCCTCACAGAAAGCGCTACGGTCGATGCTTCCCATTCCTTCGGGGGCGGACAAATTTTAATCGGCGGCGATTATCTTGGTGAAAATGATTCTATTCCCAATGCGAAATATCTTTACGTGGCCCCTCAAGCAAAGATCAATGTATCCGCTGTACATTCTGGCGATGGGGGGAGAGCGATCTTATGGGGCAAAGAGGGTAATCATACTTATGGAACGATCTTAGCATTAGGTGGCAAAGAAAAAGGAAATGGCGGATTTGTAGAGATCTCTGGCGAATTTCTTGATTTTCAAGGAGAAGTTTCAACTTTAGCGGCAAATGGCAATACAGGAACCCTTCTTCTTGATCCATTGGATATTACCATCTCAACCCTTGCAAACAATGCAGTTAGTGCGGGGCCGAATTTTGTTCCAACAGGCGGAGCTTGCGATGGTCTAGCTGGGCATTCGAATGTGACTCCAGCAACTCTAGTTGCTGCTCTTGTTGGTAATAATGTCACTGTTTCTACATTGGGGACAGTAGGCCCATGTCCGGGAGATATTACAGTTACAAATGTTGTGAGTTGGGCAAGCGCTCATTCATTGACATTGAGCAGCGCCGGCAATATCACAATCAATGCCTCTATTCAAAATAATGGAGCCGTCGGAGCAGCTGGAAATGTCATTCTCATTGCTCCAACTGGCAAAACGATCTCTATACTAACAATCGCTGATTTGACCAATGTCTATGTCGGTTCTCAAAATGGAAGAACCTCAATAGGTGATCTAAATTTATTATTCTGTAATCGCAGCCGGGCAGATGTATTTTTGAATTCCGATTTTAACTCTGATTGCCATTTAGGATTTAACATTCCTCTAAATGGCATTGCCACTGGACCTATTGAAGTTGTTTGCCATCATCTAGATATCTTTTCTACAGCTGGAACTGTTGGTGGAGTGAATAGCTCTGTTGCTATTGGCCATGGCGGCCGAGTTCCAGGTTTTGTTCCCCCGGGACCTATGAATACAGCAAATACAGCAACAATCAGAGTCGATGCTTCGGATCCTTCTACGCCTACAACAATCCCGCCAGGGAATGCAATCCATCTTCGCACTTCGCTAGGAATCAACCGTGTCACTTCTGCTGCAATAGGTCATGGAGGAGTATTTTCCGCAAACGATCTGGAAGGTGATATTTGTGTCGCAGCAGTTGGCGATATTGTTCTAGATTTCAATGGAAATCCAGCCAGTCCAGAGTCTGTCCGAATTGGTCATGGAACTGCTCAAAATTCAAATTTTGTAACTACTGCAGGTGGAAACATAACTGTTACCTCTTCGCGAGGATCCATTCATCTCAGTTCAGTTAACACTGTATCGACTGGAATTGGACATCAGTCAGTTACTGGAAATACCAGCATGACGGGCGACATCTTTGTTTCTGCATTAAATGATATAACAATTACAAGTTCGGGAATCGGCACGCTTGGCCAGGTTTGTGGGATTGGCCATAATGCTCCAAATATACAAACGATGACCGGAAGTATATTTGTTTCAGCAGGAAGAGATCTCACAATTACGGGCGCAAATTCAGTTCAGGATGGCGGCTTTTTGGGAATAGGCTCGAGAGCAGACATCGTGAATGGATCTGTAGCTGTTTATGTAGGCAGAAATATATCTATGACGAATTCCATCAATGCATCTCCTACTAACATAGGTTATTCTGTCACAGCTCCTCCGGGAAATTCAAATACGTACGTCGCTGCCGGCGGGACGATCACTATGACAGAATTTGCTCAGATCCGGGGACCTGGAAACGTAAACGTCGCTGCATTAGGCAGCATTACTGGAAGTGGTTTTGCCACCTTTCTCAGTAGTAGTTTCATCAGCACAATCAATAATGCTACGACCGCTACTACAAGGATTTTCTCGGGAGGCACGATCCAGTCGGTCAACACTATAGTGGGACCGAGCACATTTAACTTCCTTTTAGGACAGACTACTTTGGCTGCTTGGGAGGGGAATATCGATATTGAAGCAGGAGCTGCTGTCATCATTCCTTATGTAGTCACTACTGATGCGGGCAATGTAACTATAAAAACGACTCATACTTTCGCAGCTAGCGATCTTTGGACGACCAATGGCCTGCAATTGACTACGGTCTGTGGACAGGCCGTCGTCCCATTACCAGCCTATTCAGTTTGCGGAAATTGCGTGAATCCTTTCGCTCAAGCGAACTCTCTAGCAAATGCGCCAGTCGATGGGGCCAATAATTATCAGGTGACCGGCGTACACACAATGAGCGGCTCCATTCTTATTCAAGGAGGCATTTGCCCCACAGTCGCAAATTTTAATACAGGTACGATTACCTCCGTGACTGGAACCATTAGCATATCAAATTATAATGACATCACTGTGAATTTGCCTCTTACAACAGGATCGAATAGCGTTCCTGCCATCTCTCTAAATGCATGCCATGATGTTATTATCCCCACTGGCAGCAGCGTCATTGATACAGGAGCAGGTTCCATCCTTCTCACGGCTGGCAATAATATAAGCGTCAACGGCGCTCTTCCGGCTATTGCGGTTTCCACCCTCTCGGGTCCTATCACTTTGAGTGCCAATAATGACGTCAATGTCAATCGGACAATTACATCCACGGCTGGAGGAGCTATCTCTGTAACTTCCGACGCAGATCTCAGCGGTGCGGGCAATATCAACATCGCTGGTATCGTCACGACCACAAGCGGCAATATCCTCTTCCAAGCGGGAGATTCCAAAGGATGTTTTGCTTTAATGCACAATAGCTCTTTCAGTCAGACAGCAGGCCTTATCAGCACTGTTTCTGGGAACGTAGATATTAATGCCGATTTAGATATTACTTTTTCTGGCACAGGCCCCGCCTCTGTTCAACTCGTGAACGCGGGAACAGGATATTTTCATACAATCGCCCGACGAGATACCAATCTAACCAATGCAATCCTTACAAAGACGGGAGCAGGCACCACAGGCAGTACAGATTTTCTCATGATTTCAGGGAGAAATATGACTCTGAAAAACTCCCATATCGTTGCCATGAATTCGTTCGTGACCCTTGTCGTCGATAATTGTTTTCCAGCGAGCCCGCTCATTGGACCTGGAGCCTTCAATCTGGATGCTGCAAGCACAATCGATCCAATCAATCTGAGGATTTTTACAGCTTTGCGTCCCCAGAATACGATCAGCGGAACATTAAACGGGGTCCCTTTTGTTCCTGGAACACTCTTTGTCGATACAGCAACAGAACACTGGTGCCAATACTTTGCCTTTCCCTTCGCTTATCCTTTTTCGAATCTCGGAGTTCCCTACACAGTCTTTTATAAAAACTGTTTAGGGCCTGCAGTCAATCAGGCACAAATTATCGTCATGCAATTCTTGATCGATCTCCATCCCTTCAATGAATTCCCCGGATGGCTGGAAGAGTTCTATCTTAAATTCCGCGGCTGTGCCGGCACAACGATTGCGTCTAGCATGAATATGTTGACAGACGAGCCCTACTATATACGCAGAAGAGAGCTCAAATTATTCAATCTCCCCAAATACTATACGATCATCACGAATGACTCTTACTTAGAGCGCTCAGAAATGGATAGCTTAGAAATCGTTCCATAAAGAAATTTATGGATTCCCATCCGTTTTTTTATGTCTCAGTTCACTTGAATTCTATGAGAAAAAATGATAAAATATTCATAATAAAAAATTGAACAGGAACATCATGTCTTCATCAGTGAATAGATTTAACTATGAGATTGTCCTATCGACCAAGTATTTCTTAGATCAGTATCTTAAACGGGGAGACTTCCAGGGCGGCTATGCATTCATACAACAGAATGAACACATGTATGGTCAATTATTTACTGAGAGCGGACTCCGAGCTTGGTATGCAGATAGAGTGAATCACTCGACAATAGATCCTTCGCTGAATACTACAATCGCTCAATTAAGAAGTACCGCATTTACTCATCTACCTAGTAAAAAATTGAATCATACGGGATGGAAATGATGATTTCTCCTCTATTTGGAATGGTTTTAGGATTGGGCGTTGTCACATCTCCCATCATCGAAAATGCAACCCCGACGTCCATTGTTGATGAAACCAGAGAATTCATTGACGAAACAAAACCCTATTATCATTACAAACGAGGGACAGGAGCAGAAAATGGATCTTCGAATAGGATCCTGACTCTCAATGCCTGTATGCTCGATGGAACTCTTCCCAAAAAATATGGCGGGATGACTCTAGCTTCTGAGCGGACCAAACAACTGTCCGATCTCATTCAAAAACACAACCCTGATATTTATCTCGGCCAAGAACTGACTTTAGAAACGGGTACACTTCTCTACGAAGAGTTGAAAGACCAATACCCCCATTTCTGGATCGGCATGGGAATCGACCCAGGGAACGAGCAGAGCGGCCTTTTTGTCGCTTCCAGACATCCCATCGTCAGCGAACCTCTATTCATCCCTTTTCCTGAATGGATGCAAAAGCCCACTGACGAAAAGAGACCTCTAGAAAGAGGGTTCTTCTGTTTAGAAACAGCCGATTATTGGATTGTTACATCCCATATGGAACCGGGAAGTCCTGAAAAAGCGGGAAGTTTCCGCCGCAGCCAATTAAAGTATGTCACAGAGAATATGGACCTCCTGACTCAAGAATCAGGAAAACCGTATCTTCTTGCTGGCGATCTCAATATTGAAAGGACTGCAAAGCCCAATGATGAATACTCCCAATCGGGAATCGCAGACTATTACTATGATTACTATACCGAGCGCCATCCTGAATTCAATGAGGATACTTTCACTGCGACAAACCTATTGACTTTCAGGGCAAATGGAGAAGAAGAGCCTTCTGAAGAAGTAGAGAGGAATGAAATCGATGATTATTTCCTCATCCGCAATACCTTCAAAGATCGTTTCAAGCAGTTTGACGTTCAATTGATCCGCGATACTTACGATCTGAGCAAACCGCCTTCCGAGGCCATTACCGATCATAGGGCCTATCTTGCGGAATTTTCATTCTAATTTTCTCTTCATGACGTTATTCTAATATACCCAGATGAATTCAAAATTTGGGAATGTGACAAGGAGGCGCCCTGAATTCGGGTCAGGCAAAGCCGGCGACGAAGCAGCTAAACTTAAAAAGTTTAGCGATGCAGGCGGACCTCGAAGGCAGTGGCTGCCCGACGCAGCCCAGGGGTCCCCGAATAACGTTTCGTTATTTGGGGCAAGGCGTAGTCAGAAACCAAGTTTTGAGGTTATTTGGGTATAAGACTTATGGAAGAATCGATCGAAGAAGCCGTCGCCAAGAGGCGTACGTTTGCCATCATCAGCCACCCTGACGCTGGGAAAACCACCCTCACTGAAAAACTCCTCCTCTATTCCGGAGCTATACAGACTGCTGGGATGGTGAAAGGGCGCCGCGGAAGAAAAGCCGCCGCTTCCGACTGGATGGCGATGGAGCAAGAGAGAGGTATTTCGATCACCTCTTCCGCCATGCAGTTCTCTTATAAAGACACCGTCATCAACGTTCTCGATACCCCAGGCCACGAAGACTTTTCAGAAGATACCTACCGCACCCTCACAGCCGCCGATTGCGCCATCATGGTGATCGACGCTTCCAA
>CAZXVU010000114.1:0-6614 GCA_964644465.1 uncultured bacterium
ATTCGAACCCGTGTTATCGGAATGAAAATCCGGTGTCCTAGACCGGGCTAGACGATGGGGCCGGAACTTGAAAAACGTGATCGATTTTACTCTATCGCCTTAATTTTGTGCAAGATCAGACTGTCATTATCTCCTTCTCTTTTTCTGCACAAACTGCATCAATGTCTTTGCAAAAGCGGTCGGTGAGCTCTTGGATCGTTTTTTCATTCTTTTTCATCTGATCTTCTGGGATCACGCCATCGGCTTTTTGCTTGCGGACGAGTTCATTGAATTTGCGCCGGATTTCCCGCATGACAATTTTCGATTTTTCCCCGAGGTCCTTGCACTGCTTGGCGATCTGTTTGCGGATTGTCTCATCCATCGGAGGTATATTGATCCGAATGACTTTGCCATCGACCATGGGGTTTACGCCGAGTTTTGCCGCCTCAATCGCCTTAGAGATGGCGTTGATATTGGCGTGGTCGAAGGGAGTCACAAGGATTTGGCGGGATTCAGGTACGTTGACGTTAGCAAGGGCTTTGAGCGGCATGTGAGAACCGTAGATCTCCACATGGACTTTGTCTAAAATGGATGCGTTGGCGCGCCCTGTACGGAGCGACTTTAAATCTTGTTTTAGATGGTCGAGGGCCGCTTGCATGGCCGTTTTGACTTGGGCTTCAACATTGCTCATAATTTCACTCTCCAGCAACTAAGGTGCCTACAGGCTCATTGAAAATAGCGCTTTTCAATGAATTGTCCGAGAAAATATTAAAAACACGGATCGGAATCCGATTTTCCCGGCAGAGGGCAATTGCAGTCGCGTCCATCACTTGGAATTGACCTGCTAAGACCTCTGAATAGGTCACCTGATCAAATTTATCAGCATCAGGGTATTTCATCGGATCTTTGTTGTAAATTCCATCGACCTTGGTTGCTTTCAATAAAATTTGAGCATGGATTTCTAAGGCTCTGAGCGCAGCAGCTGAATCGGTGGTGAAGTAGGGATTGCCGGTGCCTCCGACAAAAATAAGGACGATTCCTTTATCGAGATATTTGAGCGCATTTTTCCAGGAATAAGACTCAGCCATGACATCGCAGGCGATGGCGCTCATGATTCGGCTTTCGCATTGGATCCGCTCGAACGCTTGCTGAATGGCAATGCCGTTGATGAGGGTGGCTAACATGCCGATGTGGTCCGCAGGAGTGCGTTCCATTCCCGCTTTGGTCGCTCTCACCCCGCGAAAAATATTTCCGCCGCCGATGACAACACCTACTTGGACGCCAAGAAGAGTCAGTTCTTTGACTTGCGAAGCGATCCGGTGGCAGGCTTCAGGGTCAACCCCAAATTTCTGCTCTCCCATGAGCGCTTCGCCAGAAAGCTTTAGAAGTATGCGCTTATAAGCGGGCTTTCCCATTTTGTTGGGATAGGTCATTGGCCTACTTTCCAGCGCCAGAAACAGCGTACCGAAAGATGCTTCCCGACTTTCTTTGCACAAGCATCGAGAAACTGCTGTACCGTCACGCTACTGTCTTTGACGTATTTTTGATGGACCAAGCACACTTGATCGGCAAAGGCCTTGATTTTTCCAGCGACGATTTTGTCGACGATATTTGCCGGCTTGCCCTGAACTTGAGAACGGGCAATCTCTTCTTCGCGGGAAAGTACGTGGGCAGGAATTTCTTCCGGCTTTAGGTATTCAGGACTTTCCGCCGCAATATGCATTGCGATCTCTTTAGCAATTGCATCTTGGTCGGAAGCGCCTTCCACTTCAACGACTACGACGAGCTTACCGCCCATATGAGAATAAATTCCATAAGAGCTGTTTGGATGACGAGGAATCAATTCCAGCCTGCGGAGCTGAATATTCTCTCCGAGAGCCTGAATGATTAAATTCCGGTACTGATCGATCGTGATCGATTTGTCTTTGAAATAAGGCTGTTGAATGAAATCAGCGAGAGACTTTGGTCTAGTTTCCAGAGCCTGCTTTACGCAATCGTGGACGAAATGTTTGAAACGATCATTCTGTGTGACGAAATCTGTTTCCGCATTGGCTTCAATGAGGACGAGGTGATGCTTATCTTCAGAAGTTAAGATCAAGCCTTCTTTTGTTTCGCGGCCTTCTTTCTTCACTCCAGAGGCCATCCCTGCTTTGCGAAGGATATCGATCGCTTTTTCCATATCGCCTTCAGAGAGAACGAGGGCTTCTTTGCATTTGCCCATCCCTACGCCCGTCCGCTCGCGCAGCTCTTTGATCATATCAGCGGTGATTTCTTTCATCACAGAGAACTCCTTTACTCTTCAGACTCTTCTTCTGTTTCTTCTTCATCCTCTTCGTCAGGAGATTCTCCGCCTTCTGTGTCGCCTTTAGAAACTGGAAGATTCATGTCGTTCTTCTTGTCAATAGCAGCTTGCATGAGTGAAGTGAGAACAATCTTGATGCTCTTCAATGCGTCGTCGTTGCATGCGATTACATATTCGATCGGATCTGGATCGCAATTTGTATCGACGAGGGCCATGACTGGAATTCCCAGCACGTTTGCTTCAGCGACAGCGATATGTTCTCGGGCTGGATCAACAACAACCAAAAGTCCTGGCGGTTTGCGCATTGCGCGGATGCCGGAGAGGTTGCGGTCGAGTTTGGTTCTTTCTTTTGACAGCACAGAGACCTCTTTTTTGGTGAGGCCTTCGCCGCCAGACGCAATCCGTTTTTCGATCCGCTCGAGCGTTTTTACAGATTGACGGATCGTCGTTAGATTGGTCAGAGTTCCACCGAGCCATCGTTCGCAAACGTAAAATTCTCCGCACTCTTCAGCGCATTCTCTCACGACTGCTTTGGCTTGTTTTTTCGTACCGACAAAGAGGATTGATTTACGTTTTCCGACCGTATCGCGGATGACTCCCACGGCAGCACGGATCTGCTGCAATGTCTTTGCGAGGTCGATGATATAAATCCCATTGCGCGCCTCAAAAATGAATCTCTTCATCTTTGGATTCCAACGATGGGTTTGGTGCCCGAAATGAGCTCCTGATTCGAGTAACTCCTTAATCGTTACTCCTGCTTCTTTTTGTGCTGTAGCCAAAATATCCTCAAAAATTAATTTTTCATAGCGCCTGGACAGAATTGAACTGACACTCGTAGCTTGGAAGGCTACTGTTCTACCATTGAACTACAGGCGCACTTAAAACGAGCCATTTAAAAAATTCGAAATAGTAGTTTTACTCGAAAATTCCTTTTTTTCCAAGAGAAACATCACGAAAGGAATGATTATGAATGAGATCCTAGTTAAAGGAAAGGGGAACAAGATAAACAAGATCGCCGACAATGGCGAGCAAGATAAAATTGAGAGGGCAAATAAGAAAATAATTTAGCCGCCGGCGGAAGCCGAGCGGCCACCGAGCCCGCTGAGACAAAGCAGAACTGCAGCGCAGGACCCGAAGACAGTGGTCTCCACGGCGAGGGCCGAGCACGCAGTAGGCGGTAAACCGCCGGTCAGCAAAGTCTCAGTTAGGGCCCCTGGGCGTGCGGGGGCGGAGCAGCCCGACCGTCTTCCTTTCTCAATTTCTTTTATTGATTCCCGCGACAGCGGGAATCGTTCTATATTCCCGACTCTCGAGAAATATTTACTAGAAGGCTATGATGTCGAAGATGAGCCTAACAAGTGCTAAAACAAATCGGGTGCTGAAGATCATTCTCCTGGCTTTTTTAGCCATTGTCCTGCGCATTTGGCACTTGGAGGTCATCCAGAGGGAAGATAAGATTCAAGAGGCTATAAGGCCGCAGCAAAGAAATATTTTACTCAGAGCGGACCGGGGCACTATCTGCGACCGCTTCAATATCCCATTAGCTTTGAATAGAATCTGCTATAACGCCGCCATCTATTACGGTCAGATTGCGCAAATTCCCGTCGTTTCTTGGAAAACAAATGCAGAGGGAAAGCGGGTACGGGTCTATGCGCGTAAAGAATATATTCGAGAATTGGCGAAAGTATTGGCCGATTTGATCGATGTCGATGCCGGAAGGATCGAAGATTTGATCCATTCAAAAGCCTCCCTTTTTCCCCACGTTCCCTTCATTGTTAAATCAGGGATCTCAGAAGCCGAGCATTACCGGCTGAAGATGCTTGAAAAAGATTGGCTGGGCATCCATGCGGAAATCGGAGCGGAGCGTTTCTATCCCCTGGGGAAAACGGCCTGTAATCTGATTGGATCGATGGGGGCGATCAGTTCCAATGAATATGCGGCAATCGCAGGAGAGATTGGGATCCTCCAGCAAGCGATTGAAACCTACGAACAAGGGATCGAAAACTCCCTTCCGGACGGATATGGATCTTTTGAAGAGGTCTATAGAAGATTTCATGAGCTGAAGGAAAAAGCCTACACTTTGAGCGACTTGGTTGGGAAAACGGGGATCGAAGCGCAATTTGAAGAGGAGCTGCGGGGATATTTTGGGAAGAAAATATTTGAAGTAGACCAGAAGGGGCGCTCTTTAAGAGAGCTGTCGGGAGGGAGGCCCTCCGTAGCAGGAAGGCAGGTTGTCCTGTCCATTTCTTCAGAGCTGCAGCAATTCGCCGAATCTCTCTTAGCCCAGGACGATAAAGCACGCGACGGCCGAAGCCTCGGCCTCGATCCTTCGGATAAAAAACGGAAAGTCCAAAAACAGCCTTGGATCAAAGGCGGCGCTATTGTTGCTCTGGACCCAAATACTGGGGAAGTATTGGCGCTTGCAAGCTATCCCCGTTTCGACCCAAATGATTTTATCCCTTCGGGAAATCCCGCATTGAAGAAACAAAATCAGATCTGCCGATGGTTGGAAACTGATCATTTTATCGCTTCAGTGTGGGATGGAAAAGAATCTTTAGTCCGTGAGCGGTATTCAAAACAATTTACCGAAGATAGGCAGGAAGTATCCTGGGAATTCTACCTCGATCTGATCCTTCCCGCAGAATCTCCAATCCGATCTTTTTTTCATCGGGTCGATACTGTGAAAGGAGCCATCCAAGTTCAAGAAGATTTTGAAGCGCTCCTATATTATTCAAAAGCTCCTGACCCTCTTTCCCTGGTGGATGCTCTCTTTCCAGAGGGCCAAAAGAGCCGCTCAGCAATCACCGAAGCGTTGCGCATCCATCAAGAAGCCCATGCAGCTGAAAAACGACTGGAGAGCCTCTTAAACCCCATTCCTTCGAATAGCGACAAGCTATTTGCAATCGATCTTTGCCGTATGGCAGTGTATAGCCCCGCTTTTACAGATCCTTTGATTGCTCAAATAGGCTCTCTTAAAATCAGCGCTTACCGCTCTCTTTGCCAATCCTTTCAACGCATTGAAATAGGCGCGCGCAGATCGAGACAAGAAAAGTTCCATCGGGAAGAGTTTGAAGCTTGGAGAGAGGCGCACCAAAAAGAATTCCTCGCAGAAAAAAGGAAATGGGAAAAAGAGAAAAAGACGTTTGCCCGCCCTTATGTGGACTATCTCGATCAAAAAGAAAAAGAGCTCTTTGCTGTGTTTTGGGAAGAGAAAAAGCTCGAACTCTTAAGAGAATTGATCTCTGAACAAAAAGAAGAAGTCCAACTTCGGGACTTCTGCAAAAAGCTCGACGGGGAACTCTCCGAACAACTTTTACGCACATTCCGTTCTTTTTCTCAATTGGACAGAACTCTTTTGACGACTTACAAAACACTCAGGAATCGAAAAGGAGTGCAGACGGAAAAAGATTTGGCCGCCGCTTTTTATCCAATAGGTGGGTTTGGGTTCACGCGCTCTTTTGCTTTCCAATCGGGGACTCCTCAAGGATCCATCTTTAAATTAGTGACCAGCTATGCAGGGCTTGTCCAAAACCAAAATCCAACTTTGGTGGACGAAATCAACGGCCAAACAGTTGCCTTCCAGATAAACGGGACCCCTTATCCCCGTTTCTACAAAGGAGGACGGCTTCCCCGTAGCCATTTACCGCGCATCGGGAAAATTGATATCTCTGGAGCGCTTGAGCAATCGAGTAATTCTTTTTTCGCTGTGCTCGCTGGGGATTATTTGGAGAATCCTGAAGATTTGTCCCGAGCTGCAAAGTTATTTGGGTTTGGAGAAAAAACGGGGATCGAACTTCCTGGAGAAACTCGAGGAAAAGTCCCCTCTGATTTAAAATCAAATCGGACGGGCCTTTATTCAACAGCGATCGGACAGCATACTCTCCTAAATACGCCTCTGCAAACAGCAAGCATGCTCGCAGCCATTGCCAATGGCGGATATCTTCTCAAACCTAAAATCGCAAAAGCCGCCCTCGGATTTTCTCCTGACCGACAGCCTTTAGATGTCTTCTCCGGCAATTCCTATTTTGCAAAAGAGCAGCTCGATGCGATCGGCATTCCTTTCCCGCTCTTCACCAGCGTCCAATCCCACAAAGCTCTAGAGAATCTATTAGAAAATCCCACTGAAATTAAACGGCAGGTCCCTTTATCCCCGCCAGTGCGCACTTTGCTGCTCGATGGGATGGACAAAGCCGTTTGGAGCGCAAAAGGAAGCGCACGCCCTTCAGTGATCAGGCATCTCCTCTCCAATCCGATGCTCATGCGCGAATATCTCTCTTTAGAACATCAGATGATCGGAAAAACCAGCACCGCCGAAATCCTTTATAATCCCAAC
>CAZXVU010000115.1:0-5996 GCA_964644465.1 uncultured bacterium
CATCCTCTCTTTGCCATTCTAGACGATCGGTAGCAAAGATTGGCCACGCAGAGAGAAGGGCTAGAACTAACGTCGATTTTGTTCGATTGCAACAACCAAAGACTTTGGCAAATCTTCGTAGCGGTGCCATTCCCATCCCTCACATTTTTCAGGTTTTGTGTATCAGTTTTAAACTGAAAGAACACAAATGTCAAAAAGAAGAAACCTCGATCACAGTTTTTGACTGATGATTCACACGAAGACCTCTCTCATTCCAGATCGACTCTGCGGGTTGCACATTCCCCATCGCATCAGTTGCACGGACCAAAACTTCCGTTCTTGGCTTCACGATAGGAACAGAAGCGTTCCAAGCAGTCCAAGCATATCTCTCTCCTCTTGGCTGATCGATGATGGGATTCAGAGCCGCCCGTTTCCAAGTTTGCCCTCCGTCCAAAGAGAATTCTACTGCGGCGATTTCAGCTCCGCCGCTCCAAGCCCATCCTTGGAGAGGAACTTCAGTGGTTCCTGCTGGAACTTTAATAGCTTTGCCCGATTGGATGAGCGAATTGACACGCAGTTTTGGTTCGAAGGAAATTCTGCCGGATTTATCTTTAGCGATGTAAGCGCGTAAATTATTGCTCATTGCGGCAGGAACGGCCCAAGATCCTAAAGGCGCATATTCTTGCACTTTATCTGCCGGAGCAGCTTCAGCAGTTACCACTTTGAAATGATCTGGTTTTTTTACGAGGAAATTCCCATTAAAACCAGGGATCCAAAGCCGGAGTGGTCCTCCATGGTCCCGAGTCAAGGGCCTTCCATTCATCTGAGTGGCAAGCAACGAATTCTTGGGCAATAAATCCAAAGGAATACAGGTAGAAAATAATTCCTTCCCCTCCGGATCCAGCTGCTGGACGAGAAGAAATTTTCCCTTTTCGGGCTGAACGCCCATCCCACCCAAAATATCCCAAAGAAGATATCCCGTTAGATTTACATTTCCGACTGCGGAATCCCATTGAAGTCCATTCGTATTGGGCATTTCAGAGCGGCGATGCCCCGTACACTGGATCACGGAAGCATATGATGCAGTCTGAAATTGTCGTAGGCTGTCCAGGTTGAAAGTGCGGCTTCCTTCCGGAGTCTCAAAAGCAAGGGTGTAGTTTTGAAGGAGGGGCGCAGGAGTATGAAACCGGACGAACAAATCGTCTTCTTCTGTGAAAAATTCGGTCAAATTCTCCGGCTTTTGCCCTGCGTTGTAGGGGCGCTCTTGCAAAGGATAGGTACTATATTTCTCTCGATTAGGCTCTACAGCATAAGGATCTGCTATTTTTGCGTTCGGAGGCGCCTCGGTCAATACTCCTACTATTCGCTTACGGAGCTCTTTCAAAACTTTAGGACTTGGAGCTCCTGAGGGAGAGAGATGTTTTGCGAATTGCTGCCAATAGGGCATCGCTGCCTTTCCTCCCGCTTCTAAGATACGGTCTCCGCCAGGATGATCATTGACGAAATCGGCCATGGCAGAAACATACCATTTTTGATCATCGGGATCCTGCCAGGCAATCCAAAGGCCAGTTTCTAATGTGTTATGCCTTTCCAGCTCCTCAAGAGCGATCTCTCGAAGTTTATTCGACTGATGATATGCCAATGCAAGACCTACTAGACCAGCTCCTGCAGCAGCGCACGACCAGCCGATTTTATTCGGTTTGTGCTGGCCAGAAGCTCCTGTAGAAGAGCTAGAGTAGCTATAATGGCGTCTGCCGCCGTATGAATAAGAAGGCACAGTCCGATTAATAATACCGTGCATGGGCTTGGAACTCTTAGCGGGACGAAAGGATGGCGGCTTGACCATCGGCCCTGCAGACCTAATCAGTCTATTTATTGCTGGAAAACCCATTTGCGCTTCTCCTCATTTTTAAAAAAGGACGGCACTATAACCTAAAGAGAAAAATTTGAGCTAGAATAAATCGGGATTTTGTTCGAGGAGAGATTCGATTGAAGGAAATAAAGGCTTTGGCAAATTTTCGTAACGGTGCCATTCCCATCCCTCGCATTTTTCAGGTTCTTTTGTTTCTAATTTGCCTTCAAACCGATCGACAATCATAAAGAGCGTAATGTAATGCTTGGAACCATCGATTACATCGTTCGTCCAAACGCCTTTCTTCACAGAAAGCGCGCGAAGTCCTGTCTCTTCTAAAAGTTCGCGGGCTGCGCATTCTTCGGGCGTTTCTTTAAACTCAAGATGCCCCCCAGGTAATGCCCAAGTTCCAGAACCGTGGGCGTTCTTCCTCTTCCCGATTAAAATATGATCGCCGTCGCGGACGATCACTCCTACGCCTACTTTTGGTCGGTTTAACATGGCTTGAGTTTCAGTTTTAATCTGAAAGAGAGCAAATGTCAAAAATGAATCGCGTATGTATACCTTTCCATGCGGAGCGATTTCCAAAAAACCTTTTTTGATCCCCTTTTCTAATTCATCGACTGTAAATGCTTGGATTCCTGCTATCGCTTCCGATTCCTCTTGAGAACTTTTCCCCTCTCCTTTCACATAGCCTGCATAAACTGGAACCACGGAATTCAATACTCCTGTGTCTGGAGCCATTTCACCAAGAGAAACCAGTTTGTCTACAATGAGACCGGTTTCTTCCTCAACTTCTCTTCGGGCTGTGTCCTCTTGGTGCTCCCCTTTATGAATTAAACCTCTCGGAACTTCGAGCTCCCAACATCGCGTTGCATGTCGAAAATTGATATTCAGCGCGATCTTTCCGTCAGGAAGAATGGGTAGCACAGCGACGCCTGCAGGCCCTTTCAATGAATTTTTCCATAGAAGACGGTCGTATGTACCGACGGCGCCAGTAGGAAAAATCACCGCATCGCGCTGCCAAATCCAATATATATCCTCGGCTATAATGCCTGTTCGGCTTGAGTTGATCGCTTCCTCTATGCTCAACCCTTTTTTCCTCAGCCTTTCCATGTGGGTCTTTTCAATGATCTCGACTTTGTCTCTATCGACGACAATCTCAATTTCTCCCTTTTGATGATCTCCTAAAGGCATGTCTTGAATGTACTGATTCATTTCAGCTTGGAGGACCAGAGAAGCGGCTAAAATCAGAAACACATTACCCTCCAACCGGCGCTATTGTGTATCATGGGTAAAAACTTGAATCAGATTCCCAGCTCGAGCATGCAATTGGGCTAATGGCGAAATCATAAAACTCTCTTAGTTTCTCAAAGCGATCGGTATCAATTGGAACATGTTGTGCTCATCATCTTCCAACTTGGCAGGAGCTCGAAAGGCAACGTAATTTCTAAAGGTTCCCATCCCAGGAAAGCGGTGCAATGAGATCGGTTTGCCTTCGGCTCCGCAATCAAGGAAGAAGAAATCCCATTTCGCTCTCGCGTCATTGAAATAAGCAAATACTCCAAACGGCTCGGGCGCTTGCGGCGAACCTTTTAAAATGATTCCAGCGATCAAATTCTTTCGCAATTCTTTCGCTGTAATTTGCAAACTGCCTGCCATCTGCTCCACTCTGCGTGGATAACTGTTCCCGATCGGCTTTTGCGGTTTTCGGAGATCCTCTGTTGTGCCGAATTGATTTGTTGGATACCGAGGAGATGTGAGTTCTTCGAGTAGGCTCACTTGTACCTCTTCGAGGGATTCGAAAGATTTCAAGGCATCTGTATGGGCTGCAAAGGCATCTTTTTCATGGCCAGCCGCGGAGAAACTGAGACACCCTTCCCCAACAATTTGATCGAGGAGTTCTCCCAGAATGACCTCTTTTCTCGCAATTTTAGGCCATAAGAGTTCAATCCCCTTGAGAACCGCAAATATTCTTCCGCCTTTGCCCACTTCTGGGAAATCGGAAAATTTAAACGTCCCTTCCCAAACTTTATCGCCAGATGTTGGAGGTCTAAAACCTTGGGCTCTAACTTGTATTTGATCTCGTTTAGCTCTTCGAGGACCTGGGTTGGGAAAGCGGGCGTCTAATTCAGGATCGGAAAGATGGCCGTCATCAACGCTATCACTCTCGCTCGAAGAATCAGCTATCTCCGCCAAAGGCTTTTTGATCATGGTCCGCGGATCGAATTCCTCTTTTACATCCAAATCACTCTCTTCGGGCTTTACGATACCCGCTCCATTTCCGGGTAGGTTAAAAACAAGTCCGGGAGCTGGATCGTCTAGCTCTGCAGCTCGATGTAAATCTCCATCTACCGCAACAACTTCCGCAAGTTCATCCTCATCGTCTTGACCTCCAATCAACTCATCTCCATCGATCTCATCAGGGTGATCTACATCAGCCCCTAACCCGCCGATTCCTGCTGCCGCAGGCTCTTCATGAATTGCTTGGCCAGCGCCTCCAGCTCCTACGAGGCCAGGAAGGGGTGCTCTAAGGTCTCTTTGCTCCTGATGGACAACTCTATTGGGTTGGAGCCGAACCTCTCCTGGGACCGCGCCATTCGCTTGGAGCTGGGGCAGTTGATCTGTGTGAATAAGACGATTCAAAGATTGTCCATGGGTTGGTTGGACATCAACTCTCCGAGGATCGATCGGCGTTGGAGTTTTCTTCTGAAAACAAGAAAAAATTGTTTTGAAAAATTGAAGCACTGCTTTGAGAACGGTAGCTACGAGATTTTTCAACTTCTGAAAACATCCGGGAGCCGCAGCTCCTTCAGTGAACATCGACCGCGTATGTAATACTGGAGAAAATGTAACCATAAGAAAACCTCAAAAATGGAGGGGCATTTTCTTCCCAAAGAGATTTTTCCGCACTAAAAAAAATCGATCAGCGAGAGTGAAATTATTTCTAATCGAAAAAGTGAGGCCGGTAAATTTTCTACCCCTTTTCTCCCAATAGCATTATTATAGGCGGCAATTATCGGAGCATTTTACTATGAGAATCATTCATTCTTTGGGACATGTAGTAGGCGGAACCTTGTTGATCGCAGGAACCACGATCGGCGTTGGTATGCTCGCCCTTCCTGTTGCCACCGGTCCTGGCGGCTTCGTCCCTTCGATGATGATTTATCTGATTTGCTGGATTTTTATGCTTTGCACAGGACTGCTCCTTGTGGAAGTCAGCATTTCCATGCCCAAAGACACCAGCTTTATCTCTATGGCAGAAAAACTGCTCGGACCTGTTGGACGGGGAATCTTTTGGATCATTTATCTATTCCTCTTTTTAACAGTGATGATCGCTCATGCTGCCGGCGGAGGCTCCGTTCTCAATGATATCACAGGATGGGACCTGCCGAATTGGCTCGCGGTGGTCATCTACTCGTCCGTACTGGCTCCGGTTGTTTACCTGGGCGCACGCTCTGTCGATCGGCTCAATATTTATTTGATCAGCAGCGTCATCATCTGCTATTTCGCTTTCATCGCCGTTTCTTACTCCCACGTGGATTATAATTTGCTGAAATATGCCGATTGGGGCAAAGCTTGGCTGGCCCTGCCGATCCTTTTCACAGCCTTCACCTATCAAGTGATTGTCCCTACTCTGATGACCTACATGGACAGGAATGTGAAAAAAATCCGCCTCGCAATCATCCTCGGATCGTCTATCCCTTTAGTCATCTACCTCATTTGGGAATTTGTGATTTTAGGGATTGTCCCCATTGAAGGACCTGGAGGATTGATTGAAGCGGGAAAATTGGGGCAAAACGCTGTTGGACCCCTCAAGCAATTTGTGGAGAGCCCGTATGTGTTCAAAATCGGGAAATTTTTCGCCTTCTTCGCTCTGACGACTTCTTTCATTCCATTCGCCCTCTCATTTTTTGACTTTATGGCCGATGGACTGAAATGGGAAAAGAAAGGGATCCGCAGAGTGATTTTGACTTTGGGAGTGTTTGGGATTCCGATGATCATCGCCTTGATCTACCCAAATGTTTTCATTGTAGCTCTTGGCTATGCAGGCGGGATTAGCTGTGCTCTTCTATTCGGCCTGATGCCCCCACTGATGGCGTGGGTAGGCCGCTATATCAAGAATTATCCAAAAGAAACCCGCCAGCTGCCTGGCGGGAAACCT
>CAZXVU010000116.1:0-5994 GCA_964644465.1 uncultured bacterium
ATTTCAATATTACTGAATATTAATGGGATTATTCCTTAAGTATTTCTTAATGAGGCTATTTTAATGCTCTACAGGGCTGATTTTTTTCTGAAAGAGGAAGGCGCTGCAAGAGGCTAGAATCGGCATGATCGCGATAAAAAGAAGAGCTTTTTGGAAGCTTCCTGTTTGATTGCTGAAAATGCCCGTGAGGGCCGGGGAGATAATTCCCGAGATGGCAAAAAAGCACGTAGAAATGCTCTGCGCAGTTGCTGGATGTCGAGGAAATAAATCTAAGTTGATGGAATAAATGCAGGGATTGACGAAGTAAGTAAACCCAAGCCCTAAAGAGATCAGAACCATATCGGTTGTCAGCGTGTTAGCGGAAAGAAGAGCGAAAAAACAGATCCCCGAACAGAACAATCCTAGACAAAGGGGCAGAACGCGAGAGATGCGGATCGATTGGGTCTTTTTCCAAAGATAGTCGGAAAGCCAGCCGCCGATAGTCTGCAGAACGGCGCTTGCCATCCATGGAAACATAATCAGATACCCCGTTTCTTTGAGAGAAATGCCGTGGGTTTGCTGTAAAAAACCAGGCAGCCACATCAGCCCGAAGAAAATCGTGCACCCGAAGCTGAAAAAATTAAAACAATTTGCAAGATAAGGCGCGGAAGTAAAAAAAATGGGCAAACGGGCGATAGGTTCTTTAATTTTTGCAATGGGCTTTTTCTTATAGAAAAAGAGGAACCAGACGATGGCCCAGAGAATGCCTAGATAGCCCAAGATGGCAAACATCGACCTCCATCCTTCTCTTTCGATCAGATGAGAAATGAAGGGGCCTGCGATGATGGAGGCTACAGGGACTCCTAACAGCGCCATAGAAATAGAGCGCGCTCTCCATTTGGGATCGAGAAAATCGTGGACTGTTCGCACAATGGCGGGAGAATTAAACCCCTCTGCAAGGCCGAGCAGGACTCTCAAGCTTAACAACGACCAAAATCCGGTAGCCAATCCCATCGACATCGTAATGAGAGACCAAATCATGGCAGTGGTTCCCCAAATGACAATAGAGCCAAATCGGTCGAGGAAAAAGCCTGCGAAGAGGGTCATGATCAAATATCCAACCCCAAAAGCCCCAGCTACAATGCCGAATTGGGCATTATTCAATCCCAATTCATCCTCAATCGGCAAAATGGCGTAAGAAATCGCACTCCGATCGAAATAATTGATGATCGTAATCAGCGTCAGAAGAAGAACGATGTAAAGAGGATTTCTCATCAGTTTTAAACTAACCGAGAGAAGAAAAAGGTAAAATCATTATTTTTTCAGAAAATATTCGACATCTTCGCCATAAAGTGGATCAACCAGTTCGGCCTTGTGATGAAAAACATGCGAGGAGGAAAATTTAGAATCGACAATCACATCGCCGCTATCTTTCACCTCAACGACTATTCCAAAATGCGCGGGCTTTTTGTTCACGAAATAAACGATGAGGGATCCCACAACTGGTTTTCCAATTGCCTCATATCCCTGTCGAAGAAGAAGAGCTTTTCCCTTCTCAGAAACTAAGATCTTTTTCATAGCAGGAGAAAACCAGGGTTCGTTTCCGAAAACAAAGTCCTGACATTCAATTAAACCACGATCTTTGGAAGTGTTTATATAAAGGTCTTGTCCTCTACTGCCTACATGCATCACTTGAGATCTTTCTGAAACATCAATCCCCTCGATGCGATCTAAAAAATCAAAAAATCTTTCCATCGAAGCACATCGAACCTGTTCATTTTCATGACTTTCAAGTTCCGATTGTGCGCATCTTATATCTCCAATAAACGTATAATAAGCTTTTGCGTATTGAATGACTTTTTTCGCTAAACTATCGCGTGTTGGTTTTAATTGGATATATTCTTTGGGGCCGATAGAAAGATCTTTATGATGACGAAAAAAACTCGCATCAGAATATAACTTTGGGACTTTTTTTTGGAATTGAAGGAGAACTCTTTCTAGATCCTCAGAAGTAAATTTCGGCATCTTAGAATAGGCAGAAAGAAAGTCTGGATCTGCGCTTTCTCTTATTCTTAAATGGAACTGTGCTGAATAGGTCATGGGCGAATAATATACGCTGACTATTCTTAGAATAAAATATGAAAAATTATTTAGATTTTAGCAGGTATGAGAACGCAGTCCTATATTTCTATTAAAATATCGTTCTATTCTTTATGCTTCCCGCCAAATTTTAGGATGGGGAATTTATGGCAGCTGTTAATAGAATTTCTTTTGCAGAGATCAACAAAGCCCTCGATCGGGGAGATTTGATCACGACAGATTTTCAAGTTGTCAGTAGAAACGGTTTAAAGTGGGTTTGGATCCGCTTTCTTTCCGCTTTTTCTAAGATTTGCTGCTTTAAAGACCCACTGAAATCCTTCCGCATCAATGAGGTGGCTAAGTCTTTGGCCACTTTTACCGTTAAAAACGAACGTTCGCTCGATCCCGCATCACTCCAGACTCTCGAGCAAATCTTCGCAAAGCTCAAAGCTAAAGCCGATAAATCTTCACATGGGGCTGAGGTCCACCAGTTATTGTTGAAAGATCAGAACTTGGTGAGACTTTTTCCCTCTCAAGCGCCTGCCATAGAAAACTACAGAAAAGTGGAGCCAGCGATCGCCAATTTTGCAAACGATCTATGCGCTCGCATTGCAGCTCAAGAGAGAGATAAAAGTTTCTCTATTTCTCCTGTCAGCATTCTTGTGGCGCTCGGGATGTGCTTGCATGTGATTAAGCCGGAGAGAAAAGAGGCGTTTCTTGCAACCATTGGGCTTGGCGGACTGACGGAAATGCAAGCGCATGAGGCAATTGGCGCGGCCATTCAAGGAATCACTTTCCCCGATCATTTTAATAGAGGTACGATTGAGCTGGCTCAAGGCCTTGCCCGCAAAGAGGGAATCGTTGTGGCTGATTCTCTGACTCGGATTGCTCAACAGACCTATAGAGCAGATTCCATTATTTCTAACAACTTGATGGAACAGGTAAATAAATGGGTTTCTGCGAAAACACATGGGAAAATTCCGACGCTTCTCTCCGATAATAAATCAGACCTCGTCTTGTTGAATGCGGTTTACTTAGCTTTTCAATGGGTGGATAAATTCGAGAAGCCAGATTATGGTTGGGGAGTCGAAAACTTCACCTTCGCAGACGCCACAATGGCCCGTGTTTCCATGATGAAACAGACAGGGAATTACTCGATCTTCAGAGGCGATCGGTTTGATATGCTGGAGAAGCCCTACCATTCTCCCGATGGGCGCAATCTGTCTCAATTGATTTTTCTCCCTCATGATCCGCAAGATTTAGAACAGGTAGAAACAAATCTCACCGATGCTCAGATCCGAGCCTCCCGCGCTGCTGCCCGGATGGAGTACGACGTCAATTTGAGCATGCCCAAAATCAAAATGGAGAGCGCGTTTCATCTGATCGACCTCCTTAAAGAAATGGGACTTCCATTAGACGAACTCGATCGAGAAGTGATCCCCGACCCAACAGTCTTTATTGGCGATGTGATCCACAAAACGTTTGTTTCTACAGACGAAGATGGGAGTGTGGCCGCTGCTGCGACGGCCGTCATGCTATGCCGCTGTGCCGCTCCAGATATGCGGATTCCACCTCAGTTTCATATTCGGCATAATTATGCCTATTTCATTATGGATGGAGATACGGTTCTTTTCCGCGGGCGTGTAGCTGATCGAAATCCGCTGATCGTTGATCCTTAAGCGAATTCCATTTGATACGGGATATTTTTATCAGGGAGATAGGTTTTTGCTGTCTCTCGAAGTGTTTTTTCCAGACCTGTGTACCGTTTTTGCACTTGGTCGTTTTTCACGGCGATGGCGATCGCTTTTTTTGTTCCCACGAGGTAAACCTGTCTTTTCCCTCGCGTCACAGCCGTGTAGAGAAGATTGCGGTGAAGCAATTTAAAGTGGGACGTGTGGATCGGGATCACCACGCAGGGGCATTCGCTCCCTTGGTATTTGTGGATGGACGTTGCATAAGCGAGAACAATTTCATCAAGCTCTGAGAAATCATATTCAGTCAACTTTTCATCAAATGAAATGACCATTTTCTGATCGCTCATATCGATCTCGGTTATCCGACCGATGTCGCCATTGTAGACTTTTTTGTCGTAATTGTTCCGAATCTGCATCACTTTATCCGAGACATGGAACCGATGGCCTGCCCTGAATAGAGGCTTTTCGCTCGGATTTAGGAGATTTTGCAAAGCCTCATTCAGCATTTCAGATCCAATGATCCCTCTTTTCATGGGAGAGAGGACTTGGATGTCGTCGATCGAATTGAAATGCCAGAGGTAGGGGATTTCTTGGGAGACTAATTGAAGGATCACTTGTTGGATCGCTTCAGGTGTTTCGGCTTCGATGTAATGGAAATCGCTCCTTTCCGGAGTATAGAGGTCGGGGAACTCTCCGCGATTGATCAAGTGGGCATTGGTGATGATTTTGGATCCTTTTGCCTGCCGGAAGATCTCTGTCAGACAAGTCACGCCGAGCAGTTCTGAGCTGATTAAATCTTTCAGCACTGTTCCAGCTCCGACGCTGGGAAGCTGATCGATATCTCCGACAAAAAGAACCCGCGCATGGCTCGGGATGGCCCTAAGCAGATAAAACAGCAGGGGAGTGTCGATCATGCTCGCTTCATCGATGATGATTAGGTCGCAATCGAGGAGATTATCTTTCCCTTTCTTAAACCCCCCAGAGCTGAAGTCCATCTCGAGCAGCGCATGGATCGTGAAGGCTTTTTTTCTTGTGATCTGGGTGAGGCGCTTGGCTGCGCGTCCCGTGGGAGCGGCGAGGAAGATTTTCTCAGTGAGCTTGCATGCGACAGCGAGGATCGCATTCGTGATCGTGCTTTTTCCCGTGCCCGGGCCCCCCGTGATGATATGCACTTTGTCAGTGAGGGCTTTGATCACCGCGGCCTTTTGCTGCGCAGCGAACTGGATGGAAAGCTGCCCCTGGACCCAATCGGCCGCTTTTTCCGCATCGATCGGGCGGATTGCCTGCTGGCTTTTCATCAGCCGCATCAAATCTTTTGAGATTCCAGCTTCATAGGCAAAAAACGGCTTCAGCCAGATCATGGCGTCTTGCTGGGCAAGTTGGCTTTTTTCTACCAGCGCTTTGACCTCTTTCTCGATGAGTGTAGGTTCAACTTCCAAGATTCCGGCTGCAATTGGCAAAAAATCGGCCAGGGGGTAGCAAGTATTCCCATCATTGGACAGCTCCCATAGAACAAATTCGATTCCCGCTGAAATCCTTTGGGAGGACTGCAGAGCAAAGCCTAGCTTTTGCGCAACTGCATCCGATAGTTTGAATCCGATGCCAAAAACGTCCTTTGCCAGCTTGTAGGGGTTTTCTTTGACCTTCTCGATACTTTGGTCGCCATAGGCTTTATAAATCCTCTGAGCGTAGCCTGGACTCACTCCGTGGGCTCTTAAAAAGATCATCACTTCGCGGATCGAGCGCTGCTCATGCCAGCACGCCTTCACCTTTTCCACTTTAGATTCTCCCAGGCCTCTGATTTCCAGAAGACGATGGGGGGCCTCGTCGATCACCTGCAATGTGTCCAATCCAAAACGGTCGACGATTTTTTTCGCATAGACAGGCCCGATCCCTTTCACGAGGCCCGATTCAAGGTATTTTTGGATGCCGATCAGATCGGAAGGGGAATCGACCTCATATTCGGTGACTTCGAACTGCCGGCCGTGGGAGGGATGGGTTTTCCAAGCCCCTTTGCAGACGACCGTTTCCCCAGGCTGTATGGTGGGGATATAGCCAACGATGACGGTGAAATCTTTTTTTTGGGATTCTTTGAGGCGGGCTACTGTGAAGCCGTTTTCCGGCTGCGTATAGACAATTGCCTCGATGTAGCCGCTGAGTTCGTCCATACAACTTTTTTTTTCGTCCAGGCTAACAGTTTATCCCGTTCATCCTCAAGGGAAAATCGCCTTGCTATAAAATT
>CAZXVU010000117.1:0-5980 GCA_964644465.1 uncultured bacterium
TTCGCATTTCGTATTTTCGTCAACAGTTCAGCAATCGGATCATTAAATGCCATAATTCTCTCTCTTACTTAAATGGAAAGCCCAAAAGGGTCAGTAATTCTACACAATCATCATCGTTTTGCGCCGTGGTCACGAGGGTCACGTTCATACCCTGTGTTCTCTTGACTTTGTCCAAGTTGATTTCAGGAAAAATTTGCTGGTCGGTGATGCCAAAGCTATAATTTCCTCTTCCATCGCACTTTTTCCCAAACCCACGAAAGTCGTGGATACGAGGCGAAACAATATTACAAAAACGATCTAAAAAGTCGTACATTCTCTTTCCACGCAAAGTGACCATGAGCCCTACTGGCTGGTCTTCGCGCAATTTGAAATTGGAAATCGCTTTTTTCGAACGTGTAACTACGGGTCTCTGTCCAGATAACATAGCCAATTCATCGCTATGTTCTTGAAGCGCATTTTTATCTTTAAGCGCTTCCGCCAATCCCATGCTGATTACGATCTTTTTCAGGACTGGGAGAGCCATCGGGCTGCGCTCAGGATGCCGCGACTTCATCTCCGAGACAATTTCTTCTTTAAATTTCTTGTATAATCTAGACATTTTCTTCCATCTTTCTATGCAGGTTTTTTAACCGAACGATAGACGTGTTCTTTGGCGCCAGCTTTATATACTAGCTCGCGCTTCCCGTTCTTCTCTTGCTTTACACTAACTTTCAGGCGTTTACCTTCTTTATCGCAGAGGCATACATTGGAAATGTGGATCGGTACTTCCATCTCTACAATTCGTCCGCCGCCTTGAGTCTGCTGTGTGGGACGCATATGTTTCTTTCGAACATTGATCCCTTGAATGATGACCCGTTCTTCGCTGCGGGAGAGTACCTCTCCAGTCTTGCCTTTGTCGTTACCTGCGATTACGACCACTCGGTCGCCCTTGCGTATCCATTTGCTCATAATTATATTACCTCAGGGGCCAAGGAACTGATCTTTACGAACCCGCCATCGCGAACTTCGCGGGCAATGGGTCCAAAGATACGGGTTCCACGGGGGTTATTCTTATCATCGATGATCACGCAGCTATTATCGTAAAATCGGAGCAATGATCCATCTGGCCGTCGGATATAGCTTTTCGTCCTTACGACTACTGCCTTTATGACTTCCCCTTTTTTCACCGTTCCCTTAGGATCGGCTTCTTTGACGGAACATACGATGAGATCCCCTACGCGAGCATATCTTTTTCGCGTTCCACCGAGGACTTTAAAGCATCGTACCCGCTTTGCTCCGGTATTATCTGCTACTTCCAGATCAGTTTCTTGTTGAATCATAATATTTCCAAATTCGTTTTAGAGAACCTCGACCACACGCCATCTCTTCAACTTAGAGAGCGGGCGAGTCTCCATAATGCGGACTTTTTGACCGATGGAGAGGGCATTGGTTTCGTCGTGTGCGTAATATTTTTTCGACCGCTCGATGACTTTAGCATATTTTGCATGCCGCACCTTGCGAGTTACACTTACAGTGACCGTTTTATCCATTTTATTGGAAATCACAGTCCCGATATTTTCTTTTCGTCTGCCACGAGTTTCTGCGCTCATGCGATCCCCTTTTGTTTTTGGGTCAAGAATGTAAGAATGCGCGCTTTGTTTTTTCGCATTTCTTTGATCAAATGTGGCTTGTCAACTTTTCTCTGTACTGACAACTCATTGCGCATCTTAAATAGTTGCTGATCGAGATCGTGTGCAGAGGCTTTCAAATCATCTACTGATTGATCGCGGAGTTCTTTTTTCTTCTTCTTTGCCATAAATTATACTCTCTCCAAACGCTCGACAAATTTTGTACGGACGGGCAGTTTTGCTGCTGCAAGACGCAAAGCTTCTTGCGCTTCTTCCCGAGTCACTCCGCCCACTTCAAAAAGGATTCTGCCAGGTCGAATTGTCGCGACATAATGATCAGTAGCTCCTTTACCAGTACCCATACGTGTTTCCGCCGGTTTCTTAGAAACAGGCTTATCTGGGAATACACGGATCCAAACTTGCCCTTTACGGCTAAAAGTTCGGGAGATTGTGACACGGCATGCCTCAATCTGTTGTGCAGTCAGCCAACAGCGGTCTAATGATTGCATTCCAAATTCACCGAATTCGATGAATGCTCCGCCTTTTGCAAGGCCGGTCATTTTTCCTTTTTGCTGCTTTCGAAATTTCGTTCGCTTAGGACCAGTCGCCATGATTAAGCTCCCACTGCGGTTTTAAATTGCGTCTTAACTTCTTCACCGCGGTTGATCCAAACTTTTACGCCGATCGATCCATAAGTTGTTTCAGCTCGCCCTTGAGCGTAATCAATGTCGGCTCTCAGTGTATGCAATGGAATACGTCCTTCTTTGTACCATTCAACGCGGGCGATCTCTGCACCACCAATACGTCCTGATACTTGTACTTTGATACCAGCCGCTCCAGCATCCATGCTCGTTTGCATCGCCTTCTTTAAAATGCGGCGGAAAGGGATTCGGCGCTCTAGCTGTTTCGCAATACCATCTGCCACGAGTTTTGCATCGAGGTCAGGGCGCTTGATTTCTTCAACTTCAACCCAGACTTCTTTTCCAGTCAGCTCGCGAAGCTCATTTTTCAATACATCGATCTCAGCGCCTTTTTTCCCGATAACTAGTCCGGGTCTAGACGTCATGATCGTGACTTCGATTTTGCCGCTCATCCGCTTGATCTGAAAGCGGGAAGCGCCCTGGCATGCAGGCTTAGTCATAAGAAGTTTTCGGATCTTACGGTCTTCGCCAATGAGCGATCCAAATTCTTGTTTGTTAGCGAACCAATTGGAGAGCCATCTCTTTCGCGTTACGAGGCGGAATCCAGTAGGTGATACTTTTTGTCCCATTGCTATCTCTCTTTTCCTATGGTGTCTCAGTCGTCAGGACGATTGTAAAATGGCTCGTCCGCTTATTGACTGGTACGGATGAACCGCGGCTGCGCGCTTTCGCCCTTCTCAGGATTGGTCCTGGATCGACACGTACTTCGTGCACTTTGAGCGTTTCCCGTCTGGCGTCTAATTGCGTTTCTGCATTAGCCACTGCGCTATCTAGGGTCTTCTTAATTAAACGTCCGCCTCTTAGCTTTGAATACATCAGCTGAAGAGACGCACTTTCCACACTCAGACCTCGAATCAGATCCGCTGCATAACGGGCTTTTCGGGGCGATATTCTAACATATTTCGTAACCGCTCTAGCAAATTGCATTGTTTACCCGCCTCCTGCCGGCGCTGCCGCCGCTGCTACTGCTGCAGCAGATTTCTTTGGATGTCCTTTGAACGTTCGGGTAGGAGAGAATTCGCCTAAACGATGTCCAACCATATTCTCCGACACATAGACAGATATAAATTTTTTCCCGTTATGTACATCGAATGTTTGTCCCACCATTTCGGGGATGATCATCGATCTTCTCGACCAAGTCTTGATGACCTTCTTTGCGCCCTCTTTGATGTTCTTATCAACCTTAACCATCAAATGGTGGTCGACAAAGGGTCCTTTTTTCAGAGATCTTCCCATGCAACTACCTTCGCTCTTTTACTATCCATTTTCTCGTTTTCTTACTGGAACGTGTTCGGAAACCTTTCGTAAATTGGGCCCACGGTGTTTGTGGGTGATTTCCTTTACTGCGTCCTTCGCCACCGCCATGTGGGTGGTCTACTGGGTTCATTGCCACGCCTCGAACCGTAGGACGGATACCCATCCATCGGGAACGGCCGGCTTTGCCGATTACGCGTAAATTATGTTCCGCGTTTGATACGGCGCCGAAAGTGGCCCTGCAATTTTCATTGATCATGCGCACTTCGCCAGAGGGCATTCTAATCGTCGCATACCCATTGCCTCGAGCTAAAAGCTGCGCTGAAAGTCCTGCAGATCTCACCATCTGTCCGCCTCTTCCAGGATGAAGCTCAACATTATGAATCACAGAACCGAGCGGCATGAACTTGAGGCGCATGCAGCATCCAATTTTAAATGGAGGTTCATCGCTTGTATTCACTACATCGCCGGTTTTAATGCCTTGGGGCGCCAGGATGAATCTTTTCTCGCCATCTTGATAATGAATCAGTGCAATGAGCGCCGATCTGTTCGGATCGTACTCTACTGAATAAACAGTGGCTGGAATGTTCTCCTTATCGCGTTTAAAGTCGATGATACGGAGCATTCTTTTAGCGCCTCCGCCTTTATGGCGGCAAGTGATGTGTCCGCTATGGTTCCGTCCATTGGTACGGCGCTTCGGAGTTAACAGCGACTTCGGGATGGGTTTCTCGCTGGGGGCCAATTCAAGAAACTTTGGGAGAACCAGCTTTCTTTGCCCAGGAGTCACAGGTCGAAATAATTTAGGCATACCTAATTCCTCACACTTGCTCGTCGATAGCGTCGCCGGCTCTAAGAGTCACAATCGCTTTTTTGAATCCGGCTGTTTTACCTGCAAAACCTCTGACGCGTCTCTTTTTAGAGCCGACATTCACGGTATTTACAGATACGACTTTAATTTTCTTATCTGCATAGATCTGTTCGAGGGCCCACGCAATTTGCGTTTTATTGGCTTTCGGATCGACATTAAAAACTACTTTAGGAGAATTGCAGCGGCTTACAGAGGGATTGCTCTTAGCATGCTGCAAATTTTCCAAAACTCGGCTTTTTTCGGTCACACGCCGGCATTTGATAATATCGTAGGGTTTCATGATGCACCTAAAATCGAGAGAAATTCATTCAATGCTGACTCTAGGATTACAAGATCCTGGCAGCGCGCTAACTCATAACCATTTATCTGTGGAATCAGCGAATATTCTTTTTTCGGAATATTTCGGAAGCTTTTCACGAGATTTACATGGGGATTGCCCATCTCTCCTGATTCGCCTTTGCTTTCCCCTAAGATAAGAATGCGGCGGTTACCCACTTGAATCTTATCGAAGAATTCCATCATCTTTTTCGTTTTCGGATGCTTCAGGTCGCCTTTATGGAGCACATGGACTTGATTCGCTTTGATTTTTTCTGCAATCAGGGAGCGGATCGCAGCTCGGCGCTCTTTTTTATTGATGCGCACGTGCATGTCGAATTTTGGTTTCGGGCCAAAAACAATCCCTCCACCTTTATATTGGGGAGCTGCTAGATCGCCTTGACGCGAACGGCCTTGGCCCTTTTGTGGGTGAGGCTTTTTCCCAGTTCGGTTGATTTCCTTCCGAACTTTTGTGCTAGCTGACCATTGGCGCGCATTCTTTCTCAGCGCAACGATGTAATCTTTTACGGATTGTGGGTGGGCTGATACTTCTAAAAGAGCATCATCTATTTGGACCCCAGCCAATTCCTTACCTGTTAAATCATATTTCTTAAGTGTTGCCACGGCCTATCCCCTCTTCTTCGCTTTTCTAATGTAAACGACACCGCTTCTCGCGCCGGGGACTGCACCTTCTACAAGGAGAAGATTTCCTTTAATAGCCACAACCCTTAAGTTCTGCACTGTTTGCCGATCTCCGCCCATGCGCGATGCACGAGGGCCACCTGGAAAGCAGCGACCTGGTGTAGATCTCATACCTGTAGATCCAGCATGTCGGTGGAAACCGGAACCGTGGGCGCCAGGACCTCCAGACATCTTATGGAGTTTAATAACTCCCTGAAAGCCTTTACCTTTCGAAATTCCTTCGACATCGACAAACTTTACATCAGCAAAGATGCTGGCATCCAGTTTTTGGCCAACTTGGTATTGGTCTACTTCATCTAAACGCGATTCGCGAATTACAAGGCAGGGGTCGGTTTGAGTTTTCTCAAAATGGCCTTTCATCGGCTTGCTTGCACGGGCAGCTTGTGACTTCGTCATTGGAAGCCCGCCAACTTGAACTCCGTTATAGCCGTGAGTTTCCTTGCGCTTGATCTGAAGTATCGTATTGGGCTCAGCCAATATGACCGTACAGACAATCAGCTTTCCATCTTGATCGAAGACTTGCGCCATTCCTT
>CAZXVU010000118.1:0-5969 GCA_964644465.1 uncultured bacterium
GAGTCGGCCGAGATGCCAGTGATCTCGACTTCCTTGCTGCCCTTGATTTCTTGAATGGGAATTCCCTTAACCAGATGCTTAAGTTTCATATAAATAGGAAATAGGAATGCTGAATGCTGAAAACGTCGGGGGACACCCGTGCACCCCCGGACTTCGAATCCATATTTTTGTTAGGTTCTTTCTAATTGGGGGGCGGGGGCGAAGCCCCGACGTTTTCAGCATTCCTATTTCATAATTCATATTTTCTATCTTCCGTTCCACTTTTCATAGAGCTCCTTGAGAGCTCCCACTTCTGCGAGCCAGTCTGCTTTTTTGGAATCTCTGCGAGGATCGCCATGAGGATAGCCGTAAGGATCATCTGGCGCAACCCCGAGATATTGCAAGGATCGGGTCGCGATCTCCCGGAAAATAGGAGTGGCGCAAACTCCGCCCATCTGTTGTTTGCCAACTCCAGGAACGAACTTCTTTTCGGGGTCGTCAATCGAAACAAGCAGAATAAACCGGGGATTCTCTGCGGGAGCAAATCCCAAAAAGGAAGATACATGATGATCTCTTGAATAAATCCCCTCAATGATCTTTTCCGAGGTACCCGATTTTCCCGCCTCAGTGTAGCCCATAACGTCGGCGCGTCTCGAAGTGCCGCCTTCTTTTGTGGCAAATTTCATGGCCCTGACGATTCTTTTCGATATTTCAGGGCTTAGGACTTGTTTGGTGGCCCGGTAAGAACTATTGTCGACAAGGACCTTCTTGGTCCCATCGGGCAATGTTTTTACAATTTTTCTTACCAGATGGGGCTGGACCGTGAATCCTCCATTCGACAGAATGGCAAAGGCTTTCACCATTTGGATGCTATTGATCAGAATATTATGTCCCATCGCAAGGGAAAAGGGCGTGGGAGTGGACCATTCAAGCTTTCCATTCGGGTGCAATTTCCCAGGCATAGGGAGAAGACCCGAACTTTCAGCAGGCAGATCGATATTGGTTTTCTGCCCAAATCCAAAAATCTCTACCAGGGCGTTTCGATACCACTGATCGCCCATCGTCTCGACGAGTCGATGGATCAGGCGGGCCATATAAATGTTTGAGGATTTTTGGACGCCTAAATCCATGTTCAAGAATCCGTGGACCCGTCCGACGTCTTTTAAAGGCGAGCTTCTGCCAGGGAACCATCCATTCGATGTGGGAATTTTCTCTTCAGGGGTAAAAATCGGCGGTTTTCCCTGTTTCTTTAGCTCTTCGTTCGCTTTCAAACAGACGGCGAGAGTGATCGGCTTGAAAATAGAACCAGGCTCATAACAATCGGTCACCGCTTTTACATGGGTCCGCTCTTGCAAAGTGGGATCGTTGAAATAATCGGCATAGTGAGTCGGATCGAAAGCTGGCGTCTGAGCCAAGGCGAGGATTTCCCCTGTATAAGGGTCCATCATAACCGCCCAGCCCCCTTTTCCATTCACCGCTTTAACCCCTTTGTTGAGCTCATATTCAGCAATGGCTTGGAGATAGTGGTTGATGGTCAAAAAAATATCGGCCCCGTTTTCAGGGACCTCGAGAATTTTGCCGGTATCTAAAGGATGGCGGGGCGAACGGACAACGAGCCTCTTCCCCTCTTTTCCTTTGAGATAGGAATTGAAGAGCATCTCAAGGCCGCCAGTGGGAAGATTTTGGTGGGTCTGAGGATCTCTTTCTGCCTGGACAGTATGAAGGACCGATCCTAAAAGAGTGCCAAAAGGATAGGAGCGTTTATAGTCGGAAGTGAAAAAGAGAGCGTTCCGCACGAGTTTTTCTTTCTTGGAAAAATCGCTCCACCACGTTTCGATTTCTCCTCTCTGTTCTCTGTCCATCCATACGGCGATTTTGCGGCAGCGGCTTTTTCGGAAAAATTCTCCCCTCATTTTGACTTTCTGTTCTTTGTCAAAATGGAGCAGGGTGAAAAGATCTTCCGCCATCCGATTTTTTACAGCTTCAGGGATGGAATCTGGATCGATAAAAAGGTGAAATTTGGGGACATCGACGACAAAAGGCTGTTCCTCTTCGGGATGTCCTTGCTTGATAGATGTATTGGAATAAAAAGAGCCGCGCATGAAAGGCTCTGTCACAATGCATTGATGCTGCGCCAGTGCGACCTGAGTCCATTTCTCCCCTTCGACAATCTGAATGAAATAAAATCTGACCACCAAGAGGCAAAATAAGACGGCGAGAAATACGGCAACGGACACTAGCCGCTTGCGGTCCTTAGACTTCAGCGGCGGCACGGAAGAGTTCATAAAATTTACGGCAAGTCGTTAATCGCGAAAGCTTCGGGAACGGTTAAAATTTCACGCAGTAAAGGATGTTTTAAATGGCTGAATTCAGGGCGGTGGGCCAATTCAATGAGATGGGAGGGACTTTCAAATTGTCCGATTTCATAGGAAAGAAATCGATTTTCTTCGCGGATCAAACGAATCTCTTTTTCCACTTCAGGCAGCTTGATTTTCAGGTGCGTCAGTTCATTCTGCATATCGAGGTAGGAATAGAGACAGACCCCAAATACCGCTAAACAGATTCCAAGCCGTAGCAATAATCCTTTCATTCTCGTTCGATCCTTTCCACGGCCCGCAGCTTAGCGCTTCGCGACCGGGGATTTGCCCGCATCTCATCTGCCGAGGGACCTATCGGCTTCTTCGTCAAAATCTTTACTTCCTCCCGCGCATCGCGGAAGATATTTTTCACAATCCGGTCCTCCAGACTGTGAAAAGAAATCGCAGCGATCCGCCCGCCTATACAGGTATGCGCGATGGCTGCTTTAAGCCCTTTTTCCAGCTGCCCCAATTCGTCGTTCACGACGATCCGAAGAGCCTGGAAGACTAACGTCGCGGGATGCAATCTCCCTTTCGTGGCATGGGGCTTGATGATTTCCACCAATTCCCCCGTCGTCCGGATCCTTCTTTTCTTGCGAGCTATCACAATGGCTTTTGCCACTGGGCGCGAGCGTCTCTCTTCGCCGTACTCGTGAAAAATCCGCGCCAGCTCTACTTCGCTGTAACGGTTGACGATCGTTTCCGCCGTCAATTCCCCTTCCGGGTCCATTCTCATATCAAGGGGAGCGTCGCCCATAAAACTGAATCCCCGCTCTCTTTGATCCAGCTGCATCGAAGAAACACCCACATCGATCAAAAAACCATCGACGCAAGAGATCTTCAACTTCTTCAAATGTCGAGGCATCTCTGCATAGTCGCCTCGGACCAATTCCACTTTTTCCCCCCATTTCGCCAAAGCCTTGCTCGCAAGCTCTAAAGCGATTGGGTCCCGGTCGCATCCAATGTACTTTTCGATCTCAGGATGCTCTTCAAGTATGGCGCGCGCATGTCCAGCGGCGCCGAGCGTTCCGTCGAAGAAAAGCTTCAGGTTTTTTCCTTCAAAAACCTGTAGGACTTCCCGCAATAAAACGGGCTTATGGGATAAAGTCATTTTTTCGCAGGAGCTGCTTCAAAATAGAGAGGGTTCATATTCGCTGTCGATTCGACAGCAACTGGAGATCCGATATCAGATACATCAGAGAGAAGCGCAAAAGCCTCTTCGGTCATCTTCGCTAGAGACATTTCATCGCTTTTGCCATCCAGTAAATTGCGCAGATTTTGATCATAGACTTCTTTCGGCCAGAGTTCGATCTTATCCATCACTCCGGCTACAACGATCTCTTTTTTGATCCCAATCGCGCTTTTTAAGGTAGCTGGCAAAGCAACCCGGCCGATTTTGTCGCATTCCGTCTGATGAAGGGTCGAAAAGAATAAGGTGAAGAACTTTTGAAACTTTGCGACGTGTTGATTCTGTTGGAATTTTTCGACGATCTTCTCAATGACGCTTTTGCGGTAAATGGCGAGGCAGCCGCCAAGGCCCAATCCAATAACGAACTCACATTTTCCTTCTTCGACAAGACCGTAGCGCATTGATTGCGGAAGGACAAAACGCCCTTTCTCATCCAATTTCGCCACTGTAGATCCAGAGAAGAAGAACCCGCTCATTAGCATTCCCACGTTCTCCCACATGTTAGCCACGAACTTGAAAATCGCGCAATCCATTTTCGAAAAATCGGTTTTTTAAAACCAAAAATGTTCGCCGAAACCATCTTGAATTCAATCGATTAGGCGTCAGAAAAAATTCGGAAGGGACTTTGTGGAAAATTGTGGAAAAGCTGTTCAAAACTCGCCTGTTTAGAATGTTTAGAAGGTGAATTTATCGTAGCGCAAGTGAATGGTTTTCACATACTTAAGCAACGTTCCACAGGGCTGTCGTTTCTCTGTTCAAAAGTGAAAGACGGGAATGAAAGGGGAAAAGGGAAAATATTCACCACAGAGATAAAATTGAGGCGGGGGAGAGCCACCACAGAGACACTGAGGACACAGAGAAGCACAGAGAGAGATGGCTAGTCGTTATTAGCGGGGAAAATCACAGGAAATCTTCGTTCCAGCACGATAGCATACTTTTCTAAGCCTCGAAATGTAGCTCCGGCGAAAATAGGAGTGACTAACGGTTTGATTTTTTGAATAGGGACAGCATGTAAGAACTCCCTGCATACCGATGAATCGAAGATCTCCCATGCATTTGATAATTGAGGATCGTCGGTTTGCATCAGCTCAAGCACTCTTTGGGCTGCCTTTACCGCAATCGCCTCTGAATGAGGAAAAATCATCCTTCCATGTAAATCGATGACGCTGGCTTTGGGAATCGATTTGAATGCTGTCCAGTCCGACAAGACAACCGCATCCATCAATAGACTTGGGATAGGCCTTTGCAAGTTCTGAAAGGGTTCTTGGGCAGCATCATTTATTTTTGATTCCAGTGGGGATCTAACTTTTCCCGCATTAGGCAAAGAAGACTCGGATGCAGAAGAAGTCCCAATAGATGGTGTTTGACCGCTCATAAATTCCCTTTTTTGAGGGCAGAATTTAAACAGGAAGGGAGTCTTTTTAGCAAAGAATAACCTGTTCATTCCCGAAAATAGGGCTCGCTGCTAGAATGAGCACAAGAGAGAGGCTGTACTATGGATGTCAAACCCCGCACGATCGATAATTTAGGGATCGAATCATCTGTCCGCTATGCGAAGGACATGGAAATCCTCGATAAGCGGCTGATCGACGAATCCCGCTTTATCCCTCAAAAAACTGAAGTCAGCGTTGCCAAAGCGTACGTTCTTTCGGAATTCGACCAGCTTTATGCCCCCGGCAAAACGATGCTTTGGGCGAATTTCGCCCCTCCCCCCAATTATTTTTCAATCTTAAAACCCCTCTTCAGCTACCAGCTCATCCCCTCGCTTGGAGGATACGAAAAGCAAGAATCAGATATAGAAAAGCTCACTAGTTTAGAAGATGTCCTTCATAAGCCTTACTCCCGAAAAAAAGAGGGCGGATCCGATCAAGAACAGCAAAGAGAGCATGACGAAGAAGAACGGGAACGGCAAGTCCTCGTCGCTCTTTTGCAAACCATCGGCAAGCTCGACAGAACTTTGAGCTTAATCAATTCGCGCCGCAACCAATATCAAAGAGGCTGATCGATGAGCGACATCAACTGGCTTGAAATTCTAGGGTGGGAAAAAGAACAGATGGATGACCTCCGCTACGTGGCATATACCTATATTAAGCAGGGAGTCTACGACGTCGCGCTCACATTCTTCGATGCCCTGACAATTTTGGCGCCTCTCAATCTTTACGATTTGCAAACTGTGGGAGCCTTGCATCTTCAAGTCGGCAATGGACTCAAGGCGCTCGATTATCTCGACCGCGCGTTGAAATTAGAACCCAAACATCTGCCCACTCAGCTCAACCGGGCCAAAGCTCTTTTCATGCTTGGCTACAAACGGCAAGGACTCGTCCAAGCCATGGAATTAGAGAAAGCCGAAGACAGGTCGGTCGCCTCTCAAGCCTCCGCTTTGATTCTCGCTTATAGATAATTCGACTTTTTTCCTTGCGCCCTCCGCTTTTCCTTGTTAGATT
>CAZXVU010000119.1:0-3987 GCA_964644465.1 uncultured bacterium
TTATCATCCTTCCCAAACCTTGATGCTGTAAGGATCTATTGCGCACAAAGTCCATTTTTATCTTTCTGAGTCTCTGCATGCTCTCATGCGCACAAGAAACCGAATGCTGCTGGGGACCCAAGCACAAGTACGTAGCGGCGCGATACACGGCTCCAAAAGGGATCGGTTACAATAAGGGCTACACCTCGCTGGAAGGATTTTTCGCTCCTAGAAACTTCCGATGGGAAGCTTGGCTCCCGTATTTAGATCTCCGGGGACATGTATTTGACAATGGCAAATGCGCTGCCAACGCAGGTCTTGGGCTTCGTTATCTAGCTTGTTCTCATTTATGGGGCGTAAACGCCTACTACGACTACCGCAACTCTTCTCATGAACACTATCATCAAGTCGCCGTAGGTTTTGAAACATTAGGAACGGTCTGGGACTTCCGGATCAATGGCTATCTTCCAGTGGGAGAAAAGGAAAGCCCCCGATTTAACACCTCTGCTTCCTTCGAAGGGAATTTCCTGATCATTCGAACCTCTCGGACCTTTGCCATGAAGGGAGCCAATGCAGAAGTAGGCGCTCATGTGGATTGTTATGAGAAAGCGCCTTTATACTTTGCGGCAGGCCCCTACTATTTGAACGCGGGCGGCAAGACAGCTTGGGGCGGGGAACTGCGGGGACGAGTGGACTTATTTAGCCGCTACTTCCGAATAGAAGTGAATACATCATACGACTCTGTTTTCAAGTGGATTGGCCAGGCACAATGGAGCGTGAATATCCCGTTTGGCGGAAGAAGTGTGGTGAATGGTTGTTCCAGAGATGCACTCCTGTATGAACGTGCTGTGCAGCCCGTTGATCGCTTTGAGATCATTCCCGAAGTGAAACGACATATTGCTTCGCCTGCCACTGATCCCGCAACCGGAGAACCATGGGTCTTCTAACGAAAATATCGATGATTTTTATGTGTGCTACTTTGGCTTATGGGGATGAACTCTTCATTGAACCGTGCCAAGAAGCGCAAATGCCGTGCTGTCTGCCGATGGATCCAGGTTATAATTTTCCAGCGCGGATTGAAACTTTCTGCACATGGGATATTTACACTGATTTTTCCTTCAATTACTGGCAGCCTACCCAAGAAAATATGGAATTGGGCCAACTCGACAAAGGGACAACGCAACACATTGCGACAGCTGGCGGGATTACAACTTCAGTGACCACATCTGGATCCTTCCAAGCCATCGATATGGATTTTGATTTCAAACCGGGTTTTACGATAGGCATGGGCTATAAATTTGCCCACGATGAGTGGGATCTTCGCGTCGAATATACTTGGTTCCACAACACCAATACTCACAGTGCGACTGCAACAAATTTCGTCCTTTTCGACGCAAATGCGGAAAATATTTCTCCCACATGGGGAACCTCCGTACAAGCTGGAGCAGATGCTGATTACCAATTTGCAACGGAGCGCTGGAAATTGGATATGGATCTCATCGATCTAGATTTTGGCCGCTGGTATTATGTAGGGCGCAAGCTGACTTTCCACCCCAGTTTTGGCGCACGGGCTGCATTGATTCAGCAAAAGGTTCATATATCTTATACCAATGGGTTTGCCCCTTTTTTAGTCGCTGTGCCGGGAATCATTTCAGAAGGGTTTTTCGTGGGGAATACAGATGTGTATAATACATCCCATTCTTGGGCAGTAGGGCCGAAAATTGCATTAGAAACGAATTGGATGTTCGGTTGTGGTTTCAGGCTCTATGGAAACGGCGAGGCTGATATTCTATACACGAGATATTCTTCCCTGAAAGAGGAGACAGCAAGTGTTGGAAATGTCGTTGGCCTCAATATTATCGTCCCTTTTAGTTTCTCTCTATCCAATGATATTACAGGTGCCCAGACAGATGCTGATTATCTGAGAACTCACTTAAGTCTGGAAATGGGCTTTGGCTGGGGAACTCACCTTTATCGGTCCAAATATTACATCGACTGTTCTGCAGGATATGAATTCCAAGCGTTCTTCGACCAAAATATGTTCCGCCACGACGTGACCGATGCGGGTAGTTTCATACCAAACGGCAACCTCTATACCAATGGGCTCATCACTAAAGTTAGATTTGATTTCTAAGGAACCATGAAAATTTTGTATTTTGTCTTCCTATTCGCCAACCTGTTCGCTTCAGAATTTACGAATACTTATATCTTCTTTGTTGCGCCGAACGGCAATGATGCTAATCCTGGCACACAGCAAGCCCCATTTCTGACTCTCCAACGCGCGCGCGATGCTGTACGAAGCCTCCCGTCAGAGGCATTTGAAAATCAAGATGTCCAGGTCCTCCTCCGAGGAGGTACTTACCGGATGCAGCAGCCGCTGATGCTTACTTCTGAAGACTCGGGACGCGAAGGCCATTATGTCATCTATAGCTCATACCCAGATGAGATGGCCACTCTTTCCGGGGCCATCCAGGCGACTAATTGGACCCTGTTCGACCCCGTGCTTGGGATCTATCAGTCCAATGTCGGCCCATCCGTATCGCGTCAACTCTACGTCAATGGCACGCGCGCTGTTCGGGCCCAGACGACGCCTTACCCCGTTCAATTTCTTCCAAACTTTGCAGGAGGCGGGATCGACTACCTCATCTCTGCTTCAAATCCACCCGCATGGAGAGATCCTACGACGTGGACGAATCCGCAAAACATTGAAGCTGTCTTTATCAGCCAATGGAAAAATATAAGAGTGCCTATTCAATCCGTGATTGGGATTCCTGGCATTGGCGGCCTAATCACCATGCAAGAACCTGCCTGGTCCAACGCAAATGTCTATTATGACGTAAACACCAATGCGCCTGGAATATGGAGCTTTTGGCAAGTGACCCGATTCGAAAATGCGCTTCAGTTCCTCACTGAACCAGGCCAGTGGTATTTGGACTACGCTGCGGGGATATTATATTATATCCCTCTCCCGGGCGAAAATATCTTTACCGCCGATGTCGAACTTCCTCTCCTTGAATATTTCGTCATTGGACAGGGAACGATTGACAATCCCATTCACAACATTCGCTTCGAAGGGCTTACTTTTAGCTATGCGACCTGGCTGGGTCCGAACAGCAACAACGGTTACGTCTCAGACCAAAGCGGCGCTCTCCTCCTAGGTTCAGGACATGTACCCAATTTTATTGGTCACGATCAGTTTGTCGTACCCACTCCGGGAAATATCCAGTTTACCTATGCCCGCAATATCGTATTCTACGGGAATATCTTTCAGCATCTGGGTGCAGTAGGCCTTGAATTTTTCACGGGGAGTCAACACAACACGATCGACAGCAACCTGTTCACCGATATTTCTTCATCTGCAATTTTTCTCGGAGATGTAGCTGGAACTGGCCCCCATCCGACCGATCCAAGGCAGATCTTAAAACACAATGTCATCACCAATAATTTAATCAGAACTGTAGGCGCCGAATATGTTGATGCCGCAGGGATCTTTATCGGATTTACCAAAAATACAACCATCAGCCACAACACGATTTTCAATGTCCCCTGGTCTGGGATTGCTGTGGGCTGGGGCTGGGGTTTATTAGATAGGGACCCTTTTCCTGGATTGCCAAATGCATACAGCGGGCTTTGGGGTAGATATACTGAATTGACGCCCAACTATAAAAACGTCATTCGCAATAACAAGATCACCAGCTTTGTCAATGTTCTATGGGATGCTGGAGCCGTTTACACCACAGGGCGGCAGGGACCTTCCGTATCAAAAGGGCTATTGATCAAAGAAAATGTGGCCTATGGAAAACGGCCGAGCGGCGGCAGCAACGTATTTTATACCGATGGAGGAAGCCGCTGCATCCGATTAGAGAGGAATGTCTCCTTTAACAACCCGATTGGAGTGACAGATTACGGCCCTCCGCCTCCAGCTGGCGATCTCCTTCCCTATCCACCCTATTTCCTACTCAGCAATGTGCCCTACGGGACCGATAGCGGCGGATGCGCAACATTCGG
>CAZXVU010000119.1:4087-5958 GCA_964644465.1 uncultured bacterium
TACATCCCATTCCACCAATTCGCTGTATCGCCGTCAAAATTTGCAGGAAGATATTGCTCGAAGAGAACTGTGTAGCCAAGCTGATCAAATGCTTCAAATGTCCCACTTCTTGTGCTTTCCCAATTCCAATCATCGACAATCGCAATGAATTCAGACGCTAATTGATCATTGAAATAGGTGAAGGCCTCTTTCTGATCTTTTTCGCGATGCTCCCCGTCGTAAAAATAGACGGTGATCTTCTCTGGGATTTCTTCCAGATTCACAGAAAAACAATCTCTCTCAAAAACACCGAGTGGTAATCCTTGTAGATGTGCGCGAACATTGTCGTGAAATTCGTCTCTTACATCCCCAAAATCAAATCCATTGTCTGCAAAACGGACCCATTTTTCTATAGCATACGCCTTTCGAATCGCCTCATTTCGATAAAGAGCGGAAACAAAAGAAGATCCCTTCCAAGAACCAATTTCAAGATACACAGTATCCGGTAATGAGCAGAGATGATTGAGGAGGTATCTCCCCTTAGCACTCGTCATCCCATCAATGTTCAGCACTTCAGGAGAAAGACTTCCCCTCTCTCTCATTGCTAGCTCGATGCTCGTCCGGGCGTGTTGTATGAGAGAGCAGTCATCCCCATTTGTTAGTTTCCCGTAACAAGCAGGGACTGAAGAAAAATCGGGAGGAGTACTCATATCGCGCACATAACCCATTTTCACCTCTCCTGCATAAACAATTCCAAAAAGCAAAAAGCAGCTCCACAGTTTCATATCGACCTCGGCAAAAATTCAATGAGAAATCGTTTTTTTCTAGTCAGCCAGTAATTCAGCAGCAAATTCTTTGGCTAGCTTTCCATCTACTGTGCTGTTGAGTTTCATGACGGTCTTCATGACCAATCCTAACTCTTTTTTCGTCTTAGCTCCAGATTCAGCAATGGCCTGCATGACAATTCTCTTCGTTTCTTCAGGAGAAAGAACTTTGGGAAGGAACTCTTGGATGATCACGAGTTCGGTTTTTAATTGATCGGCGATATCAGAGCGGTTAGCGCCTTGAGCCTGCTCCAGCGCTTCTTGAAGATTGCCGTAATAGGTTTTGAAGAGTTTTATGACTTCTGGATCAGGGAGAGTGGCGCGCGCATCAACAGCCAATATTTTTGATTTGAGCATCCGCAATGTATTCAGCCGAATCTGATCTCGGCTTCTCATTGCTTCCTTGATGCCATCATTGATTCTTTCGATAATCGCCATAAATATTTCCCCGTCATTTAAATCAGTTCTAAATTTATAGGGATTGCAGACATTTTGCAAGTTCAGGCGGGTATGGTTCGCCTTGCTTGAGAAAAAGAGCTTGTAATTGGGGGAGCCTCTTCAAAATTTCTTCTTTTGTAAGATCTGCTCGGAGAGGTAATTGAGGTGCTTGTTCATTCCAGAATTTCTTGAATTCCTTCAAGAACTCTTTCCGAACTTCTTTGACTAAAGAATCATCTTTAATGAGTTGGAAAGGTTCCTTTTGGTCATCTGTACCGTGTTTTCCAGCGACGATTGTATAGAGACCCATCAAAGGAACCAGAAAGGCTGTATTTTTGGGCATGACCTTGTAAGGTTCAAACTCTTTATCCAAGCAAAACTCAGCCAAAGCTTGAAAAGCCTCTTTCATATTGGGATCTTGAAATTTTGAAGCGCAACCAAGAAGGTGCTTCCCAAAAGCATTCCAGAATATCCGATCGCGGCCTATTGCACAGTCGAGGCTCAAATGGTAACAGTCATGGATATAAAATGGCAGACTCAGAGCTTCATTGGCTTCGATGTTTGGAGTGGGAACCGTGGTTCCTCCCGTCATAGCAAGGATTCTCTGTCTATTGTCTGAGAGTGTTTCAA
>CAZXVU010000120.1:0-5945 GCA_964644465.1 uncultured bacterium
TATATTGTTTATTTGAGTTTATTTTAATAATAAACATTCTAGTTGCTTAATTATAATTATTTATAAAAATTGACATTCAGGGGGCCCTGATGTAAAATTCTCTTCAATTTTGATTCAGGATTATGTCAACAGAACAAGAGACTTTTTCAGCCAGCGATTACAAGTACGGATTCGTCACGCCAATAGCGTCTGATGTATTTCCTAAAGGCTTGAACGAAGAGACGATCCGGGCGATTTCAAAGAAGAAAGAAGAGCCGGAATTTATGTTAAAGTTCCGTTTGAGAGCCTTTAAAAAATGGCAGGAGATGGAAGAGCCCGTTTGGGCCAACGTCAAATACCCCCTCATCAATTACCAAGAGATCTCTTATTACTCTGAACCAAAGAGTAAGCCAAGATTGGAAAGCCTCGATGAGGTCGATCCGGAGATCTTAAGGACTTTTGAGAAACTGGGGATCCCGTTGGATGAGCAAAAGCGGCTGGCCAATGTCGCCGTCGATGTGGTCTTCGATTCAGTCTCGCTCGGTACGACTTTTCAGAAAAAGCTCCAAGAAGCCGGTGTTGTCCTCTGTTCTATGTCTGAGGCAGTGAAGCGCTTCCCTGAGTTGGTAGAAGAATACTTAGGAAGCGTTGTCCCTATTGGAGATAATTTCTTTGCCGCTCTGAACTCAGCAGTTTTTTCCGATGGATCTTTTGTCTATATACCGAAGGGCGTCAAAAGTCCGATGGAGCTCTCCACCTACTTTAGGATCAATGAGAAAGAGACAGGGCAATTCGAGCGAACGTTGATCATCGCCGAAGAAGGCTCCTATGTGAGCTACCTCGAAGGGTGCACGGCGCCTGCGTTCGATACGAACCAGTTGCATGCAGCGGTCGTAGAACTGGTCGCGAAAGAGCGGGCAGAGATCAAATATTCGACAGTGCAGAACTGGTATGCGGGCGATCCGAAGACAGGCAAGGGCGGCGTTTATAATTTTGTGACAAAACGGGGCCTTTGCGCCGGAGATCATTCGAAGATCTCGTGGACGCAGGTAGAAGCTGGCGCTGCGATCACCTGGAAATATCCAAGCTGCATTTTGAAAGGCGATCATTCGGTCGGTGAATTTTACTCCGTGGCGCTGACGAACGGCAAAATGCAGGCCGATACCGGAACCAAAATGATCCATATCGGCAAGAACACGAAGTCGACGATCGTTTCGAAAGGAATTTCTGCCGATGAATCGCACAATAGCTACAGGGGACTGGTAAAAATCATTGGGAAGGCTGAGGGCGCGAGGAATTATACGCAGTGCGACTCGATGCTCGTCGGCAACCGGTGTTCAGCCAATACCTTTCCCTATATTGAAACAGGCAACAGCTCCTCTCAAGTGGAACACGAAGCCTCCACTTCCAAGATGAACGAGGATCAGATTTTTTACCTCCAAAGCCGCGGGATCGCCAGAGAAGACGCGGTCAATCTGATCGTCAACGGATTTTGCAAAGAGGTGATCCGAGAGCTTCCTTTGGAGTTTGCAGCGGAAGCGCAGAAGCTCCTCGCATTAAAATTAGAACATTCAGTGGGATAATTCATGACGTTTCTTTTAGAGATTAAGAACCTTTTTGCCAGCGTGGACGACAAGCCGATTTTAAAAGGGCTCAACTTGTCCATTGAAAAAGGGGAGATCCACGCCATCATGGGGCCGAATGGCGCCGGCAAATCGACGCTCGCCAAGATCTTAGCTGGCCATCCCGCATATGAAGTGACTGAAGGGGAAATCTGGTTCAAAGGGCAAAATATTTTAGAGCTGGCCCCAGAAGAAAGGGCCCATCTCGGCCTATTCATGAGTTTTCAGTATCCTCTGGAGATTTCTGGCGTCTCGAACAGCCAATTTTTGCAAGAAGCCCTAAACGCGCAGAGAAAAGCGAAAGGGCAAACACTTCTTTCCGATGAGGAATTTTCAGAGATTCTAGAGAAGAAAATGAGCTCAATGGAGATCCGTCCCGAATTCAAGACCCGCAATATCAATGAAGGGTTTTCAGGCGGCGAGAAAAAGCGGAATGAGATTTTGCAAATGTCCCTTTTCGATCCTGATTTGGCGATTTTGGATGAGACCGATTCAGGCCTCGACATCGATGCAATGCGCGTTGTCGCTGACGGCGTAAACCGGATGCGGAAAAAAGAGAATGCACTTTTAATCATTACCCATTATCAAAGATTGCTCGAATATATCCGGCCCGATTTTGTGCATGTTCTATCCGAAGGGAAAATCGTGCGCACCGGCGGACCGGAGCTTGCTGTCGAACTGGAAGAAAAAGGGTACTCTACATGCTAGAGCTATTGGAAGGCTATTGGCAAGAAATGCAAGATCCAAAAGATCTTTTGCTCAATTTGCGCAAAAAATCGTGGGATCATTTTTTGGAGCTCGGATGGCCGCGCCCCAAGCAAGAAGCGTTTCAATATCTCCCCTTGCAAAAGCTCCATTTCCCCAAACTGGCCAAGCAAAAAAGAGTCCAAAGCATTCAAGAGCATCTCCTGCCCGAGTGCCAAGGTCATTTAGTATTTGTCGATGGGTTCTTCGACGAGTCGCTTTCCCAAGTTCCCAATACGCTCATTTGCCTCTCTCTCGATACAGCGATGCGCTCTTACGGTCTATTTATCCAAAACCGCATTGCGCGGACGTTGAAAGAAGAAAAAGACCCCTTTGCCACGCTCAATAGAGCGATGCAGGGACGAGGCGCTTTTCTTTACGCTCCGCCGAAATATGTTGGTTCGAAACCGATTCAAATACTTCAAATCTCAACTTCTGAAGAGATGTCTATGCCGCGGCTCGAAATTGTCGTAGGCAAAGGAGCCAAACTTGAATTGCTCCAAACGGCTTTTGTCCAAGGAAAAAGTTCCGTTTGCAATAGCGCCGCCGATGCAGTACTCGACGAAGGGGCCGAGCTCTCCTTTTGCGATGCTCAAGAACTTCCGAAAACGGCTATCCAATTCCAATCCTTCCGCGCAACACTGAAGCGGGACAGCCGTTTATCGATGCGCGCCTTTACAAATGGCGCTGCTATGGTCCGCCATTCTCTGAAAGTGCAATTGGCCGAAGAGAATGCCGAAGCTCTTTTGCAAGGGCTCTCAAGGCTTGATGGAGAAAACCAAGCCCATATTCACGCGATTGTGGAACATCTAGCTCCCCATACGCGCTCCAGACAGCATTTCAAGAGTGTGTTGAAAGGAAGAAGCCGCTTTAGTTTCGAAGGAAAAATCCTTGTACGCCCAATCGCTCAGAAAACGGAAGCGTACCAGTTGAATAATAACCTCATTTTAAGCGATGAAGCATCGGCGAATGCCAAGCCGAATTTGGAGATTTTTGCCGATGATGTCAAAGCATCTCATGGCGCTACGATCGGCCAGCTTGATTTAGAGCAGCTCTTTTACATGCGTTCCAGAGGACTTGAACTTGAAGAAGCAAAACAATTGCTGGTGTACGGCTTTTGCAAAGAACTGATTGAACAAGCGCCTGCTTGTTTAAAGAAGAGGCTTTATGCGTGAACACTTCCCTATTTTCCTACGCAATCCTGAATTGATCTATCTCGACAGCGCCGCAACTTCTCATAAGCCAAAGAGCGTGATCGATGCTCTGACCCATTTTTATACCGATGAATATGCGACTGTCCACAGAGCCGTTTACAAGCCCTCTCTTCTGGCAACGGAAAAATACAATGCGACACGAGAAACTGCAGCCCGCTTTCTAAATGCTCCAAACCCGGAAGACATTATTTTTACCCGCGGGACCACCGATGGGATCAACTTAGTGGCCCAGTCTTATGGACGGACCTTTTTGAAAAAAGGGGACGAAATCCTCATCTCCCAAATGGAGCATCATTCTAATATTGTTCCCTGGCAAATGCTCGCTGAGCAAACAGGCGCAAAACTCTGCTGGATCCAGATGGACGAGCAGGGCATCCTTCAATGGGAAAATGTGATCACTCCGAACACAAAAATGATCAGCCTGGCCCATGTTTCCAATGTGACGGGCACGGTCAATCCCATTGCAGAGATTGCCAAAGCCGCTCGCGCCGTGGGTGCCGTCATTTTAGTCGATGGCGCACAAGCCGCCGCTCATATGGAAGTGAATGTCCAAGAACTGGGATGCGATTTCTATGCGTTCTCAGGCCATAAATGCTATGGTCCGACAGGGATCGGCGTTCTTTGGGGAAAGAAAGAATTGCTTCTTCAGATGCCTCCCATCCAAGGCGGCGGCGATATGATCGACCAAGTCGACTACGAAAAAAGCACCTATCAGCTTCCCCCGCTCCGCTTCGAAGCAGGCACGCCGCTCATCGGTCCTGTCATTGCTCTGAAAACAGCGCTTGATTTTGTGGAATCGATCGGACGCACTGCCATTGCAGCACACGAACACAAACTCCTGCAAGCAGCGACCGAGCAGCTCCAAAGCATTCCCGATCTTCGCATCCTCGGCCAAGCTCCTCAAAAAGGGCCGATCATCACGTTTTCCATCGAAGGGGTCCATCCTCTTGATTTAGCCACCTTTCTCGATCTGAAACAGATCGCGATACGCTCTGGCCATCTCTGCGCTCAGCCGGTACTTCGCGCCTTCGGCATGCAATCTGCCGCGCGCGCCTCTTTTGGGATCTACAATACACTGGAAGAAATCGGCATCTTCGTAAAAGCCATAGAAGAAGCCGTCAAACAGCTGCGGTCCTAGGCTCTGCTGGCGCGGGCTCTGCTGCTGCTGGCGCGCCTTCGACGAGAAGGACCGGCTCGTTGAAGAGTGCAAGATGTCCCAAACGTACTTGGAGCGCAACAAGTTGTTCTGTGTTGACGAACCATTCATTCACTATAGGTTTATTTTTTCTAGGACGCTGTGTTTCTTGTTCGATAATCTGAATCCAAGAAGGACCTTTTTGGGGAGCATCTTTCACAACAACGTAATCCGTAAACGCTGCTCGAGAAAAAGTAAATTCAATGGCAGGATTTTGATGAAAATAGACCTTCTTATTCTTGAGGGTAATATAGTCCAATTGATGGACGACCTGATTGAGATCTCCAAGAAGATTGACTTTTTTTGAAACATGGATTGCCGCAATGCCTCTGGTTGTGCAATCGATCAGTTTTGCGATCTTGTCGCTGAAAAGATGGAACCGCTGCAATTTTGCCTGATAGAGAGTCCGATAGGGGCAACAAATTATCGAGCAGATCCAATCGACGAGTTTTTCTAGACAAGATAGAGCGGCCCCTGCCACTTTTCTATCGAGAATGCGATCAAGGCAAGCAGGCACCCATTTTGAATGGACCGGAATCGAAAACTGAACTGGCTGCACCATAAAAAGCCTCATTTTTGAGGCGCAGATTCTGTTTGAAAGCTACTTTTTGCGCAAAGCAAAAATCAGATATCCGCCCGATTTTTGGAACTCAACCAACTCGAAATGTTTTTGCGTGAGGATGAGGATCTCTTTCTTTTGAAAAGTGGAGAAGAATCGGGGATAGCCGCTTTCACGATCTTTAATTCCTTCAGTGTTTCCTTCGATGAGCGCGAGAAAGAACATCCCCTCTTTAGTCATTATGGAGGCGATCTTTTCGATCTGTGCGGGGAATTCTGCTTTGGGAACGTGGATGAGCGAAAGGATTGCAAAAATAGAGGCGAACGATTGGTCTGTTTGGAAGTTTTGGAGAGTTGTTTGGAGTGTTTTTAAACCTTTAGAACGGCATCTGCGCACCATTTCATCGGAAGGATCGAGGCAAAGCACCTGAAAGCCTTTTTCTTTGAGCCACGCGGCTAGGACGCCATTTCCAGAGCCAATATCGAGGACATTCATTCCTAGATGGGCGGGATGGTATTGATCAATCCAAGAAGGGAGGAGATCTTCGAACGGAAAGCGGAGCCACTGGTCAGCTTGATGGTCATAGCACTGTTTATTGATCGCATCAATTTGAGGAGTCGTGAGTGCTGAAA
>CAZXVU010000121.1:0-5942 GCA_964644465.1 uncultured bacterium
TGTTATAAATAAGGCGAAATAAATATTTCATGGAGGTAAATATGTTTGTTCAAGAAGTTTCCAATAAACCTGTTGATCAAAACCAATACCAAAAAATGGCTGTTCCGCTTTTGCCTGAAGATTTTCGAGTGTATGTTCGCGGGAACACGGTTATCAACCATCCGTTTCCTGGATTTGAAGAGAGAATTTTACCGACTTTCAACGACTATCAAAATGCCGATGGAGGCTATGTAGCCATATATACCCGCAATGCAGAAAAGGGAATCTATGGAGTTGGAGGGGGGATTTACGTGATAGGACAAGTAAGAATCCCAGGAGAATATGTAGGTCGGATTTTCATTCCTGTTGGTTATCAGCCGGGCGATGACATCACTCAAGATCCAGAAATCCTTGCGATCTGTGAAAAATACATTCCAGAGATGAAAGGTGATATGTGGGTTGGAGGAGATACGGGCGGATGGTATGGGATTCAACTGAACTGAATCGTCTTTCAGTAATAACCTTGCGTTTTAGAAAGAGCTTATCGAATTTTTGATAAGCTCTTTTTTTTGTCAGATAAGGGTAAAAATTGGCGAGGATTCCATTTGGGAGACTATTTGAAAAAGTCGAGAGGATCTCGACATCCGTTCAGGACTTGTTTTGCATCGCTTTTTGGAACATTCCTTGAGGGATCCATTTTATAAGCAGCAAAGCGATTAGAGTTGTACTTATTGGATACCGGATTCTCGAGGTAGGAAATGGGAAGATCTAATGGTTTATCGTTCAATTTTTGGATGAAGAGGAAGTCACACATTGCCGCAGGTACTCCTAACGTCGGTTCTCCAAGGTTAGCCCCGACTGCAGCCCTGCAATTTCCTGTCTGATTTAAATGATCGACCAGCTCTTCCATAAATTGAATTGGATTTATCTGCTCGCCGCAATGTACGTTCAACTTATGGATGATCATATAACCACCCTCTTCTAGGTGATTGTTATAGAGTTGCTCAATTGTTCCCAATGAATCTGTTAAATGATTACCAATCCACGATCCAGTTATGGTTTTATATTTTTCATTAGACCAAGTAGATATATTTTCTACATTGGCTACTTGATATTGTTGATCTGGAATTGGGGGATTTCCAGAATTTCGGAAATCATTCGCACTAATTCCTGTCGCAATGACTTTAAATTTGCCTTCAGCTTGTAAAAGAAATTCCCCGTTTCCTGTTCCGATATCTAAGAGCTTAGAATCTCTGGGTACGACCCTTTTCAAAATCTCGTCTGAGAAAACGATCTTTGTCACAATTTTATCTGAGTCGGGTTTAACTTCCATGAGCTCAAATCGGTATTCTTTTGCGCCTAGGTTTTTATACCATTTAATCTTAGATGCTATTGCGAAATTTTCCTCGATCGCTCTTTGGACTTCCTCTGGACGGGTCAGATAGAGGGGGAGCTTTTCCTTAGGGCTACTCTGTGAATAAGTAGCAGCTGGTAGGACTTGGCATACTGAACTTAGTGCGGCCATTATTAATACCTATTAATTAGGGATGTTAATTATAGCAAAAATTTTTGTATAATTCAACTATGTTATAAGTTGTTGATTGTTTGTGTAATACATTAATTGGCAAACTGCAACAATAGGAGCTGTCTCTGCCATAAGAACAACCAGTCTGGGGCTTATCGGGTGGAGAAGTGGAAAGAGAAATGGCCATGAGGCCTATGCTTTACATGGTGATGGGCATGGACGTAAATGGGATGGATGGGTCTATGTACATAGACATGGCGATGGCAAGGGACCTTGCGATACCGGCATCCTACAACATGGACTTCAGCAGGGACTTCTTCCTCAACAACAATGGTCCTTGTAGGAACTGCTGATTTAGGAGTCGAATGTGAAAAATGGACATAGGCCAGACCTCCAAACATAAAGGTCAAAGCGCCGAGCCAAATAACTAACAAATTGTTTTTCTTCATAATGACATTAATCATAATCGATCTCTTTGGTTTTAATCAATTATGCAAAATTTCTTTAATGCAGAACGCGTCTGACAATAATAAAATTTTTTTGTAAGATAAATTTTATGATAAGAGCCTTGGTAGTTTTCATCCTTCTCTCTTCTTTTCTTTTTGCAGACCAGTTTCCTCAATTGCAAAGAGCGCTGCGCGAGGCTGAAGAGCAGCTTAGAAGGGCAGAGGAAGGGCATATGACGGGAAACTGGAATGGCTGGCGCTATAAGATAGCCAAAAAAGGAGTCGATTTTATCTCCTCATATGTCACCGATTTGATGGGGAATCCCGTTGGAGGGGAATCCCGGGGATTTACGTATACTGGATCCTTTGGTTTGGCAATGAACGTCGATTTTGAGAGGGCAGTTGGGATAGACGGCTTTGCCTTTACTGTTTCTGCAGTCTGGCGCACGGGAACGAGCCTCTCATTGTCCAAAATCAAAAACCAATTCAACGTACAGCAGGTCTTTGGATCGCAAACTGTCAAGCTGAATGAGCTTTACCTTTACAAATCGTTTCAAGATGAAAGATTCATTTTTAAGGTGGGGCGCTTAGACGCTGGCAACGACTTTTTGCAATCGAATCTCTACGACCAATATGTGAATAATGCCTTCGACGGCAACCCCGTTGCCGTCTTTAATAATTTCGCAATGTCTGCCTATCCCAATGCAACTTGGGGCGCCTATTTGTCAGTGGTTCCGGTGAAGCGAGTTTTAGGGAAAGTGGCTGTTTATAATGCGAATCGCAATATCTTCAAGAATAGATATCATGGAGTCAATTTCACTTTTCATAGCACAAATGGAGTCATTTGGATCACAGAATGGGGCTATGAACTCAATCAGGAAAAAGGAGATAAAGGTCTGCCGGGCAATTATCGAGTGGGCTTCCTCTATCAAACAGGAAGTGTGAATAAATTCTTGAATGGAAGCGTGAGAGGAGATCAATGTTTTTATGTTCTTTTGGACCAAATGATCTATCGTCCATCCACTCCCAAAAGAACGAATCGGGGACTGACCCCTTTCGTAGCGCTTCTATTCGCGCCTAAAGAAAAGAATTTATTCCCATTTTTCTATACAGCTGGGCTCGTCTATCAAGGCCCTTTTGCTCGCCGGCCTAAAGATTCGGCATCGCTCGGTGTGGCCTATGGTAAATACAGTACCGATTTGGCCAAAGCAGAGAGGAGAGAGAGAAAAGAGGCGCAGAATTTTGAAATGGTGGTCGAATTGAATTATTGGTTCCAGATCAACAAGTGGTGTACGTTCATTCCAGATATGCAATATGTGATCCATCCCAGAGGGCTAAATATCCCCAATGCCTTCTGCCTTGGGGCTCAAATCGGCTTCGTCCTTTAAATATTTATTAGCATGATTTTCAATTCTTGAAACGGCCAAAATAATCCAAAAACTTGACGAAAAATTTAATTGAGATAGGTTCGGACCCTGTGGTATATTCTGCCGGCGATTAGAGTACTGTCCAAAAAGGATTCACAAAAATCCTTTAACCGCCTAAATAGGCAAATCAGGCCCTTAGAAGGAGCTGAAGTTGAGATGTCCCTTTTGTAATCATGAAGAGTCGAAAGTAACCGACTCCCGCGATGCGGTTGAGATCAATGCGATCCGCCGACGCCGCGAGTGCTGCCAATGTATGCGGCGCTTCACAACATTTGAGACAGTCGATTTGAGCCTTCAGGTGAAGAAAAGGGATGGAACTTTCGAGGATTTCCTACAGGAAAAATTGATCAATGGAATGGATGCTGCCTGCCGCCATACAAGAGTGAGCCACGATCAAGTACGCGCTCTCGCGTACAAGATCAAAGCTGATTTGATGGCGCGAGGCGTCCGAGAGATCTCGAGCAGAGAACTCGGAGATATTGTGATGCAGCATCTCCAAGAGACCGACGTGGTCGCTTATATCCGTTTTGCCTGCGTATATAAACGTTTTAAAGACGTTGGGGAACTTTTGGAAGCCATACAGTCGATTGCTCCTCAAGGTGAATTCGGTGGAGCATTCAAGGAAACAGAAAACGAGGAAACGACTCATGCCATTGAAGAAAAGTGATATTGCCCATTTTAAAAAAAGACTCGAAGATTTGCGCTCGCAGATCACGCGTGCTCTCCAGGGAACTAAAAAAGAAGTGACTGAGCCAGATGAAGCAAAAGGATATTCGCAGCATTCAGCGGATGAAGGGACTGACGACTTCGTAAAAAACATCAACCTCGAAGTTACGAACAAAGAATTCGGGCTTCTTAGACAAATCGACCGGGCTCTTGAGAAAATTGAAGATGGCACATATGGCACATGCGATATCACAGGGGAAGAGATCCCTCTTAAGAGACTTGAGGCGATTCCCTACGCTACGATGACAGTAAAAGCTCAGGAAAAATTCGAAAAGGGCCTGATCGAATGAAAAAATGGCTCCTTGGCCTCTTTGTCTCTCTTCTCGGACTCGATATCGTGACGAAAATTCTCGCGATCAAATGGATTCCTCCAATGGTCTGGTCCGATCCTGTTTTTCCCTTTGGGGGGATCGGAATCTTTCCAGATTTTTTTGGCATCACCTTTTCTCTGAATTATGTCGTCAACACAGGCGCAGCTTGGGGAGTTTTTGCGGGTCATTCGGGACTCTTATTCTCCTTGAGGGCGGCCATCATCTTCGGCCTGATCCTTTATCTTCTCTTTTTTCAACGCGGAGAAACGCCAAAACTTCCTCTCTGGCTGATCATTACGGGAGCGGTTGGCAATGCGATCGATTATTGGCTCTATGGGCACGTGATCGATTTCCTCTATTTCACGTTTTGGGGATATTCCTTTCCGATATTTAATTTGGCTGATTCCTTTATTTCAATCGGAGTCATGAGTCTTTTTCTTTTTTCTCGCAGGTCGAAAAAACTATTCCAGCCTCTATGACATTAAGAATCTCCACTCCGGCCCAGGAGGGCAATTATCAAGGCTCCAAATTCCTAAAATACCAGGTATTATGCGATGTCGAGGAATTGAAAGGGTTATTCGAGCGTCTAGCTCCTTTTTGGACGTTTCCTCTGACTGGACTGATCGAAAAAGAGAACCTCCCTCTTCCTCAAGACCGCTTTATCAAAGAATATGCTTCTTGGATCGATGGTCTTAAACAGGGGAAAATTCCAACGGATGCCGATCTCCGCAAAATTCTAGCCTGCGCTTTTACGGCCGATCTCGATGCGCTTTGGCTTCAAGAAGTTCCAGGAAATCGCTTTCTAGTGAAGATCGCAAAGCCGGTGGTCCAAGTTCAGGCCCATTATTTCACCTATTCGAATATTGATGGCGTATTCCGTCCTATGTCGATGGGCGTGGGAAGTGTTTTCTGGGGAATCCAACTGAGCTACCCGCAGATCTATCAAGATCCGAAAACCATGGAGCTTTTGGAAGTCGAAGAATCTCCCAATCTGGAACTCTTCCAAAAGATCAAAAGCTGGGTCCGCGATGCTACGCGCGCAACTCCTTTTATTGTGGAAGGAAAACGGGTAAATGCTCCAATCAGGATCGGAAAAAATTGCTTTTCTTGGATCGAACAGCACCCTCAATTAAGAGTTCTTCAAATCGGGTGCAGGAATGGAAGTTGAGACCCTTTCCATCGGCAATGAGCTTCTATGGGGCTATACTGTCAATACCAATGCAGCCTTCTTAAGCCGTGAAATGAGCCTGCAAGGATATAAAGTCGCTCGCCAGACAACGATTCCGGATGAGAAGGAAACGATCCAAGCTAGATTGAAAGAAGCACTCCACAGATCTTCTATTGTGATCGCTACAGGAGGCCTCGGACCTACCCTCGACGATCTAACTCTAGAGGCTGCGAGCCCTTTGTTCTCCGGAAAGCCAGAAAGCTTGAAAAACTTTTTAGGAACTGCCCCTGGAGCTTTTTTCTTCTCGTCTGGAAAAGCGTTGATTTTACTGCCCGGCGTTCCGAGCGAAATGGAGCGGAT
>CAZXVU010000122.1:0-5908 GCA_964644465.1 uncultured bacterium
AAAAGAACATCACCATCCTCACCCAAAAGGCTGTCTTTACCAATAGCCGCCTTGAGGGGATCACTGTGCGCAAAGATTCAGCATCCAAAAGCAAACAAGTGATCGAACTTAAGCAAAAGACCCTGGTCAACGGCTCCATCCATTTCGAGTCTGGCAAAGGGGAGGTCATCGTCTATCCCGGCTCCCAAGTACTTGGCCCCGTCACTGGCGGCAAAGTGATCAAAAAGTCGTAAGCCTCTCTTTTTTAAGCATCTAAATTATACCATCCCGTTATTCAATAATTTTCAATATATTATTCAATTTTTATGCTATAATAGTACAAAACATATTAATACTATTATGACCAGCATATATAATTTCGATAGTCTTGTAGATCGGGCATATAATGCCCTTCAACCTGACCCGACAAAAACGGCCCAGGCATGCCAGGAGCTTCAAAAAGAAGTTAACCTGAGCACTTCTTGGTTTAGCCGATTTTTGTTTTGGATCAACCCTTTTACTTCGATAGACTCCCGAATTAAAGCTGCAGTAAGAACTGCACAAGACGCTATTGCCGGCCTCAAAGCAGCCGGATCCTATATTTTTGCAAATTTCTCAAACCCACACCAAGATCATCAATTTGCCGCCATTCTTAATCAACATCTCGGCGATGACAGGACTCCCGCTAAAGTCGGCAAGCTTTGGGCCGCTTACAGGAAACCTTTTCAGAGAGCATATGAAAAAATAGCAGCTCAACCCGCCCCACCAAGTTTGAAAGAGCAATTCAAAAGTAATTATCCGAATACTTGGACAGATTTCAAATCGATGCTCTCCCAAATGCTCTACCACAAATTAGCTACAAAAGATAGACGCGCTCAAAAAGTCTTCAAAGCATATTTAAGAGGAAAAGGATATTCGAATCGTGACGTCATCAAACGAATCTTAACTTTCGCTCAAATCCACATCGAGTCTCAAGAAAGCTTTGAGAAACTCTATCCGGGTTTATGGAATGGATGGTTAGAATATTATTCTCACGATGTCTTTAAAAAACTGGCGGAAGTAGAAAATCGAAACCTCGATAAAATTTATGACCGAATCCTATTTTTCAATAATAAAGGCAAATTCCATGTTTTCTTGAGAGACAAGAAAGGATTTAAGCAGGAAGAGATCGACGCCTTTTTAGAATTTGCAAAAACACAACCGAAACCTGCCCAATCCATTGAAGCTTACTCTGCTAAGATCTTGCGGAACTCGCCACCGATCGTGGCTGCATTCGGCTCCTTAGACAATCCAGACACCCTTATTAAGGCACAAAGAATCGAACAAACGCTCGATCAACGAGACGAGGAAATTTCCGATGAGGCTTTAGCGGAGATCTTCAAGCTTTCTAATACGATCAAAGAACAGTTAGTAGAATCTCCAGAGTATTTTAGAAAGCCTCTGCTGACCGCCCACCTTCCACTCTCTTTAAAAAATTGCATCCGTCGACAAGACAGAATCCATCAGCTAGCCAGCGTTTACGCGGCCCGCCGATTCAGCGAATCCATGAAAGACAGATCTGCTACCCAGCCAGTAGAACGGGTGGATTTTGACAAAACTCAAACCGAAGATGACGTGCGGTTTTATACCCCCTTCATCCAAGATTCCCACCGCCTTTGCCCAATTAATATCAATGGAAAGAGATTCGAGAATTTCCAAAAGGGTAAGTACCCATTTTCGCTGCTTGGCGAACTCGGAGAACAATTGGAAGGAGACGATTTCTTGTTCGCACAGTGTATCCTTTCAACAAAGAATGTGAATGCAGCTGCGGAAATTTTTACACAACCTTGGGAAGCAAGACCTGAATCCAGGACATTCCCTATGCGGCCAGTGCTGAAGGAATTGTTTTTGAAAACTCCCCATCAATTTCGCTTTCAAGATACTTTTATTCTTCAGGCCCTCGTTGAGCTTCAATTAACAGATCCTCATACTGCAGTAGCGTCGCATAATAGCCCTCCCATTGCATCGCATGAAGCCCTTGTTACCTATGAATACACCAAAAAAGATGGCGAGTGGTTCCGCTCTAAACCGATGTGGTCGCTCATTGAAGATGCAGTAGAAGAAGAAATTCCTGCAGTACTGCCTCCTTCTCGAAACGATTCTAAACCGCTACGTCTAGAGCGCATAGAAGTAGAAGTCCCTGATGCAGAGGCTGTAGCCGAGCTTCTTGACGATTCAGATGTTGAAGCGGCTTTGAGAGCTCCTCCGAAAATGGCCGCTAAACCAATTCCACATAGTGCTCAATCTTCACCTCAAGCCGTAGAAGTAAGCTAATTCTTATTTCTCGTTGAAGAAAACTTGGGCGATGTTATTGAAAATCACAGCTTCTCTTCGATGGATCATTGAAGCAAGTAGAATGATCTCATGAAAAAGCTCCGATGCTTCTTGAGAAAGATTCAACTCTTTTCCTTTCAATTTATCTAAAAGCTTATTTTGATCTTCAAACGATAGATCTCTGAACTGAGAGCGAATATATTCTATTGTTTCTTCTTGATCTTGAACTAATTCTGGAATCTCTTGATTTGGGTTGGAGATCAATTTGCATAGGGCTAATTTGGGGAGAAGAAGAACCAATTCAGGAGAAACATAATTCACTTCTTCTTTGTAAGCACTTTGGAAAAGCTGAATCGTTTTAGGGAAATTCATCGGAGTTGTCTGAACTAGGTGGCGGGTGGCCATCTTAAATTCCGGAACAAAGGCTCTTACAAAACTTTGATGGGCCGCTGCTGTTCTTTTCAGTCGAACCAATACTTGATTGGAGTTTCCTGCAGGAAGGGAAAGTTCCCGCTCAAGCAGTTCTAATTCTGTAATGTATTTCGCGGCAGGCAGTACTAGACGAGATATAGAGTCTGGATAGGCTTGAAATGTTTCGCCGACGCTTTCAGCTTCTCGGATATATGTATCTTTGTCAAAGACTTGGACTAAAGGAAATTTTGCAAATTGATGCAGCTCTGAAAGAGCTTTGAAATAGGTAGTCCTTAGTTCTCTGGAAGGATTTTTTTGAAATTCATAAAAACAATTTTTTACTTTACCAACGAGAGCCTCTAGTTCTTGATTTCCCTGTTCTCTTGAGGAGACAAGTAAAGAATTTGATCGAATTGCTGGTAATACTGAATACATATTCCTGGGCTCTTATACAACAAGCACCGAAATATTTTATCAAAGATTTTCCATTAAATAAACATGAATGATTTATTATAAGCTGAATGAAATTTTTAATCTAATTGATTAAAAATGTTTTCAATTGCTTCGCGGGTTTTTCTTCCATTTCCATCATTCACAGCGCGGACAAGTCTGTTATTAGGCAATCCTTTTTCGAAGTGATAAAAAACAGTTGTTTGAACCCGCTCGATCAGAATACCAATTTTTCTTCCTTTCGACCCTTTTGCCTTGGATCTCATTTGTTGGCAGACTCGATACAATTGATGTTTCAAAAACTTTAACGGATTGAATTCTTCAACCTTTTCATTTGTACTTTCTACAGTTGGTTCTACGAACTGAACTCTTTTAGGCTCTTGGTTCAATCTCGCTGAACGGCGAACAGTTCTCCCATTTGAATCGAGTGTCTCTGAAATATTTTGTGTCTGGTTTGCTAGAACCGGAGATGCCATTAGAATCCTTTAATATTAATAAAAAGCAAAAACCTTACCGAATATTCTATTAATAGAAAACCAAGAAATCCTCATCTAGATCTAAAAGATTTTTTCCGATACAACCTAATATATGTTCCTAGCACAAATCGCCAAACAACCCGCCAAGCTCGACTGCCTCAAACACCCTTCGGTGCTTGAGCTTGAGTCTTTGACGTTTACCCCTTTCCATCTAATTGCATTGATTTTGTTTATTTGCGCGGTGATCCATACCTTTTCCGTTCTCCAAATACACAAATGGGCTCGCACTTTAGAACTCAAACAAATGGCAGGGCGAGCAGGCAGAAGGCATGAAAGAAGCTTCACTGTACATACGCTCTATTTCCTCTCCGAAGTAGAAGTCGTTTTCGCATTCTGGGCGATCCCTCTTTTCATCATAATGGCGATTTTCAATGGCTGGACAGTGGCTTTGGAATATATAAATACGCGCGATTATACAGAGCCTCTTTTTGTGGTAGTGATCCTTTGCATGGCCTCTACCCGGCCAATCGTCCATGCTGCGGAAACTCTCATTCATTGGGCCGCAAAAAGCCTAGGCGGTACCCTTTCTGCCTGGTGGTTCACTCTCTTGACTGTTGGCCCATTGCTAGGCTCCTTAATCACAGAAGCGGGAGCGATGGCGCTTTGCGCGCTTCTCCTTTCCAAGCAATTTTATCAATATCATCCCAGTTCGAAGCTTGCCTATGCCACCATCGCGCTTCTTTTTGTGAATATCTCCGTCGGGGGCGTCCTTACCGATTTTGCCTCTCCAGCAGTTTTGATTTTAGCCCATTGCTGGCATTGGACAACGCTCGACATGTTCACCGATTTCGGCTGGAAAGCGGCGTTGGGGATTGTGATCAGCAATCTTCTCTATTGGATCTATTTTCGGAAGGAATTGCGGGAACTCAATGTACGGAAAAGAGCTCATGGCGTTTTGATGGCCCATGTCCATCGCAAAGAAATGCCGATCCCCGTTTGGATCACAGTTGTACATATGCTATTTATGGCTTGGATCGTGGTTGTGGCCCATTATCCAGCTATTTTTATCGCGAGTTTTCTCTTTTTTGTGGGCTTCCATGTTGCAACGCGGGCGCATCAATCCTCTTTTCAGCTTGCAAGGCCTCTCCTGGTCGGACTCTTCTTAGCCGGCCTGGTCGTGCATGGAGGATTGCAAGGCTGGTGGGTGGTTTCGATTTTGCAAGGACTGTCGCCCCTTGCGGTCATGGGAGTAGCAATCGCCCTCACTGGCTTTAACGACAATACGGCGATCTCGTATCTTACGACCCTGGTTCCAAATTGGGGAGAAATTTATGAATATGCGGTTTTCACGGGAGTGATTGCAGGCGGCGGTCTGACGGTGATCGCGAATGCGCCGAATCCAGCAGGGTATGCGATCCTCAAAAAGCACTTTGAGCATGGGATCCGGCCTCTCAAACTTTTGATGGCAGCGCTGATCCCGACTGTGATCCTCTATCTCGTCTTCTACTTCTTCGGTCCGTTGTTTTAGTAAAAAAGAACAGGATATGCAGGATCAACCGCTATGCGGCTGCAGGATCCGCTACCCCAAAATGAAACATTTTGGGGACCCATTAGCGGGCAAGATTGGAAATTTTTTTATCCTGCCGGCGCATGGGCCCAAAAATTGCTTCAATTTTTGGGGCGCCGATCCTCTCGCTGCATTTTGCAGCGAAATCCTGCATATCCTGTTTACAATTTAGAAATTGACCTATACCCGAAAATGAGCAAAGGAACAGACGCGAAGACATACAAGAACCAGAGCCTTGCGTCCCATTTCAGGACAAAGGCTCCCTTATGGGAGAACAGCGCCATCATGAGTCCGAAAAGCAAAAGCTGGGCGCCAAGTGTCAAAAGAATCGTTGGACCAATAATATTTTTTTCTTTTTCTTCAGAAGCCTCTTCTGCTGCCATGGTCTGTTGGATGGAGGGCTCTTCTTCCTCCTGAACTATTTTCTGAGCATGCTGCTGAGGATAGAGAGACTGCATGGTTTGATTATGGGCAGAATTCATCGCCTTGACTGAAGAAGCCGGATTGTAGGCAGGATGCTGCTGCTCAGGCTTTTCTTCCCTCAAGTCGGCAGCGCAATAAGGGCAGACGATCACATCGAGGTCGATTTCCCCTTCGCAATTATAACAAATTTTTTGTCTTTTCTTCGGCTTCATAGTCATCTCTCTTCGAATCTTTAGTATAGATGCGACCCACTTTTTTTCCTATTTTCCTATTTCTCCCGTAGGATAAA
>CAZXVU010000123.1:0-5656 GCA_964644465.1 uncultured bacterium
CCTACCGCACCCTCACAGCCGCCGATTGCGCCATCATGGTGATCGACGCTTCCAAGGGTGTGGAGAAGCAGACCCGTAAGCTTTTCGAAGTCTGCCACCTTCGAAAAATCCCTGTTTTGACCTTCATCAACAAAATGGACATGCCCGCTCGAGAGCCTCTCGATCTCATGAACGAAGTAGAAAACGTCCTTCAAATTCAATCTTGCGCCCTGAACTGGCCCATCGGAATGGGAAAAGAGTTCCAAGGGGTCGTCGACCGGGAAACCGATGAGTGCATCTTTTTTATCAAAACCTCCGTCGGCGGCGCGCAAAAAGCCGACATCATCCGCCATCCTCTCAAAAGCGCCGAGTCAAAAGAGCGGATTGGCCAAGGTTATGAAGCCCTCATCCAAGAACTCGAACTTCTAGAACTTGCCGGCAATCGATATGACCATGAAAAATTTTTAGCGGGCCAAGTCACTCCTGTCTTTTTCGCCTCCGCCCTCACGAATTTTGGCGTGGAGCCCTTTTTCGACGCGTTCATCCATCTTGCACCCTGTCCCCATTCTCGCCTGGCCGACCGCACCGATGGAACGGAAATCGAAATCGATCCCGTCAAAACGCCTTTTAGCGGATACGTTTTTAAATTGCAGGCCAATATGGACCGCCGCCATAGAGACAATATGGCCTTCATCCGCATTTGTTCGGGGCGCTTTGAGCGAGACCTCGTAGTGAAGCACATCCGCCTCAATCGAGAGATCCGCTTATCTCGGCCCCACGGAATGCTTGCCGGCGGACGGACAACGCTCGATTACGCCTATCCAGGCGATGTCATCGGGGTCATCAACCCGGGCCTCTTTGCGATCGGCGACACGATTTCCGTAACAGGCGGCTTCACATTCAAACCGCTGCCCCAATTCCAGCCTGAGATTTTTGCTAGGATCTATCCTAAAGACGTAGTGAAAAGAAAATCGTTTGATAAAGGCGTGCTGCAACTGACAGACGAAGGAGCGATCCAGCTTCTCCATGCTTACGAGCAAGAAGGAGATCTCATCTTCGCCGCCGTCGGTAAATTGCAGTTCGAAGTGATGCAGTACCGCCTCAGGGATGAATATGGCGTAGAGACCGTCCTCACTCCCCTCCCCTATCAATGCAGCGCATGGATCTTAGGAGATGTCAAGACACTCAAGAAAACCACCAGCTGCCTTCTCATTAAAGACAGACGGCTGAGGCCCATGGTCCTCTTCACCAGCCAATGGGAAAAGCAATACTGCATGAAAGAAAATCCCCAGCTTCAATTCGTCGATGTTTTAGTTTGAGGCTCTTCTTTTACGATGTAGCGATTGAAAGAGGCTTCATGCCATGTTCGATAGGAACAAGGTTCGCCTGGAGCGCCTCCGTACCGCGCATCTTCAGTCAGCATTGAATGAGAGCGGATTTCCGCATCCATTGGCGCATCGAAAAATAGTGCCATCGTGTAGCGCTCAATACACCCTGGAGCCTTATGAACTCTATGTTCTGTCGCTATGATCGTATCGTCTGTCGCTAGCTGGCCAAACTCCCCCACCTGAAACATCATCACGTCTGGATCGTCCGCTTTGACTTTCTTAAAAGTTCCATCCACTGTCGTTTTCACAAAAAGCCCTGCTTCCATCGGCTCTGGAACAGCTTCTCCATCTACAAAATAAAAAGCGGGAAGAAGCGTTGTGAACAATCCATGATCAAAGTGGGCCCCGCACCAAAAGGGATTCTCAGCTGCGCTCTCTTCACTTTTGCGATAGTAGAGCATCCGCCCCATTCGGGGAGCCTCTTCGATGGAGAGTCCAGTCATGGGCCCTAGCAGCCCAATTTTTTTCATGACCTCTTCACCCATCTGCGACATCAAAGCTCCCATTTCTTGAAAGGGAGTTCTCAGATCCACCTCTCTGGGCCATTTATTGAGAGAACTGTCTGGAACAAACCCATAGTAGGAGACTTTCAGATCGTCAACGACCCATTTGCCATCAGGCCGCTTAAATTTCTCTTTGCCTTTCTCATAGCCCAGAAAAGTCTCGCCGAGATCATGGTTCGGAGCGTAGCTCTCTTTGATGGCTTCGGGAAGAGAGGAAAACTCCCGCGCCCTTTCGATAAATCTCTCTACCTGTTCCCGATACCCTGGAACGCCTCTGATCCCTACAATGCCTTTCTCATGCAAAGCTTTATCTAAAAGCTGCAAAGCTTCAGGATCGTTTTGGATAAATGCTTCATATGAAATGATATCTAAAGAGAGCACTTCGATCGCTTTGCCCTCAAGGGCAAATAAAACGAAAGCTGCAATGAATAATTGTTTAATAAATCTGGCCATTTTAAACCTCAATTAGGGTTGAACTTCCCAGCGCAAGCCTGTGAGAAGAGACATATCGACAAAGTTATCTTGTGCGTCCGGATAGGCAAAATCGACAAAGCCGATCTTCTGATAAAAAATCCGTCCCGTCTCATTCACCTTTCTAATCAGTAAATTGATCGCTTTGGTATTGGGAAAGAGCTCTTCTGATCGAATAGAAAAGACGAGCTTCTCGCCAATTCCCCTTCTTTGATGCTTTGGGTCCATGACAAGGAGATTCATATAGATGGCGTCATCCTCTTTCGCCTCAGGCTGAAAGGTAGCCCAGCCTACCAACTCATCTCCATCAAATGCCTGGATCCAGTAGAGCTCTCCCTTTTTGAAGTGCCCCAGTTCGCTTTCGAAATAATCTTCATAGAAACGACGCACATCGCCGATGCACTTGAAATTGGGATTCAGCTCATCAAGCGGTACATCTTCATAGACGTTCATGAAGCTTTTCACCAAAATATCTTTCCCTTGATCGAGGACAATCTCTTCAGGGGAACGAGCTTCAGCCAAACGAATTTCCCGGCCCAGTTTGTCTGTAAAAAACTGATCTCCGAAAAGAGGCAAAGCAAATATAAATGCGAGTACAAAAAAGCGTGAATTCATTCTTCCAATCCCTAACGGTCAATCATGCCCATATGCTGTTGGTTATAACGGGGTCCGGCAACCGTTCCCGATCCATCTAATTCTTTCATTTCCGCTGTGGATAAAGAGATCTTTGCAGCACCGATATTCTCTTCAAGATACTTTCGCTGCTTTGTTCCAGGAATAGGCACCAGGTCATTTCCCTTATGAAGCAGCCAAGCAATCGCGATTTGCGCAGGAGTCGCTTTTTTCCGTTCTGCTAGGCTCCGAATGTGTGCGACAACTTGCATATTCGCATCGAAGTTTTTCCCCTGCATGCGCGGGTCGCCGCGGCGGAAGTCATTTTCTGGATACTCTTCAGCCCGCTTTGCCGTTCCAGTGAGAAAGCCTCTGCCAAGAGGACAGAAAGGAACAAGGCCGATACCGAGCTTGCGAAGCAAAGGAATAATGCGAGGTTCTAAATTCCGTTCCCAGAGAGAATATTCACTTTGCAGGGCTGAAATGGGATGGGTGCTATGAGCGCGGCGGATTGTCTCTTCGCCCGCTTCAGAAAGTCCCAGGAAACGAACTTTCCCTTCAGCAACCAATTTGGCCATGGATCCTACTACTTCTTCGATGGGAATTGCGGGATCTACGCGGTGTTGATAAAGAAGGTCGATATGATCGATTCCCAGTCTTTGCAGAGATTCTTCCACTACTTGCCTTAGATGATCAGGATGGCTATTGACTCCTTGCACTTTGCCATTCACAATTTTGAAGCCAAACTTTGTCGCCACGATCGCCTTTTCACGGCGACCTTTTAAGGCTTTTCCAAGAAGCTGTTCATTGGTAAAAGGTCCATAGACTTCAGCCGTATCAAAAAAATTGACGCCAAGCTCTATTGCCCGATGGATAGTTGCAATAGATTCTGCGTCATTCGGTGTGCCATAAGACTGGCTCATCCCCATACAGCCAAGGCCAAGTTCCGAAACTTCGAGTCCCTGGTGACCAAGTTTGAGCTTTTTTAAGATGTTTCCCTCAAATTGTACAAAATTCTATATGGAAAAAGGGATTTTTTTAGGAAGAGAATTAAACGATCTTCAGAGAAGAATTGAGCTGAAATGTTTTGGGCGTCATAAGAAACGGTTTGATATTCAAAGCGCCCCAATAACTGTCATCGTCCCCATCGTAGCAGACAAGAAGCTGCTCGCCAGGCCGGATGTTCTTTTTGGCAAAATAAACAATTTCAAATGTGGCTCCCAAGGAATCGGAAGGGAACCGGAGAAGCTTCGCTTCGATATTGGGTTTTTCAGAATGATTGATAAAACGGGTAAAGTTCCCCTGTTTACGAGCATCTAGATCCAATGAATAAAGACGACGGGGATGATATCGATTTTCCGGGTCAAAATGAGTCTGCTCTTTTTTTGTGAGGAGCAAATCTGCAATTAAAGAAAACATATAGTCAGAGTCATCTTCCTGGTTTTGGGGAGATAAAAACACTTCTCCAGAGTAGGGAGCGATCATTTCCCCCTTCAAGATCGGCTTAGCTTCCGGATGTAAAAATATCCCATGGCCGATGCCGCCTTTAAGCTTTTTGAGAACCAGATGTTTTGGAAGGCCGTTTTCTTGAATCTCCTGAGAAATTGCGGCGATTTCAGTCAAATTATTTTTTGTCGCCCTTAAGACATCAACCTTATGCTTCTTAATCATTTGAGAGGAAAAAACATTCAACTCTTTACTAATTTTCAGACGAGCTAATTTAAATTTCATAGTTTCAGTTTATCAAAAAACGGAATTACTAAAAACAGATTTGAAGATTAAAAAAAATTCAATTATTGGTTTATTTATAGCCATAAGGAGCACCTATGAAAAAAAGGCGGGAAAGCCATTCAAAAAAAGAAAAACATCCTATTTGGGGAGAAGAGAGCCCTTCACAAATTCGAGCCCATGAAGAATTAGTCCATGAAGACAGGGACCCTATCTATCCTTTTGAGCCCCCTGAAAGCGGATCCAAAAAGAAGAGCCATAAAGACTTGAAAAGGAAGAAAAAATGACTCAGAAAGGGAGATTGGTGGTTATTGGAGGCAGTTCAGGCATGGGATTGGCGATCGCTAAAATGATGCATGGGCTGGGATATGAAGTCGCGATCGGAAGCCGCTCAAAAGCCAAATTGGAAAAAGCGCGGCAAGAAATCGGAAACATTGAATTCCATATTGTCGATTTAAAACAGGAAGAAAATATCGCTCAATTTTTCTCTGAACTAGAGCCGTTTGACCATCTGGTCATTTCTGGGGCTGATTTTTTTATGGGATCCTTTTTAAAGGGAAAAACCGAGGAAGCGAGAGATTATTTCGATAGCAAGTTCTGGGGGCAATACTGCGCTGCTAAATACGGAGCCCCAAAAATCAGAAAAGGGGGTTCAATCACCTTTTTTAGCGGGGCAGCCAATGAGAAACCGATGCTCAACTTCACGGCTGGCTGCGCCATCAATGGGGCCATTGAAGCCTTGACTCGAGCCCTGGCTCTGGAACTTTCTCCTCTTCGGGTGAACACAATATCTCCTGGACTTATCGAAACTCCTCTGTGGGACACCATCCCTAAAGAGGGACGCCTAACGATGTTCGCCGAAACTGCCAATAAACTCCCTGCGAAATGCATAGGCAAACCCGAAGACATTGCCAAAGCAGTTCGTTTCCTGATTGAGTGCAATTATGCGACAGGAACGGTGATTCACGTCGACGG
>CAZXVU010000124.1:0-2249 GCA_964644465.1 uncultured bacterium
TTGGGGAATCATGGAATGTTGGCTTTAGACCCTACCAATATCAATATCAGTTCGAATCCAACAAGTCCTGGTGTCGTTCTGGCTCCAATGACAACGATTCCTCCCTTCAATTCTGTCGATATCAATAATGGCGATCTGGCAAATGCGTTGAATAGTTCCAATATTTCCATTTCTACAGTGACGGCGGGGACGGGTACAGGAAATATTGCAGTGACAGCGCCGCTTGATTTTACAACAGTTCCTATTTGGACTACCGGAACATCTCTTACCTTGATGGCTGAGAGAGATATTCTGGTGCAGGCTGATATTTCTCCTCTCGGGGTATTTCCAGGAGATCAAATCGTCCTCATCTCCGATTTAAATAACATTGGAGTCGGCGATGTCACTATTGAAACTTTTATCGTGAGCACAATCGACGGCGGGATCCGGATAGAAGGGAATAATGTGAAAGTAGTTGCCATTACACCTCCTACTTTTGGAACCGAAATCTTCACAACTCTCGGAGGAGATATCAATATTGTCGCTAGAAATGATTTTATTGCGGATGGCTCTCTTGGCTTAATAGGGATGATCGCTGATCAACAATTCAATATTTTTGCAGGAAGAGATATTACGATCAATGGGACGAATAGTTCTTCATTCAACAGTGACAACAGCGGAATGACTTGGCAAGCGGGTCGAACAATTACAATCAATGGAGCAGATTGCGTTGGCTGTGATCTTACCCAATCTTTTTTTGCCAAGGGACCTCTGATATTTTCGGCGGGAGAAGATATCGTCATGAATGCCAAAAGTCCTGTGGCAGGCCCCACAGGTCGATTTTCTATAATGCTTTGGGTGAATGATCCCAATTCTTTGACCACTATTTCTGCGTTGAATAGTCTTCGATGCGTTGGGGGAGCTAGTTTCGACAATGGAGTGTTTTTTTCCTTAGGCAGTGGTGTCACAGGTGGAGATCTCATCCTTAAAGCGGGAGGAGATCTGATTCTCTGTTCGCCGATTCATCGAGAATTTAGCGGCCTCTTGCCTCCAGCAAATAATCGATTTGATACAACCGTAACTCTTTTAGCGGATCACTCCTTTTCAAGAGGAGAACTTTGGGCGGCCAACTCAAATAGCAAGCTAGCCTCAACGCCGTTAGGGAAGGCTTCTGGAAACGTAAGTACAAAGTCAAATCAAATGGGTGGAAATGGATTCGGCGGGTTCGCGGTCAAAAATTCATTTTTCGATAATGGCGTCATGATGGATCGAACGATTCCTGGAGGGATCGTCATCCAGACCACGGATGGTGCTATTACGATCAAGACCGCACAGAAATTTATCGATGGGACAGTTTGCAACTTTCTCGCTTCAGATACCCTAGATGTTTCCTCAATACGTCCCGTTGAGTTTATCACAGCCAATGGAAATATTACTGTGGATCCGCCATTCAATATCACTGTCGGAAATCCGATTGCAACTGGCGGCAACGTATTGATGATTGCTCAAAATGATCTCAGTATCGTAGGCAATGGTTCGATCACGGCAGGTGGAAGTATGACTCTGGTTGTCGATAATCAGGCGCCATTATTTCCGTTTATCGGACCAGGGTCATTTACATTAGGAGCGAGTTCTTTTCTGACTGCCGGGGGCGGGTTGCGCATCTATACCGCTTTTCGAGGCCATAATACGATTGCAGGTCTTTTGAACGGTCTTTCTTTTAGCCCTGGACCCTATTACCAAAATACCAATACAGAACAGTGGTGCACCTATTACCCTGCGCCTCTGTCAGGAACTCCTTATACGATCGCCTACAAAGATTGCCTGTTGATGACACTGGCTCAAGCTGCAAGGATTGACGAAGAATTTCTAGTCGATCTGCATCCTTATGATGAATTTCCTGGCTGGATGGAACGCTTTGTCATCAGATATTCAGGATTGCCAATTCATCTCTCAATCAACTGGGAGGAAAGGACGAGCAGCGCAGCTATTGGCTATGATGAACCCTATTATCTTCGCCGGCGTCAGTTGAAGGTCATCAATCATCCGAAGTCTTGGACACAGATCGCCTACTAGAGAAAATCCAACCTATCCATTCATTTCTCCGATGTTCTGAAACAGGAGTCCATCCCCATTTGCGCGCTTGGCGAAGATATTCTTTCTTTTGCTCTGCAAGAATGCCAGAGACGATCCAAGATTTCGCATAAGGATTGAGTTTTTGCGGCTGGAGGATTTTTTGCTCGGGAAAGATCATATTCATGAGAAAAATC
>CAZXVU010000124.1:2349-5641 GCA_964644465.1 uncultured bacterium
GAAAGATCGATATGCGCTTTTCCTTCGGAGAAATTCTCAGCAAAAAGTTCCCATTGCTGCGTCCAATCGATCTCGGCCTTTTTTTCTTCAACCAGTTCACAAGATTTAATTTTCTCTACAGCAATCTTCTTTTGGCTATGGCCTCCCAAAAAGAGTTCTCCAATGGAGTCGTCTTCAATGATAAAAATGTCATGCAGCCCTTTTTGGACGAGTTCTTTCTTCGCTATTTCTAAGCGGGGATCAATGAGCCTAAAGAGATAATATCTCATCGATTTTTCCAGAAAGCGGGAAGGAAAAGGAGCAGCACGACAAAAAACTCAAGACGGCCGAGGAGCATCCAAATAATGGCTAAAATTTTAGAGAAGGGAGAGAGAAAGGCAAAAGAGTCGGCCGGCCCCGCAGCGCGGAACGCAAGCCCTACGTTATTCATAAAACAAGCGATGAGTCCAAGAGAGGTTTCGGGATCGACATGATCGAGGACAAGGGAAGCAGTTCCGAGCACGGTGAAGAAAGCGACGATGCAGAAAAAAGAGAGGACGGTAAGGGCGTTCTTATCGTCGATTTCTGTGGAACCGATGCGAAGCCTGCGGACGCTGTCGGGACGATAGATCGATTCGAGGCGGTGGAGGACGATTTTATAAAGGATATAAAAGCGCGATGTCTTAATCCCGCCCGCGGTAGAACCTGACATGCCGCCGATGAACATGAGGATGAGCATGAACATTTGCGGAGGGAATGGCCAGCGGTCGTAATTAGCTGTCGTAAATCCGGTGCTTGTTTGCATGGAAAGGGCTTGAAAACTTCCTTCTCGGAAGGCTTTGCCAAGAGTGAAGGTTTCTCCGCTGAAGCCTGCTTCTTGCTGGCCATAAAGGAAAAGAGAAACAGCGATGCAGCCAATCGCTGCGATGCCAATAAAGAGAAAGAATTCAGGAACGTAAATCCGAAAGAATTTCAATTTCATCGCATGAAAATAGAGGGAAAAGTTAATGCTCCCTAGGATCATAAAAATCATCACGATCCATTCTGTCGCTAAGCTGTTATAGCTCGCGATGTTATCATTGCGAATCGAAAACCCGCCTGTTGAAATGTTTGAAAGGGATACGCAGATCGCATCGAAAACAGGCATTTCCCGATTTGTCCAGACAAGGAGAGTAATTTCAAGAAGAGTGAGGAAAAGATAAAGCTTCCAGAGCTGGGAGGCAGTATCGCGCACACGAGGGCTGATTTCATCTTTGATTGGGCCCGTCATCTCGATTTGATAGAGGAATTTGCCGCCAACGCCCAACGCGGGCAAGACGGTGAGAAAGATAACGACGATCCCCATGCCTCCAAGCCATTGGAGGAGGCTGCGCCAGAAAAGAAGCGCTTTGCTGACCGCTTCTACTCCTGAATAAATGATGAGTCCCGAATTTGGGTCTCGAATGGGATCTACAGTACCCCAATATGTATATGTTTTTTCAGGAACATGCGGGTTGGTGATATGGATCGGTATTTCTTCCCAAGTAGAAAGGTTATAAGACTTTGGGGCGATCATCGTAGCGCCGGTGGTAGTTAGACCCGACATCGCTTCGAAATAAGAATCGAGGGGAGAGGTAAGCGTGCGGCTGAAATAAAAAGGAAGAGCGCTAATGAGGGAAGTGATGAGCCAAATGAGGACAACTAACAATATTCCTTCGCGTCGATAGAGATGCCCCTCTGTTTTTTTTCCTGCGAACCGGAAAAGAGCCGCGAGAAGAATAGAGATCACAAGAGTCCAGAAAAATGAAGAAGTAGTGTGGGGTTGTGGATGAAAAGCTGGGTCTGCAATGAATTGAAAATAGATCGCTAAAATGAGAGGAAGGCAGAGAGCTATACTGAGATAGAAGAGATATTTACTTAAGATCTGGGAAAGCTCTCTAAATACCATCAATGAAATAGTTGTTGGAGTTGAGGAATCTGCTGCGGATGGCAGATGGCGATGACAATGTCTTCTGCGCAAAGGATCCGATTTCCTCTTCCGACCATGACTCTGCCTTGGTTTTCGATCACGGCGATCAAAAGATCTTTCGGCAAATTGAGATCAGAAAGAGGGATGCCGACGAGTCTGGAGGAAGGGGATACTTTTAGTTCGACAATTTTCGCTTGCGTCTTGCTCAAAGAGGCAATAGAGAGGATCGTTTCTTCATGCAGGATGGAAAGGAGCCGATTCGCTACATTTACATGGGCGGAAAGAGCCGGCAAGACTCCGATTTTTTCTAAGATGGGTGTGTAGCTGTCATCCGTAATGAGAGCGATTGCTTTTTTGCACCCACCCTGTTTTGCCAAAGCGGCGACAAGCATATTGGTTTCATCGGAATTGGAGCAGCTGACGAGAGCGTCTACATCTTGGACTCTTTCGGAAAGAAGGATTTGTAGATCTTTACCGTCTCGATTGATGATCGTAGCTGATGGCAACAGCTCCGAGAGCTCTTCACAGCGGGCGCTGCTGCTTTCGATAATCCGCACGGCGATCCGCTGCTGGGTTAAAAAATGGGTCAAATGGACAGCGATCGGAGTTCCTCCGACCAAGATGATTGAGCGGACTTGATGTTCCGGCGAATGGAATATCTCATGCAGCTTATGGATGATTTTTGATTCCCCGACGACTGTCACCTCATCTCCAGGGAGAATGTGATCGTTTCCATTGGGAACGAGAATTTTATCTCCTTCTTGGAGTTTTCTCCGTATAAGGCCAACGATTAATTCTTCTGGAAGGCGCAATTCTCGGATCGGAGATCCACCTTGATCCCAATGATCGGGAATGACAATCGTCCGCATCTGGATAGCGCCGTGGGCAAAATGTTCTGCGGCGACATCTCCCGAATGGACTAAGACTTTAAAAAGATCTTGAGCGGCTAAAACTTCTGGGCCGATGAAATAATCGACAAAAAATAAACGGCTGAAATCAAGCCGGGAATGATTTAAATAATTTCTTGCCTGAACGCGGGCGACTGTTTTGGGAAACCCGAGGTTTTTAGCAATCGAGCAAGCAACGAGATTGGTCTCATCATTTCCTGTGGCAGCGAAGAATAGGTCGGGCCCGTTTTCGATCAAGCTTTCAAAGAGATTCCAGCTCGGAGCATGGGCATGAAGGGTGGCCACATCGATTTCTCGGCCTACCTTTTCGAGGACTTTAGCGTCTTTATCGATCAGAACAACGTTATGCTCTTCCTCTGAGAGGACAGAAGCTACATAGGAACCGGTTTTTCCCGCACCCAGGATGACAATGTTCATATGTAGCATCGTAGAGGAAAGGCGGAAATTTCACAAATCT
>CAZXVU010000125.1:0-5512 GCA_964644465.1 uncultured bacterium
TCTTGATCACGTTAATTACAGGCGCGATCGGATACAATATGAAAGGCTCGCTGGATCGGGGGCGCGCATTCCGTACCGAGCAAGCAAAAGCTCAGCTTCACGATCTTCTCCTGATCTGTCTCGAAGAAGGGATCAAGCCAGACGAGCTTGCCAAAGACCCCGCACCCCACTTGAAAAGAGCTAATTTAGCAAAAAATAGTGAAAAGCTTGTTCAGGATGGATGGGGGACTAATTTTATCATTAGTTACAATCAAGGGAGGAACGATTTTAAAATCACCTCGCAGGCGTATGATAAATACATGAAAAAACTGAATAAAGAAATTCCCGGCGATGAGGAAGAGTAGACCTTTTAGCCTGCTTGAAATCATGGTTGGGCTTGCCCTGATCCTGATGGCAGCGGGGGCGATCGGTTGGAAGATGCACGGCTTTCTTGAAACAAGGCGTTTTCGAACGAGTCTGGAGCAGCTCAGATCCCGCCTTTTGACGGCGCACAGAATGGCGGTCAATATGCAGGCGGACTGGGAAGGTGTCTTAAAACGAGAGAGAAAAAATTGGACATTCGAGGCGGTTTGCCTTGACCCGCCGAGTGTGAAGTCTTCCCTCAAATTGCACTTTTCAAAGATCCTCTTCGAAGGAAAAGAGCAAAGTAGTCTCGTTTTTACTTTTTTCTCTAGCGGGGAGATCCGGCCATCCGGAACTTTACAAATTCAGAGTTCAAAAAGGGAGAAAACAGAAAATTGGAACTTGCCCGAGATTTTTGGCAAAAGCGCTGGCTTTGGGAGTAAAAACCCAGTGAGAAAAAAATTGGCGCCGGCCCACCCGAGCGAGGGTTGATCAGACTCAGTTGTGGGCAAAGCCGAAGGACAGATACGCAAGAGCCGGGATTAAGAGAAAAATAACAGGATGGCAGGATGGACAGGATAAAGAATAGGAACTTTCTCCATTCGGACCTTTCAGAAAAAGTGATAGGGTGTTGTATCGAAGTAATTCGAGAACTCGGTGGTGGTTTTTGGAAAATGTCTATAAAAATGCTCTCTATATTTCAATGACAGAAAAAGGCTTAAATGTATCGACCGAGAAAACTTTTGAAATTAACTATCGAGGATACAAGATAGGGAGATACATTGCAGACTTAATGTTTGAAGATTTACTAATTGTGGAATTGAAGTGTTGTCGAGCTTTAACTCCAGAGCACCAAGCGCAATTAATCAATTATCTTAAGGCGGCAGATAAGGAAGTAGGTCTGCTTGTGAATTTTGGGAATCAGAAGTTGGAATACAAGAGGCTTCATCACCCAGACCATTTTGACAAAGGAGAGGAAAAACCCTTTTTATTTCCATTTCCCAAGGATGAATTGTCCTAAATACCTATCCTGTCCATCCTGTTATTTTTTCTCTTAATCTTGACAGTCTCAGATTATAGTTTGCCAGAGGGCTGGAGGCTTTCCAATCTTTCTTTTGCCTCGATGGCGGCTTTGCTTTCCGGATATTTGGAAAGGACTTTCGAATAGTAGATGATGGAGGCTGGCACTTTCTTTGTTTTTTGGAAAAATCGGCCTGTTTCCATCAGGTGTTCGGCAAAGATATCCTGCATTTCAGCAAAATCTTTTTCCGCTTGGGCGATCCGTTCTTCACGGGGAAAAGCAAGCCGGAACTTGCGCAGATTCACCTCTGCCAGATCCAAAAGGGCCGGATCGAGGCTCTTGTCGCGGCATTGCATCAAATAGGCATGGCTCTTCTCTACAAAACCTTGAGCCGCCAAATCGTGTTTCGGGAACCGCCGGATCAAAAGGTCCAGCGTTTCCAGGCTCTCTTTATAATCTTCGAACTTCACCTGGATCTCCGCCTTGCCAAGGAGCGACTTCGCTGCAATATCGTCATGGGGAAGGCTCGTGATCACCTCTTCGTAAATCTTCAAGGCATCTTCCTCTCCCGAAACAAGTTTTGGGAGCTTGTGGGAGCCAAAGAGCGGTTTTTTGACCCCGCTGCGGAAGCTCTCGGCGATATTGAATTTGTAGTGGATCGCCTCTTCGAAGTGCTTGGGAGAGGTCGAATGGTTCAGATAAGAGGTAAACCGTTCGTTGGCAAGCTCCAAATGGCCGAGCTTGAAATAGGCCTCCCCGATCAAAAAGGCGGTCTCCAAGGCAAAGGGGCTCTCTGGGAAATGATAGGAGATGAGCTGCGCATAATCGATGGCGGCCCACCAATCCCCGTCCCGGATCGATTCTTGGAGATACCCATTGAATTCAAGCACCGATGGACCAGCGTCTTCCCACTGCAACTCCTCTTCTTCGAGAGCAAATAGGGATAGGATGGCCAAAGACAGCGGATAGAGGATATATTTACGCATAGCCTATAGACTTTAAGGATTAAGCGTAGGGGATCGCCTGGATTGACGTCAAGAGGCTTAAGAGGTGGTTTCGGGTGAGATTCCGAAGAGATTTTTGACCCAATGGATCCCGCCGAAGGCGAGAGCCTTTCCCCTGCCCAAGAGGGATGACCCCTCTTCCGCAACCAGTGCAGACTGTGCTTTTTCAGCCCTAATCTCTTTCCATTTTTCTATCACGTTGGCAGAGCTATCGTAAATGGCTAGATCTTCCTCGATGATTTGGTTGAATGTTTTCATATCCCTAAAAAGAGCCGCGATCTTATCCCGGGCTCCCGAATAGTTTGAGGAAAGAGCGAGAATCTCTAAGGCCTTGTTTGAAATTTCTTTTGCAAGGTCCGTTAAATCTTTGCTTAACGGGAGCTTGTCAGCGCCGCTAAGCGCTTCCTCGGAACTTTTACAGTTCGTGAGAAACTCATTCCAATCGCTCACGCGGGCGAGGATCGTATCTGTCCAGGCGTTGTACATCGAGCCGAGCCTTTTCGGCTGCACCCGATTTTCCCAATAGCCGGTCTTGTCTTCCTGGGATCCGAGTTTCTTTTTTAGCTCCTTAAAAAAGGCGGCTTCGTGCTCCATCTCGAAATCGGTCGGCAAATCGTCGCTATTCAAACGCTTTGCCAGCTCTTCAAAGGCATCTTTGCTAATTGCCTTGAGCTGCTTCGAACGCTCTCCAAACACATCGGTATAGTCGATATGCTCCAAGCGGTGCTTAAAAATAATAAACGCATCTATAGGCATAAATATCTCGTTAATTTGCAATATATTTTATCACAAACAAAGATTTTAGTAAATAGTTTTAATATCGGGATAAGTCGGGACAAAAAAAGATCTGGGAGACGGATCTCCCAGATCTTAGGCTTTGAAGCCAGTGATCGAGAATTACTCGAGCCACTCGGCTACGGGACCGCCACGCTGGTAGCTCATTGCGGCCAAGGCAATGGCGCCAATAGCTAGGCTTGTTCCGCTTAGAGCCCCGCTGACAAATGTAGCTGCCGAAGCAAAGATGCTCGTGCCGCCTGCAAAGAAATTGAGCGAAGTTCCAGCGATGGTTGTAATGGCCAGAGAGTATCCCACTTCTGAAAGCGTGAGTATTGGTTCCTGGAGGTTCACAGCTAGCGCTTTCTTGCTTCTTGGGCATTTGCCATGAGCATTCAATTGATCCAATTGGCCTTTGATCCAATTGCGGTCTTCAGAATTAACATTCTTGTACAGCTCTTCCACCGAATCCAGGTCTGCTTTGATTGCATTGGCACGGTTGGTTAAAGCTTGCTGGCCAATACCATTTGCTGCCCTATCCGCAGGATCGAGCGCCTTTGCGTCGCGCCGGAAGCCGAGGAGTCTTGTCGGCAGTTCACTGGCGAGGACTTTCAACCGGTCCTTCCTCATCTTTAACTGCGCTTTGGCAATATTCACGTTCCTATAGAATTCGTCTTTATCGAACGTCATCGCTTTCAAGATTTTGGGGTCGACTTTCTCGATTTCTTTTTCGAAATCTGCAAGTTTAGCCAAGTGCTCATCTACTTCGGAATTTGACATGTTTAAGATATTCGCATATCCTGCTTGTGGCACTCCATGGGGCGCTCCGTTTCTATTAATCCATTGTACGTTGGCTGTTTGAGCGCCTAAATCTTGAAGCCCTTTTCTGAGATGCAGCGTGGTTGCGTGCTGATCGATTTTATTGAAAATACCCGTATTATCGATTCGCGTGTCTACTTGGTGGACGAGTCTGTTTGTTTCTCCAAGTCTAGAGACCACCTCGTCTTCGATCACTTTCGAAATTTGACGTCTGACCCTATCAATATCGGCTGGAGGTAATGAGTTGATGTTTTTCATTTGCTCAAAAGCCTCTTTGGCGACCATTTCGCATCTGCCGGCTTTTGTCCAGCCCTCTTTCCACGACCCTTCAAAAAAACCGTTTTTCCGCTTCTTGTAAGCGGCAAGCAGAGTGGTATAATGAGCCTCGTCACGCCCTAATTGTTGAAACCCATTTGGGGCTGCGTCTATCCTGAGTAGCGCTGCTGCAATAGCCATAATAATCTCCTTTTATGTATTAAGTATCTGTTTTTACTAATTCTTTTGTTAATTCCCATTTATTATAACAAAGATCCTATTTATTTTAAACATAAATTAATTAAGTTTCAGTGGTTTAAGTAAAATATTTACTTGTCATTTCCGGAAAGGTTCTTTATCTCTCTATACAGGTCATTGAGTGTCAAATGAGTACGTTTTGAAGAGTGGGACAGCCTTAATAAAAAATTGCATTTAACGAGATTAAAATTTTTAAGAAGAAAGGCACGTCAAATCCAATGGGATTACTTAGGCAGAAATGCGAGGATGCAAGTCTCTTATAATCAAGGAGTTATGGTAGCTACAGTCAAGCTCGTTCGGAAGAGAGGACAAAGCTGAGTTTTTTGAGCCTATCAAGCAAGGCGGGCTGGGCCATGACGCCCCACTCTGCGCCGATGGCGACGGTCCCGACCCGTCTTTCCCCTGAAAGGAATTGGACCTCCACGGTCGATTTACCGGGATAATCGCGAAACAGGTCTTTGAGGGCGAGGAGGCCGCTTAGCCGAAGGGCATCAGCATCGAGTTTCAAAACGAGATGCTTGACCTCTTCTTGAGAGGAGGCCTCCTTTTTCTCTTTTTTGTCCTTCTTCCATTTCGGCTCGGGGGCTTTGGCAGACAATTTAAGCCGGTCGTAGAGTTCATCGAGGGTTTGCGCTTTGGCCTCATCGAGCGCGGTCAGATCTTCGAGGCCTTTAGCGCTGAGTTGCCGCTCGCCGTTTTCTTTCTTTTCGACCTGGAGGACGGCGTAAAGAAGCTGGTTTTCCTTGAGAATGGAGGCTTTTTCCTCGAAGAGCTCCGGCCAAATGGGAAGCTCGAACCTCTCCAATCCATCCCCTATGTTCAAAATGGCGAATTTTTTTTGGCTTTTCGAAGAGACCTTGATGGCGATGCTCTCCACGATAAATGCGGCGCGCAAGATGGATCCGTCAGGGAGGAGTTCAAGATCCTTGAACGGGACGCAAGAGAGCCGGGTCAGGAGTTTACGGTAGCTGTCCATCGGGTGGCCGGTGAGGTAAAAGCCGAGGAGCTCTTTTTCGCGGGAAAGCGACTGGATCGGGGA
>CAZXVU010000126.1:0-5421 GCA_964644465.1 uncultured bacterium
TTTGAGATCCGTCTGCATCGCTAAACTTTTTAAGTTTAGCTGCTTCGACGCCGGCAAAGCCTGACTCAAATTCAGGGCGCCTTCTTGCCATATTCCCGATTCTTCATGTAATTTGTGTATAGATTATAAGATGAAGAATCGAAAATTTGAAATATTTATTTTAAAATTAAAACTTAATTGACTCGAAAGTCAAAGGAAGATTAACATTTTGAGAAAATATGCTACAGACAAAAGCTCTATACAATCTTTTACGATTAAATGCTGAGGAAGATCCTTCCATTTCAGCAGAACCATGGGCCGTGGAGGACTTGCGCAAAGTTCCTCTTGATAACCTGTTTGCACGACTCAAAAAGACTGGGGTGGATCTCGACCTCAAATCGTTTCCTCAGTTTGCGGAAAGCTGCGACACTCCTGAAGATTTAGCAGAGCTTCTTTTATCTGATCTTCCCGACGAAAAACTCCAAGATGCTCTTTATTTGGTGATGTTTGAGATTTGGCGCAGGCTTTTACCTGAAAAGCAGTCTCTTTCGATTTTTTGCGATGAATTGGACTATCAAATCTCTCTATATGATCAAGATGCATTGGAAAGCGATGAGCAAATCCAAGACGGATTAGCGAATTTGCTAGAAATCTTGGATGAGAATGCTGACAACGGGGCAGATCCGAACGAAATTTATACGACCATTTCCAATTATTTCGCTCATGATTTAGAGAGCTTTCTCTATGATTATATCGCTGATCTGCTCGACAACGGGAATTTGCTTTATGCATCGGAATTGATCGAAGGGTTTTCTACCTACGTTTCTGATCGAGTCTGGTTTGATTTTTTACGAGTCCGTCTGATCTCAGTGACCGATATTGGCAAAGCCAATCACATGCTCCATCAGATCTTAGAAGAAAAGCAAGACTTAAGCCTCCTTTTTGAAATGATCCATTTTCTTGCCGTCAATGGAGAACATGAACTGTTTGCAGCTGTTGTGAAAAAAGCCCTTCCGTTTGTGAAGACGGAAGAAGAGTTTTTGGAATTGTTAGAAATGTCTGCAGACTTTTTTCGCCGTTTGGATCTTGATGAAATGGAACAGGCGATCCAAAAATTGAGGAACAAGAGAAAAGGCTCCTCTGGACAACTCAAGTCTTCCGATCCCGATCTCCGCTCTTTCGGGCAACTTTTAATCCCTAACTAATATACCGAACGTATTTATTAGAAAAATATACAGGATATGCAGGATTGCTCGCTTTGCTCGCGGCAGGATTTGCAGGATAGAATAACATTTTTTTCTCATCCTGCCTGCGGACAGGGGCCCTAAAAATGCATCATTTTTGGGGGCTGCAGATCCTGTCCGTGCGTATCGCACGGATCCTGCATATCCTGTTAAAATCTATTCTACAAGATGGCGATGGGCTGGAAGCGGATATAGTCGCACGATGTCAAAATGTAACGAATGCCGTTACGTTCCCCAAATAATGAAAATCCCGGCTTGATGTTGTGCAAATGGCCAAAAACACAAACGCTGATCTGATTTTGCTCGAGTATTTGAGAGGCTCTTGAGGGCTTCATGTCAGCGCCAATCGGGGGATAATGGGTCATTGCAATCCGGATTTTAGCATCGGGACTTAAAGCCGCAAGGCTCATTTTCAACCGTTCCAACTCGCGGTCGAAGATTTTTTGAGAAAATTCTTCTTGGACAAGCTCTTCCACATCTTCTTTCGCCTTAGCTCGCGGATTTTCACGGAACTCAATCCATTCTCCAAAAGAATATTCTGGCGTATCCCAAAGGCGAGCGCCTCCGATAGCGACATCTTTCCAATGAAACGCGTTATTTTGAATTAAATGGATCGAAGGGGGAAGGACTCCTGCGATCTTTTTTAATGATCCCCACCAAAAATCGTGATTTCCTTTGATCATGACTTTCGTTCCCGGCAAATCATGGACCCATTCTAGGTCGGGAACAGCGTCTTCCAGCTTCAAGGCCCAAGATAAATCTCCGGGAATCAGTACAAGATCCTCAGGGCCGATGGCGGAGATCCAATGCTCTCTGATTTTTTCAGCGTGGTTTTCCCAGGCAGGGCCGAAAACGTCCATGCTTTTATTGTCTACGCCGAAGCTTAAGTGAAGATCGCCAATGGCCCAAATTCGCATTCAATAATTCCCTTTACAATGGATCCATTGTTTTTTAGGCTGGGGATCATATGAAAGCCGATCCCGTTGTCATCAGTTATTTTACTCGGAATACCTTTTATGAAAAGGACGCAGAACATTTAAGGCGCTCTTGCGAGAGAATGGGACTCGAATATTCCATAGAAGGGATCGAATCTTTTGGAAAATGGCACAATCATGTCTGCTTTAAGCCGATCTATATTCTGAAAAAGATGAAGGAGCTGAAACGCCCTCTGCTTTGGATCGATGCAGATGCCGAAGTTGTCCAAAAACCGAATTTTTCTTTGTTCGATTGCGACATTGGAGTCCATTTATTTGAAGGACTCCCAACGGATCATCCCTGTTATCTCTTTGCCGGCACGATTTATCTCGATTACAATGCGAGGACAGTTTCAGTTGTAAATCTTTGGGCTGAAGAATGTAAAGCTGCTTTACACAAGGCTCCCAATCTCGAAGTTTCAGATCAGGATATTCTGTTTTCAATTCTTAAGAGAAAAAATATCCGTTTCTCAACACTGCCGTCAGGTTATGCAGCCATTTTCGATAGCGTCGCAGAAAATTTGCCCCGAGAGGATTTATTTATTGTCCATTATCAGGCATCGCGTCTGTATAAAAAATTTATCAATGGGGATGTGGCTGCATTTGAGATGCTCAATGAGCTTTCGATTGAACAATTGCGCACATTAACTCCGCGGATTCTTTAGAAGTTCGTGAACCAGCGGTCGCAGCGTCCAAGCGGCATGGCTTCAAAACGGACTACGGGCTGATAAATTTGCTTCTCTAGAAAACGGCAGGGAGGAGTTGTTGTACGGGTAGAAATTTGATAAAGGGGTAAAGTGAAGATGATTTGCAATTGCCAGACGGACTCAAAAACTGGATCATGTCTAAAGCTTCCTTCCAAGGCAATATAGTCTTTATATTGGGGAACGAGGCGCACTTCTCCTCCTCTTGTGGATAAATGGCCTTCTCTTCCTGCGATGTAGAAAGGACCTGCAGCTCCATAGAGAGTGAAATTCTTCGAACGGACAAAATAATAGCCAACCTCGCAGTTAAATCCATAAGAGACAGCTTCAAATTCAGTCCTGACCATGATGAAATCGCCGATGAAGTCGTCGAATACGCATTTCCTAAAGCGCCTTTTTGCGCCGAAAGGAACATAGACATTAGCGCGGAAATCCCATCTTCTTCCTAGAACTTCAATACCGACGCCGACTTGTTGAAAATATCCGATGCTTCCTTGCCGATAGTCGTAATAAGCATTCACTCCTAACATTTTACAGAAGGTGTAATCTTCGGGTATGTATCTAGCGATAATGCCGGCATTTGCTCCATATGTATCGTTGTCAAATCGATGCCCTCGCAAATCGATCATCGGAAGGAAATGGCCCGCTCGATAATCGGGAGCGATCAACATCTCCAGAGTGGAATAGTTGCTAGCAAGCGTAAATGCAGAGCCGCAGCGTGTTGATCCCTCTACATGTCGCAGTGTAATCCTTTTTGGAAGAGGGTAAGGGTATCCATCGTCTTCTACATAATAATAAACTTCTTCTTCGGGTTCTGGTTTCTTTGTTGTTGGAAACGGATTGAATAGTGCCGAGAGAATGAGAGGAGGCGTTGTTGCCAGAGGAGTAATCTTCAGTTTTGGTTTTTCTCTTGCGACGATTTGTTTTCTTGGTTCAGCAGGTTTTTTTTCTACTACAATTGCTTTGGGCCGTTCTGGAGTTTTTATCTCAGGCGCAGCTTGTGCCAAGACAGGTTTTTCTTCTATTGCAGGAACTCTTGTCGGTTCTGGAGTTTTTATTTCAGGCGCAGCTTGTGCCAAGACTGGTTTTTCTTCTGCTGCAGGAGCTTTTGGCGGTTCTGGAGTTTCTGGTGCAGCTTTTACCAAAATGGGTTTTTCTTCTTTTTCAATCAGAGCTTCCTGCTTGGCGATTTCTACAAAAGCATTTTGCGTTTCAGGGTTAGATTTTTTCTCTTCCGCATGGCTAGCTTCGGCAGCTAGCGCTGTTTCTTTGATCGCTTTCAATTCATTCGCTACACGAAGATCATTGACCAATCTGTCTGAAATTTCTTTCATCCATAAATAAAATTTTTGCCGTCTTTCTATCGTCTGGAGCCTTCCATTGACGATGATCGTATCTGTTTGATCAAGAGAGGCGATGGCTTTCACTGTAGAATCATAAATGATCCCGATATCTCGTAAGAGCCGAGAAGCAAATTGTTTGATTGCATCGAGAGCGCTTCTTTCAGCCTTTTCTAACTGTTCGCTTCGTGTCTCTGGAATGGACTGAGCTGTTAAATGGCTTGCAACTCTCAGATCATTCGACAAACGTTTGGAGGCTTCTTGCAGCCATTGGAGGATTTTTTGGCGATCCAGAGAATTCTCTGATGAATCGAGAGTTTTAACCGCTGAATCATAGACAATCCATCCATCCCTGAAGAAACGGAGAGTGATTTGTTTGAGAGAATGCAATGGGTTTAAAGGTTCATTTTCCGGTGAAGAAATCCATGCCGTTTCAAAGAAATGCAAAAATTCTTGAATCCATGGCAAAACTGGCGTTTGAAGATGGTGGATTGCAATCGTTTCTTTTGAAGTTCTCGAGCTGGTAGGAACCCAATCATTTTTGAGAGATCGATCGGCGTAATCGTGGACGAATGCAAAGAATGAGATGCGCAGTTTTTCAATCGAAATGAGATCTTGCTTAGGAGCCCATTTAGGATGGATCTGCGAGATTCGATGCACCATCGATTCGCGGAGAAGGGGCAATTTGCCCTGCTTTGGATTCCACTTCAGATAACAATGGGAAGCATATTTTTGTATCAGATCCTTTGCAGATATCCGGAAGTGATAAATCGAAATCAAAGACTTATGGATCTGTTGTAGCATCGATGCGTGGAGGATAGGAATGCCATCCCGTTTCGGTTGCCATTTCAGATGACAATGAGAGGTAAATTCTTGGATCTGTTCCTTTGCTGATTTTCGCAGGAAAGAAATCGAAAGTATCGATTTTTGAATCTGATGTTTCATCGATGCGCGGAGAGTTGGAAAACCCGCCCGTTTTGGTGCCCAACTTGGATGGAAATTGGAGGCAAACTCGAGTATTTGTGCTCGGAGATGAGGCAAACTATCTCGTTTCGATGACCAGAAATCGGAGACCCACTGTTTAGCTAAAGGAAGGAATTTGTGAATCGATGTGCCGAGATTGCTGATCAGAGAAAATTCTTCTTTTATTGGAATATTTGGTTCTTCATTTTGCACGATA
>CAZXVU010000127.1:0-3446 GCA_964644465.1 uncultured bacterium
GGTGGTCGTGATAGGTTTCGAGTTCGGCGCCTTTGAGCGCTGATTGGTGGATGACAAGGCCGTCTGGCTTTTCTTCGATCTTTGCGCCCATTTTTTTCAATTCAGTGGCAATGGCATGGATCCGATCCGACTCTTTTTTCCGGGCAATCGCTGCATTGACAATCTCCGTTTTTCCCTCAGCAAAACATCCGATGACTGCGAGGATAGGTAGAGCGTCGATAAAATCGTTTACATCGATGCGGGCTCCTTTTAAACGGGACCCTTTTTTTACGGTGATGGAGTTGTTTTGATAAGTAAATTTAGCTCCCATCGATTCTAAAACAGGAATGATCGCTTTGTCTCCTTGCACATCGTTCATGTCGAGCGTTTCGAGAGTCAATTCAGAATCGGTCACAAGGGCTGCTGCAATGGGAAAGGCCGCTGAGCTAAAATCTCCAGGTACGGTGTAGTTAAAGCCTTTGATGGAGCCGTTTCCTTTCATTTTATATTCTTTGTAATCCCGATTTTCATAAGGGATTTTAAATCGGTCGAGCCAGCTTAAAGTCAATTCGATCCACGGCTTTTCACCTGGGTTCGTCACATGCAGATCGAGCGGATGAGGCGCAAAAGCTCCAGCGATTAAAAGCGCAGAAACAGGTTGGGAATCTTCTCCGGAAATTGAGGTTTTGCCGCTTTTCCAAGGTCCTTTAATGATGATCGGAGCGCATCCGTCGAGACGGCTTGATACTGCCATGGCGCCGAGCTGCGTTAGGGCATCGAGCAGCGGCTTTACGGGCCTGTTGTGGCGGATGGAATGATCTCCTGTCAAGATGGTGTAGCTGGGATAAAGAGAGGCCAAACCGCCGATAAAACGGAGCACCTGTCCTGAATTGCCGCAGGAAATCACATCTTCCGCTGGCTGCAGTTTCCCTCCTATTCCCTGAACCGTGATTTCATCGGGTTTTGCTTCGACTTTGGAGCCAAATTGTCTGATTGCCTCGATCATTGCAGTTGTATCGGGAGATTGTAGATAATGGGAAATATGGCTTGCGCCGTGCGCCATGAAAGAAAAGACAAGCGCGCGCAGAGTATGCGATTTTGAAGGAGGAATCGCCATTTTCCCATGAAGAGAGCTGGGATAGATTTTTACTTTAACCATTTTTCATCCAGTCGAGCATCTCTTCGAATTCGCGGGGTTTGATGATTGAACAGTATTCTCCATCAAAGGGGACGCAATGTCCAATCTGATCGATCAAGACGACGCGGGGAACTGCATTTTTTGCTTTTTTATCGAGGGCCATGGCTTCAAAAAATCTAAGTTTATCAAAACGCTTTGGCAGTTTTATCGAAAAGCCGAATTGGCGGAAGAGCTTTAAGATCCGATCCAAGACTTTCAATGGCAGATGGCCTAATTTGTAGCTCAAATAACTTTCCGCCATGCAGCCAATCGCAACAGCTTCTCCATGCGGAATGGCGAATTGTGATAAATGCTCTAAGGCATGGCCTACCGTGTGGCCAAAATTCAAGATCCTTCGATATCCCTTTTCATCGGGATCGAGTTCGACAACGCCTACTTTAGTTTGGATCGAAGAGAGGATCAGCTTTTCGATGATTTCCCCTTCTTTCCAGTGGAGCACATCTTTTTCGCACCGCGCAAAAAGGGCTTCATTGGCGATGAGACCATATTTCAATATTTCTCCTAGCCCATTTTGCCATTCGCTTTGAGGCAGGGTTTTTAAAAAATCGACATCGATGAAGATCGATTTGGGGTGATAAAAGGTGCCGATCAGGTTTTTCCCAAATGGAGTATCGACAGCTGTTTTTCCCCCGATCGCCGCATCGACCATCGCCAATAGGCTTGTCGGGATATAAACAACAGGGACCCCCCTCATGTAGGTAGAGGCTAGGTATCCCACTAAATCGGTCGTGACCCCCCCTCCCACGGCGATGATCAGGCAATCGCGGCCCAATTTCCGTTTTAAAAGCTCATCTTCTAAAACTTGCTTGATTTCGCGGGATTTGGAGGCCTCGCCCCCAGGAAAGGAGATTACAGGATATTTAAGATTTTCCTTGTCAAGCTTCTTAGCTATCCCGAGTCCATACCGCTCGGCGACGGCTGCATCGGCGATGATTGCCCCTCTTTTGGGCCAGGCGAGGATGGCAGCCGCAAAAGCGGGGTGGTCCACAAGGCCCCGGGTAAAAATAAGGTCGGTCTGAAAACGGGGTGGCGGGGGGGTTAAGGTGATCTTTTCCATAAAAAAACTATACACTATCCCTGCACTTTTCAGCACCACTGTAAAGTAAAATTTTTAGTTGATATAATTAATAATTTAATTATTACAATACTTGATTTTAACTTGTTTTATTCAACGATTTTTCATATAATTAATGGCACAAAATTAACCATAGGTATAGGTAACCATATGTCATTATCATTTCCAGTACAATCAGGCTCTCCAAGAGCTGTTGACGGTCAACCCGCAGCCGCAACAGTTGCTTCTACAGCCCTTACAGCTACAGCTAAAAAAGCTAAAACTGTATTTACAGTAGAAACTCCTGCTGTTGCACAGTTTGCTCAAAAAACATTAGAAAACCTCACAGTTAAAAACGAGTTTTTCAAATTTGTTCAACTCCCTGTTAAACAACAAATTACTACTCTTTATGCTCAAACGATTGTTTCTGTAAAAAATAACGAATCTACAGAAGCTGTAGCCGCATCTTTGGCACATATTAATTTAGCGCCAACTGAAAGAGCTCAAGTCTTGAAATTTGCAGTCAGCCTCGCAACAAAGAATGCGAAAGAGCCAACTGCTGAGCAAACAACTTTGATCGCATACTTAACTGAGCAATTCCGTGCAGCAACAGTTGAAGCAGCCGCTCAACTTCCTGTTCAAGAAGATCAAGTTGAACGTAAAGAAGCTCTACCCTCAACACAACCTCCTGCAGTAACTTCTGAACCTGCTCCTGCTACAGAAGCGGATACAACAGCTACAGTTAAAACTAATAAAGAAGCTGATGCTCCAAAAGCAGATGTTGTTGCTCCTAACACTGGCATGTCAGCAAAAGCGAAATTTGCTACTGGCTTGCTAATGCTTACTGGCGTTGCTGCTACGAGCGTTTATGTTTATAACAATTACTTCGCTCAACCAGCACTAGGCCCAGTATTTGGACCTAACGAAAATTTTGAAGCAGCAACTGCAGCTTATCACGAAGCAAATTTCGCTCAATCTACGAATCTATATTATCAACCACCAATGCCTACTTTAGTTGATAACGCGTTGGAAACTGGTAGAGTCATGTTCGGTACAGTTGTTAATACGACAACTCCTTATCTTGAACAAGCAAGAGACGCTGCAACTCCTTATGTAACTACAGTTGTTGATGCAGCTACTCCATACGTAACACAAGCAAGAGACGCTTTAAATACAGCTGTTGAAACTGCAACTCCATATGTACGACAAGCTGTT
>CAZXVU010000127.1:3546-5390 GCA_964644465.1 uncultured bacterium
CAGCAAAAGACGCTGTTGTTGAAGCTGCAACTCCTTATTATGACCAAGCTCTTAAAGCTGCCGTTTATGCGAAGGATGAAATCGTCGCAGCTGCATATTCAGGCGAACCAGTCCAGCTAGGCGCAGTAGCATTAGGAACTGCATTAGCAGTACCTGTCACTTACAAAACAACGAAAGTTCTTGGAAAAGTTGGCTTAGCGACTGTAAAGCTTGCAACGCGAGCAACTGTAGCGACTGTAAAGCTTGCAACGCGAGCAACTATCGGCGCAGTAAAGGTTCCATTTAAAGCCGTTGCTCTTGTAGCACGCGGAACTGCCGCTACTGTGAAGTTTCCATTCAAAGCCACAGCCTTTGTAGCTAGAGGTCTTTGGAATGGCGGTAGAGCAGCATTCGGTGGATGCGCAACGAGAGTTAGTTCCGTCAGAACACGGATGTTTGGAACAAAAACAATGGCCGCAGCTGCAGCAGCAGCCGGTGGTGATGCAGCTCTTAAACCTAAGTTTATCAGCGCAGATAATTGGGCCAAATTGAATACTGAGGATAAGGCTCGATTCAAAGAGCTTGTTAACACTGGAACGCCTCTCGACAGATCAAGGTTTATTGAAGAACATTGCAAATAATAAAGCCTAGTTAGTTAGTTCTATAAACCCCCGAGAAATCGGGGGTTTTTTATTGCCTATAATGACAATTAAATATTTTAATTTGTAGTTAATTATCGTTGTATTCTGGTTTTGTTTTATATATAATCCCTGACAATTTAATTAGGGTTTATTATGGGCATTACAGAAGTTCAAAAAGTTTCTCAACAGGCCAGTGTTGTTACTTCCGAGCCAAGCAGAGAAAGCAATGATTTAACGACAAGAGTAGACGAAGCGGCAAGCTCCGTTCAGTTGAGGCCAGAGGCCAATGGTCGCTTTGAAGGGACAGCCTTTCACGATTTGACAGGGGTTCTCTTCAATGAAGAGACAACGCCTCCTATGGAATATCTAGTCCACGCCCTTTTAGAAGAAGTCCAAGAACTCAGCGAGGAAGGGTTCTCAGAAGACATGAATCTGGATTTCCAAGCTCTTGAATTCGTTTTGGCGGACCTCCAGGAACAAGCTCCAAAAAATCTCCAGCCTGTTTTGAAAAAATGTCTTGCTATTGCAAGAGAAAAGAATGCGCCCCAAGAATTGACTCAGTTTTTGGAAAAGAAACTGGAAGGTCTTATCGAAGCTCCTTTCCAGAGCTCTGCAACATTGGGATTGCCTCTTGAAGAAATGGATGAGCCAGTGCAAGATTGGAGCCGAATAGCTATGATTGGAACAGCTTTCATGGTAGGTATTTTTGCGCTCTCTTATTTGTTTGGTGGAGCCTCTGTGAAAGCTTCAGAGCCATCTCGATCAGAAGCGCCTGCTCCTTCAGCCAGCAGCCAAATACCGAAGACCATTGTGAATCCAGTACCTGTAATTGAGACGATGTCCGCTGCTGAGATGAAGTTCAATTCGCCTCCAGTGGCGCCGAATCCAGTTTTTATCACTGCTATAATGGCTGCTGGTCTGATTGGCGTCTATGCAGTGACTGAGGGTGGTGGAACTACACCTGCGAATGCAGAAGAGCTAGAGAAGGGTGTAGATTCTGATGAAATCCCAAAGACCGAAGTCAGACACAGACGGGTATCTAGCACCACATTGGATGAATTAATTGATATTTATAATAAAAGTTTGGTGCCCAATACACTTCTGTCTAGAATCAAAAGTTGGTGGCAATCATGACAGTCAATGCTGTTCCTTATTTTCAACCTTCCCAAACGCAAACCATCGAAAGAACGAGGGCGCTTCCTGAAGTTGAATCAACTTTAGAAG
>CAZXVU010000128.1:0-5055 GCA_964644465.1 uncultured bacterium
TTGGTGCTGGGCAGCAAGGTTTTGGTGCTGGGCAGCAAGGTTTTGGTGCTGGGCAACAAGGTTTTGGTGCTGGGCAGCAAGGTTTTGGTGCTGGGCAGCAAGGCTTTGGTGCTGGGCAGCAAGGAGCTGGTTTTGGGCAACAAGGCTTTGGCTCGCATCCACGGCGTGGTACGCAACAAGGCTCGCCGCCTCGTCCATCGCGCATCATGCCGTCTTTCTGCATGTTAGGATCTTTCTGATCTCGATCCATCATAGATTTTTTCTGTGGCTGATCCATATTTTGGTCATTGTTCATGTCGGCATAGCCGGTCATACACAATAAGCTCAGCCCTAATACTGGCAATAATTTTTTGAACATAGGTACCTCTTTTAATTGAAGGGTGTCGACAACCTTACAATTATCGCATTTAAAGAATTCCTACAATTACTTTTTGAAATAAAAAATCTAAGTCTTTGAAAAACAAAAAGGCAGGAAAGAAACTTTCCTGCCTTGTTTAATTGAGAAAATGGGGGAATTTAGAAATCCCACTCCATATTGACGGTTAAGCCTTCCATTGTGACTGGCTCGCTGCTGTTGGTAGGCACGGGAGTCATATATCCATCAAGCACAACGGGGACGTTGTTTTGGTTCCACCAGAAATTGGTCTCCCAGGAAACGCTAATAGCGTAATACATTGTTTCGCACCAGAAACATGTATCCCATTGCATACCAAGCAATAGCTGCAAGGTCGGAGCCAATTGCCAGAAATTATCCGAAAACTGACGCTCTATTGTAAAATCAGTATCTCCGTCGAAAAATCTTTCTGTTTTATAGCTTGTTCGGGTTTTTCCGTAGAGAACAGCAGCGGAAGTTCTTCCCAGGAAGCTAAAGCCGCAAGGCATATGCCATTCAGCATTCAAACCTGCACGAGGTCCAACTCCCCAATAGTTATTTTTTGCAGAGAACTTTGCTTCGTCTACAGAAAAACCAGGAAATGGAGCATTCGCTGGATTGCGGAAATGGTCGTGGAATTTTTGGTCGAGCCAAGCTGCGCGGACACCCCAATGAGGTCTGAATCCAAGGCACTTGGTAACCCACATTCCTCTTCCCATCTCAGCGTCAATCGCATTGAGTCTCAAATTCCAAGTTGCTGCAACATCTAAGAAAGGTCCAACCCCTCCAAAAAAGAAATCAACCGGATGCATCACATAAAAACCCTGAGTTTCTCCAACAAGGGATTGTGCAAGGTCCCCTCGAGTCAGGTTATCTTTTGACTTGTTATGATACCAGGTCCAGTTGGCCATTAAATCCCAGTTGTCGTGAGTCGTATTCCAGCCAAAACCTAAACGGAACCCTGGGTCCCATTTTGGATTGACGCGGACGACTTTTCCAATATTTAATATTTCGTCAACGCGATTGTAGGCATAGCTAAAACCATGGTTCTCGGCTCTCCACCAGAGGAAGTCGGCCAGAAAATAAAGGCTGCCGCATTCATCGATACAGTCTTTAAGAGGGCAAGGACTTGTTCTGCAGCATCTTGGTTTTGGCTGGCAGCAGCAGGGATCATTCGACTGCTGCATTTGCCCATCGTTCATGGGCTGAGTCTGCATGGATTTATTGTCAGCGGACTGATTCACCATCTCATTTTCATCTGCGGACTGACTTACCATCTCATTTTCATTTGCAGACTGATTTAGCATCTCTTCTTCATCTGCGTTGCCGCTTACGCACCATACACTTAGCATAAGTATCGGCAAGAGTTTTCTGAACATACCCCACCTCAATAAAGGTTTTTTCTAATTCAATCCATAATACAACTTGGGCAATTATACAAAAGATTTTTGTTTGCAAAGACCTGAAAAAAGTTAGGCTCTCGGATGAGTTTTATCGTAGACTTCCCGTTTCAACTTGGGAGAAACGTGGGTATAAATCGTGGTTGTAGATAATGAAGTATGGCCAAGGAGCATCTGGATGGTTTTGAGGTCCATTCCATTTTCAAGCCAATGCGTTGCAATCGTATGCCGTATTGTATGAGGCGTCACCCGCTCCGACAAACCGCTCGCTTTGAGATAGGCTGCAAAATTCCTGTCTATCGATCGGGAGGTGAGCCTCCCTCCCCACTTATTGAGAAAAATAGCCTCGTTGTCTTTTTGGGCCCGATGATCTGTACCATCGAGATGTCTTTCAGGATGATTGAGGTAGTTCAAAAGCCAATCAGCGGCTGTTTGAGTAATAGGCGCTTGCCTCTGCTTTTTCCCTTTGCCAAAAATATTCAGAACTAAGTTTTTGCTATCGAAATCTTTCCGACTCATTCCCACGAGTTCGCTAAGCCTCAAGCCTGAGCTATAGAAAAGCTCCATGATCGCCCGATCGCGAAATCCTAAATAGGAAGAGGGGTCTGGCTGAGCAAATAGATGCTGGACCTGTTCATAAGAGATTGAGATAGGAAGCCGTTTTTCTTTTTTCGGGCTGTCAATCTCTTCCAGAGGGTTTTCCAAAGCAATCTTTTCTCTGACGGCGAATTTATAAAAGCTTCTGAGGGCGGACAAGCGGCGTAAAACAGTGCGCGAGCTGGCCTTCTTTTCATATAAATGGGAAAGATAGCGGCGGACTAACCTTTTTGAGACGGCCTCTACTGGCAATGCCCCTTTTAGTTCTGCGGAGGCAAAGGTATGAAAAGAAGAGAGATCGATTTTATACCCTCGAATCGTATGTTCTGAAACCCCTCTCGCGAGATTCAAGTGATTCAAGAAGCGGCCTATAGCTTCGCAAAAGTCCATTGTCAACCTTCCAATCTTATGCTATCATTCTTCTCAATATGATCACCTTAGAAAATATTTCAAAACGAGTTGGCAACCGCACTCTCTTTGAGGATGTCAACTTCACTTTTAATGATGGGTGCCGCTATGGCTTGACCGGTCCGAACGGCTCCGGCAAATCGACTCTTTTGAAGATTGTCATGGGCGTCGAGCCGCAGACGACCGGTACCGTCACTTTGCCGAAGAAAGTAGGTTTCCTCAAACAGAGGATCGAAGACTTCCGCGATTGTTCGGTGATCGATACGGTCATTATGGGCAATACCCGTCTTTGGGACACCATGGTCGAAAGAGATAAGCTCTATGAAGCAGAGATGACCGACGCCATCGGCATGCGCCTGGGAGAGCTCGAAGAAATCATAGCTGATGAAGAGGGCTACACCGCTGAATCGGAAGCAGAAGTACTCCTGATTGGCATGGGAATCCCCGAGGAACTCCACCGCAAAAAAATGCATGAAATCCCCACAGACCGGCAATTCCGCGCCCTTCTTTGCAATGCCCTCTTTGGACATCCTCAAGCGCTTCTCCTCGATGAGCCGACAAACCATCTTGACCTTGAGTCAATCTCCTGGCTGGAAGAATTTCTCCATAATTATCAAGGCACGCTGGTCGTCGTCAGCCATGACCGCCATTTTCTCAATTCGATTTGCACCCACATTGCCGATATCGATTATGAGACGATTATTACCTATCCGGGGAATTACGACTCCATGTTCGTGACAAAAACAGCCGTCCGTTCCCGCGCGGAGGATGAAAATAAGGCTAAAGGGAAAAAGATTTCCCAGTTGAAAGAATTCGTCGCAAAATTCGGCGCAGGCACACGTGCGAGCCAAGTACAGTCCCGTATGAGGGAAATCCAGAAACTCCAACCTCTCGAATTGAAAAAGTCGAACATCACGCGCCCTTATATCCGCTTTACGATTCCTGAAAAACAGTCAGGCCAAGTCGTGATGAAAACCGACAATCTAAGCTATAGCTATGGCGGCCCGCCTGTTTTCCGCGATTTTTCCTGCGAAATCCACCGCGGCGATAAGATCGCCATCATCGGTAATAATGGACGGGGAAAGACCACGCTCCTCAAGCTTTTAGCAAGCGCCCTTCAGCCTGTTTCAGGGAAGCTAACTCCAGGCCATGCTCTGGAAATCGGCTATTTTCCGCAAAACCACGGCGAAATTCTGAATAAACATAGCGATCAAACAGCATTCGACTGGCTGAAAGCGCGCAAAGAAGTTGTCTTCGACCAAGACGCCCGAGGCGTGCTTGGCAAAATGCTCTTTGGCGGAGATGATGCATTCAAGCCTCTTCGTAACCTATCTGGCGGAGAAGCGGCTCGTCTCATCCTCGGCGGCCTCATGCTCAGAGCGCCAAATTTCTTAATTCTCGATGAGCCAAACAATCACCTCGACCTTGAAGCCGTTTCAGCCCTCGCTTGGGGCTTGGAAGATTTTAAAGGAACCGCTATTGTTGCAACACATGACCGGGAACTCATCAACGGCTTTGCGACGAAGATCTTTGCCTTCGAAGAAGACGGAATCCATATCCATCAAGGCCCTCTTGAAGAATATCTCGAGAAAAAGAATCAAAAAGCGGCGAAGTGATCTTCACAAAGCGCAAGTTTCTCCTTCTCGATGAAAAACAGCGCCATAGAAAATGCGCAGAACTTCTCCGTACCTTTTACGAAAAGAAATCTCTAGATTCTGCCTATTACAATTCCCTTCTTTCCTGGATGCACATAGATCCTTATCAACACACCGATTTCAAAAACTTAGCCGACCGATATCATTGGCATCTCAATCAAGCAGGTCTTGCTCTCAAGGAACACAATCTCCTTCCTTCCATCCGAAAAGGAGACCATGTCCCCAAATGCGATTTCCCAGATATTGCCATCTATCTCGATAACGTCCGTTCCGCCTATAACGTGGGAAGCATTCTCCGCACCACAGAAGCGCTACGGATCGGCAAAGTGTATTTCTCTGGAAAGACCCCTTTTATTGATAACGAAAAAGTGGTTCGCACTGCCATGGGAGCCGCCGCCCTCGTACCTTCTTTCCAAAACACCCCCCTTTCTTCTTTGCCCCGCCCCATCATCGTACTCGACACCAGCGATTCCGCAATCCCCGTCTCTGAATTCCTTTTTCCTCCCCTTTTTACCCTAGTGCTCGGCAATGAGGAATACGGGGTCTCCGATGAACTCCTTTCTCAAGCAGATTATCTTCTCGAAATCCCCCTTTTAGGCGCCAAAAACTCCCTCAATGTCGC
>CAZXVU010000129.1:0-3434 GCA_964644465.1 uncultured bacterium
CTGTTCCTGGCGGAGTTAAGAGTCGCGATGGTTACGGGAATCAAGGCGGTCAAAAGATGGCGGTTTTGAGGTTGTACTTGAGCGATGACCTCTTCGGCAAGATCTGATTCGATTTGGATCACATCATAGAGAGTTAAACCTTGAATTCCAGATGAGAGGTTTATGATCCGAACAATCAAGGGTGTGATGTTTGAGTTGCGCAAATCGTCTCCAAAGGCATTGACTAATGCGACAAGATGTCTTGCCCGAAGGGTGGTCTTAATCGCTGCGGGGTTGCCAATCAGAAGCTCGGCATTGGGATAGGGTAAGGTATGCGAGAAAACTATGACTGCATGTATCAGGCTTGGAGCTGAAGAAAGAAGGGTCTCTTTTTGGGGAGCATTCTCAAAGCCGGGTAAGATGTTGTCGAGTATCTTGGCGAAAATGCGTAAGACCCACTCTTTCTTTTCATCATCAGAATTGAAATCTGTTTCTGAGAAAGCGTATCCCATAAGATCGGTAATCAGGATCCCATAGCGGTGGTTGCGGACATCAATTTGGTAAATAGAAGAGAAATTTTTTAGCCAAACGTTGAGTTCAGCGTCTGACATGCGTGAAGGTCTCCGATGATCAGGCTGTATTTGGTCGAAAGCTTTTGGTCCAATTCCTTTGACTCCCATAAAGATTCTCCTTGTAAGAAGGGGAAACTTTTAACAAATCTTTATAGAAAAGTCTAGAAAATGATGCAGTTGCACAAAGAGTTATTGATGGGACGGGGCTTGCGGAGATGAACTCTTTTTTCTTGAGCTGTTTGAAAGGCTGCAAAAAAATGAGGAGCTAAAGATTTGTAGGCGTTTCGCAATTCAGCCTCTTCATATTCTTCAAATATTTTATCAAATGCAAGATCAAGAAGTTCTGGTCTGAGCTCATCCAGATATTCTTGCCAAAGAAGATCATCGGGAATGGAAAAAACATGAGCAAAAAAAGAAGTCCCATTGAGTTCTTTAAGTAACTGATCGGAAAAATCCCTTTTCAGACTTGAAGCTACATGGTCTTTGTTATTTTGGGGAATTTTCGGATTGTGTTCTTCGCTAGAATCATAATTATATCGATAAAAATAGTGGAACGCCGTCTCATTGTAGAAATCGAATAATTGATCATACAAAGAGCTGGCAGATTCATGGGCGATTTTCTGAATGAGTGAATCAACATCTGGATAGGCTCTTTGAATGACCCCATTATGGATTTGAAGGACCCATTCTTTTTTATCTTTGCTCCGTTTTGTCGTTTTAGCAGCCTCTTCCATCAACGCAAGAAAAGGGGATGCAAAATCCAATTTTTGATAAGTCGCTTCGTGGGTGGTGAAAAAATCTTGGATGTATTGATCATTTTCAACGGCTGCAGGGATTGCCAATGGAATGAGTGGTTGTTGAGAAGGAGCATTAACGGACATTAGAACTTCAGGGGTTGATTCAGTTTCCGCTTATAATAAATGGAACAGCCGAAAGCGATGAGGATCGCGGAGCCCCAGGCAAAGAGATTGGGGAATGTAATGAGCGGGTGCGATGGCTGCGGAAGCGTTCCCCAGCGTGGGCCTGGAGGCCAAAAGAGGAAGCTTACGCCTCCTTTAAGATTGTCTTCAGGAACAAATCCGAATTGACGGCTGTCTGCGCTCATCGCGTGATTGTCACCGAGCATCAGATACATTTTTTCAGGGACTACAAGGCCGTGTTTTCGGATGAAATCAACATCGATTTTTCCATCTTTTGTGATGGGAGCGCCGCTGTCATCGAAAGGAAAATAAGGATTTACCGAGGTAGATAGAGATTGCTTTTGGTATTCCCGCTTCAAATGCAGGATGAGGGCAGGATCGTCTTTTTTAATGATGGGAGCGCCGAGCAAAAAGAGTTCGTGGTTGCGGAAATACGCATAGCGGGAAGGGTAAAGATGGCGCGATTTGAGGGAGGGAATATATTGGTTCAGGAATTCGATTCCCAGATTATATAGGAGTTGGATTCTCTCTGGATCTTTTTGGTAGAGAGGATGGTTCGAGGGAAGCTCTTTTGCAATTCCGCCCCATAAAATCTTATAGGCTTTTCCATTCTGGATTTCGTAAGTCCCATCGGGTACATCCGATAAGCGGGGAAGATGAGGAGAAAGTTCTTTCGGATTCCAGCCAAGGCGGAAAGCGGCGCCATTTTTCACGACAAAACGGCAGGTAGTGAGATGTTCGGCAATCCGGTTCAAATGTTCGTTTTGGAGCGGAATGATCGAAGTGCTGACGGCCAGTTCTGGTCGTAAGCGATGGTATTCGTCGCGATAGAGCTGGGCCCCTTGCAGGGATGGATGGTGGTTCATCTCAAGATAAAGAACACCAGGTTCGAGATCTTTAGAAAGGGTTGGGTGGATCTGCTCGAGCTGTCCTGAGGTCAAAAGGCGGGACATAGCGAAATTCTGGAAGCCCCATATATCGGAGAAATTTTTCAGCGCCGTACGCCCTTTTTGAGGAATCATCTCGCCAGTGATCAAGCCATATAAGTTGGCATTGAGTTTTGCGACGGGCTCGTTCATTTGGTAGAATGTCACTGGGCTGAAAATGCCATTGACCGGAGTATTCGTGGTCTCTACTTTTCCATCGAAGCGGATGAAAGGAATGTGCTCATTTTCTTGGAACCAGCTAGGATCGCGGAGGTCTGTAAGGTCATCTCCCTTAGCATTGATCCCATAGATTTCTCCCCCATAAAAATAGAGGATGTCGCCAGGTTTGCCGATCAGTCTTTTCACAAATTGCTTCTTGCCGGGGAAAAGATAAAAATAGGTAGTGTCGGAGTCGGCAATGTCCATGTTCTCGCCGGTGAAAACGACGATGGAACCTCTCTGGACTAATGTAGGATCGAAATAGAAATGGGCGGTTGTGAGAGGGACATTGATGCCGAAATCGGTCTTTGTAACAACGAGATAATCTTCCTCTTTCAGAGTAGGCCGCATCGAGCCTGTAGGAATCGTATAGAACTCAAACCACATTTGCCGGATGACGATTGCAACCACCAAGGCAAACAGGATAGCGCTAATGAAATCACGCGTCTTATCAAATCCGGTTTTAGGCATCAGCTTTCTGGATGTCTCTTCAAGCTGGCGGGCGATCCGATGGGAAATCTCAGGATCTTTCTGAAGGATTGCAGTCTGAAGGCTGGTGAGGTGCGATTGGAGCTTTTCTTTGGCTGCAGGGTCCAGATTTTTAGCTTTGCGACGGTATAGCCGATGGGCTTGGCGCAAGACCTTCTTGGACTTCCTCAGGGTATAGATAGCAGCGATTGTTTTAGTAACCATAAGATGCGCTACAGATTAGAGGATCCTTTGTCAAAAATTCAAGTTCAAAAAAAAGATTCTTCATACCTCGCAAAAAGAGTCCTGCAGAGTCTTTGGAAACATGTAAAGAAATGATGTGAAGGATA
>CAZXVU010000129.1:3534-5020 GCA_964644465.1 uncultured bacterium
GCTGTGCGAAAATTGTTTTTCATCCTTCATATCATTAAATCATTTTTATCATTTTGATGTCGCTCGCTCCAAATGACTTTACAGATGTGGAAGGTTTGTTCATAACTCACAGGTCCAAATGACTAAGACATTGAAAATCTGGATATTATGTTTTTTGTCTTTCGGGTGTAATTATTTGTGGATGAGGGATTTAGATTCAGATTTTCTTCTGCGGATAGATTTTTGAGGGGAGAGATTGTTAGGGATGTTCACAACTTGATTAAGTTTCTGCAAAAATGAAATCAATTTTTGTCAGTCCAAACGAACGGCTTATGAGTCTCAGTATACGATTCGCTATGCCCTGTAGGGACGACGAGCCAAGTATAGCGATGGTCAGGTTCTAGAATTTGTTTGAGATCGTCATGATTGATCTCGAGGCTTAAAAATTCATCATCGCCGCGAATCAGAGAGTGGGTGATCGGATAGATCTGTTTTTTTCGCGTTGTCACATCAATGGCAAAGAGCTCGAACTCTTGATAATACTTGGGACTCTTTAAAGAGAGCCGTAGGCCATTTTCAGTCTTTTGGGGAGAGCCGACGAATTGAGGGACTCTTCTCGGCAAGGACCTGTGAGGAGAGGGGAGGTTTTTGCCAGCGTCTATTGTACGGAGGTTGCCCGTTGCATGGGAGGTATCAACTTGGATCCAATAGGGAAGAGGAAGTCTTTTTTCATGATCGAAATAAAGAGTCACGGTTTTGCCGGAGAGATCGGTCCCATCGTTGGGCCAATCTGTCTCATACACATCGAATTGGGCATTGTCCATTTTACGCCCTTCGAAGATGAGCGGAGGATTCCAAATTTTCCGGATGTCTAGTTCGCCAGGATTCGGAGGAGGGCCGATCCGTTTTCGTTTTTCGGAGGAGAGTGGTTTCAAGGGCAATTGAAGAAGGGTGGCGAAAAGGCTTTCTTGTTTGGAGAGCTGGATCCATGCGCTGCGGGAAAATGAATAGCATTCGAGGAGCTGTCCGGTTTTGAGATCGATCTCCATCATCGACCAAGATGTATGGCCTGGCGCTTTGGCTTTGATCCAATCAGACCAGGAATCGGGTCGTTTCTTTAAGTTTTGGGAAGGAGCGCTGATTTCTTCGATGATAATGGACGGGGTCATGGAGCGGATGGCCAAAACAGTGACCATCTGATTGGACTCGGTCACTATATAGTCCCCGGCTTTTGCCTTTTCGAGCCTGCTTTTCAACTGCAAATCAGCCCCAAAAACAACAGAAGCGCAAAATAGGAAAGAAAAGAGCCATAGTTTCATAAGAAGCGATTTTAATTCAGTCCGTATTATTAAACCACACCTTATACCCAAATAACTTTAAAACTTGGTTTCTGATGGCGTCGGACAGCCACTGTCTTCGAGATCCGCCTGCATCGCTAAACTTTTTAAGTTTAGCTGCTTCGGCGCCAGCTTCGCTTGACTCGAATTCAGGGCGCCTCCTTGTCATA
>CAZXVU010000130.1:0-1633 GCA_964644465.1 uncultured bacterium
AGCTACATCGCAAGGCGATTTCCACGAAGCGGTGAATTTCTCCTGCATCCACAATATCCCCATTATTTTTGTGATCCAAGACAATGGATGGGCGATTTCCGTTCCAATCGAAGAGCAAACAGCAGGCGGTACAATCGTCAAAATGTGCCGCGGCTACGAAGGGCTCTCTGTTTTTGAAGTCGATGGATGCGATTATCTACAAACAACAGGCGCGCTTACGCAAGCTGCATTCAAAGCGCGATCTGGAAATGGACCTAGTTTGGTCGTTGCAAAAGTGCCCCGCATCGCTCCCCACAGCAGCAGCGACGATCCGAAGAAATATAAGAATGAAGCGACCATCCTGGAAGAAAAGAGCCGCGATCCGATTGCCCGCTTTGAAAAATGGCTGATCGATCAAAAATGGCTCACCGTTTCGGAATTAGAAGAGCTGCGCCGCACTGCGTTCGAGTCTATCGAAAAGGCCGCCGCCGCTGCTGATCAGATTCCTTTTCCAGCGAGATCCGCTGCCGCCGATAAAGTATTTTGCCCCACAACCGTTCCTCATACGCCTCCAGCAGAGCCTGGCGAATCGATCGTCATGATGGACGCCCTGAACCATGCTCTGATCGAAGAGATGGAACGGGATCCTGGAGTGGTCGTTTTCGGGCAAGATGTTGCCCATGGAAAAGGGGGCGTCTTCGGGATTACCCGCACGCTCACCGACCGCTTTGGCAAAGCGCGCTGTTTCAACACGCCTTTAGCCGAATCGACCATCGTCGCTTTAGCGATCGGCCTTTCTTTCGATGGCTTCCATAAGCCTGTAGCAGAAATCCAATTTGCCGACTATTCCTGGACAGGGATGAACCAGCTTTTCAATGAACTCTCCAGCATCTATTACCGATCGAATGGAGAATGGAATTGCCCCGTGGTGATCCGGATGCCTTACGGCGGATATATCCAGGGCGGCCCCTATCACTCTCAAAGCACTGAAGCCTACCTCAGCCATTGTCCAGGCCTCAAAGTCGTGATTCCAAGCAATGCGGCAGATGCCAAACGGCTTCTTAAAACAGCGATCCGCGATCCAAATCCTGTCATCTTTTTAGAACACAAAGCGCTCTATCGCCAGCGTCTCTTCTGCGCTCGTCCTGAAACGGGATCTGAAGAGCTATTGCCATTCGGGCAAGCGAATATTGTCCGGGAAGGTACTGATGTGACCATTGTCGGCTGGGGCATGACTGTCCTCATGGCCAATGAAGCGGCCGAGGCTTTGAGCAACGAAGATATCTCCGTAGAAGTGATCGATCTAAGAACAATTGTTCCTCTGGATTTCGAAACCGTTCTCAAATCTATTCGGAAGACAGGGAAGCTTCTCATCGCCCATGAAGCCGCTCGCAATTGCGGTTTTGGCGCAGAGCTGGCAGCCCGAGCTGCCGAAGAAGGTTTCTTATTTCTCGATGCGCCTGTCATGCGCGTTGCGGGCAAAGATTGCCCCGTTCCCTATTGCAAAGATCTCGAAGAAGAAGTGCTCCCCCAAAAGAAAGATATTGAGAGCGCACTTCGGAAACTGATTAGTTATTAGTGCATTTCAAGAACAGCTTGAGCATCTGCTCTCTCTTCTGCTCGTTCTATTTTGCGTGCTTCATATTGAGCCCCG
>CAZXVU010000130.1:1733-4993 GCA_964644465.1 uncultured bacterium
AGCATCTGCTCTCTCTTCTGCTCGTTCTATTTTGCGTGCTTCATATTGAGCCCCGTAGCAGCAGCAGAAAATTCTGTCGAAACATTCTTTAGCATAATGTTTCCAGCTATTTGTTGGGATGGGTACTTGTGTGACATCGATATTTCTATGCAATAATGAATCCGCTTTTTGTTGCATAGCATCGCCTGTGTCCTGACGTTGCGCAGCGCACTTGTCATCCAAAGCAGATGTTGCAACTCGAACAGCGGCATTTGTTCCCTCATGTTCCATACCTAGGACTGTGACTTGACGTTCCATGGGGTGAGAGTTACTCAAAGCGGTTGTTGTTACAGTTTGAACTGGGTCGCCATGTTCAATGACTACAACAGTTGATGACAGGCTATCAACTCCAATAAATGCAGATGCTCTTAAAGCAATCATAGATACCTATTATTTTAAGATTTATTTGACTCAAGCCGGGTTCGAGAACTCAGCTAATGTTATGTTTTAATTGTTTAGTTTAAAATGATCCGAAAATTATATGGGACGGCTGAATTAGAACCAAGCCACATCTTGGGCAATAGAGCGGGTCAATTCCGACCCTTTAATCACCGACTCTTAGCTCTCCATCTCTTGTACGTTCGAGATAGGTGTCATTGGTAATGATCGTGTAGTATTTAGGTAGATTGAATAATTTGAGCTCTCTTCTGCGGATATAGAAGGGCTCGTTCTCTAAGACATTCATACTCGATGCAATCTCTGTTCCTTGACCGCGAAACATAAAATAAAATTCCTCCAGCCATCCTGGAAATTCATTGAAGGGATGGAGATCGATCAAGAATTGAGAGACGATAATGTTGGCTTGATTTGATATGGGTCCTACGCAGTTTTTATAGAAGATTGTGTAGGGAAGCCCAAGATTTGGGAAAGGATAGGGAAAAGGAAATGCAAAGTAGGTGCACCAGACTTCTGTGGCTGTATCTTGAAATAGAACGCCAGGTACAAAGGGGCTGCCGTTCAAAGTTCCGCTAATGGTGTTTTGAGGGCGGAGAGCTGTGAAGATCCTAGGATCTCCAAGGATCGTGCTGGGAGCATCCATAATAAAGGCTCCTGGACCGATTAAAGGGGAAACTGGAAAGCAATTATCGACGACTAGAGTCACAATAGTTAGAGTTCCATCGATATGAGAATTGGTCATAGTCATATTATGACCTGAAATCATCAGGAGATCTCCGCCAGCGGCAGTTTTTGAGAGGGTGGTATTTGTCAGAGTCGTATCATTGCCTGCCAATGTATGAAATGTGCCAGTAGAAGTCGTCATACTGGGGACAGCAGGGCTTGATAGATTGATATTGAAATTGGCATTGGCAGTGAGGTTCCCAGAACCTGGATTGATCGTTCCTGCAAGATGATTGATCGAACTGCCGCTCATTCGGCTAGAACAACCTGTGGTTGCGCCTGATTGAAGGAGGATATTTCCTCCTGCAGAAGTGACATCAGAATTGATCGCAAGAATGCCAATGAGCAATGGATCATTTCCAGCGGTCAGGGTGACATTCTTAGCCCCTGTAGTTACAATACTAGAGTTCGGATTGACTGTTAAATTCCGATTCGCTCTTACAAAAATGCTTCCGGATGTTTGAAGTCCTTGTCCCGCGGTGCCATTATTATTGATTATCACATCTAATAATGAATCGGTGGCATTGCTTCCAGAGATATCGATATTGCCGCTCGTCGTGAGGATATTTGGATTATTTGCCGCTGTGCCAACTGTTACAGATTGCAAGGCGCCTGCGGCATTTTTTGCAGCGCTATGCAAAGTGATATTTCCCGCCGTTGTGCTTAAGAGTATATTTCCCCCAAAAGTACCCGTATTGAAACTTAGCCCGCCCAGTCCATCCGCGGTAATAATAGTAGAGTTGGCAAAGATCTTAGAAGCAGGACAAGTGGGTGAAAGCTGAATCGGTAGTGCTGCCCCGCCAGTTGGGTTTGTCATAACGATTGTGTCGACAGAATTTACAAATCCACCAGCCGAAGTCCATAAAGAACCCACTGGCAAATTCGTATCAGCTTCTAGAAAAACAGATCCCGATGTAGGTAGACTGGCTGTTGTGATGGGAGCAGAGAGGTTGATATCGCCTCCAGCGCGGATCTCTAAAGAATTCGAATAAGTGGCTCCTGTGAGCAACGCCCGTCCAATAATGGCTCGAGAAGCTGCGCTGTTGGTCGCAATGACATTGCCAACGGCATAAACACGTGTGGTGGATCCAGGAATTAAAGAGACCCTATCAGTGCCGATATATGATGTGTTAGCCCCAAGTGCTGTCACAGTTACATTCCCTCCGCTGGCCACATTTACATCGCCGAAAGCTCTAATGCCTACGTTCTGAGTTCCTGAAATAGTGATATTCCTACCTGCAGCAACAAAAGTTCGGCTCACAGTTCCAGCTTGTGACCCCCAATTGTTTCCTATAAAGCCAGCCCCACTCCCGCCAGCCCCAGTCCCATTTGCGGTGATTATAATATCTCTTCCGACCGCTACTTCTACATTTCCAAAGTCCCCACCTGGTGCAACAGAATTAAAAGGCATACCCAATGAATAGAGCGATTCATTATTCACGGTCATGATAAGATCTAAGCATGCACTGACTCGTGTGTTGGATCTATAGGGTCCAGCGCCAGCCGCGCTAATAGTTAAATTGCCAATCGACATCCTCCTACTTCCACCTGCGGATGATGCTACTGCTCCTATCATAGAAACAGTTCCTCCCGAAATAACAGTAACATCGCTTTGCAAAAGACCTACAAAACCTGCTTCATGACCAATGCAAATATTGCTATCGGCTAGTCCAGCCGGTGAGTCTGTAAGAGTCACATTTCCGACTGCCTGAACAGTGATATTTCCCGATACAGCGATGGTAAATCCTATACTGCCAGATCCCGGTCCATGCCCAATCCGAGAAGAACCTTGCCCAATACCCCCAATCCCTCTATTAAAAAGAAGAGAAACATTCCCATTAGAAGTGACATTGATATCCCCCCTAAGAGAACCTAATTGAGAATTACTTCCATGGCCAATTACGGCGACAGTTTGCAATGTCGCAGGATTAACGTTTAAATCGATATTTCCGGCAGTTACAGTAATGGGTGCATTTATATTTGAAGTTTGAACAGCAATATTAATAACATCCATCTGTCCATGGCCAATCTGAGCCCCGCTTGCACGAAAAGAATTGCTATTTTGTAAAAGTAAATTATTACACTGCACAACGATGGGACCA
>CAZXVU010000131.1:0-4884 GCA_964644465.1 uncultured bacterium
GGTGAGATTCAATTTGTTTCGTCGTATCTAAAATAACTCCTACTAAGATGAGAAGCGAAGTTCCGCCAAAAAATTGGCTAATATTTGCATCAACTCCCATCAAACGGCCAACCAATGTTGGCAAAATAGCGATGATGGCAAGGAAAACAGCTCCGGCCAGAGTAATGCGGCTCATGGTCGCTTCTAAGAAATCTTGTGTCGGCTTCCCTTGGCGGATTCCAGGTATGAATGCGCCATTTTTCTTCATATCAGAGGCGATCTGATCAGGCTTAAATTGGGTAGCTGTCCAAAAGTAAGTAAAAAATAGAATCAACGCTACATAAAACGCCATGTAGACCCATGATCCTGGTGAAAGATAATTGGAGAGTTGGCCCAACCAGGTTCCACGTCCTAAAAATTGTCCTATTGTTGCAGGGAACATAAGGAGAGACGAAGCAAAGATCACTGGGATTACTCCAGCATAATTGACCTTAAGTGGTATATGGGAGTTCCCTCCTTGCACTTCATGGCGTCCCACAATACGTCGTGCATATTGGAGAGGAATCCGTCTTTGGCCTTGAATGACCAGAATTGTTCCGACTGTAATAAAAATGAAGAGAGCGCAAAGAACAATCAGCATGGGGAAGGTTAACTGCCCAGCTTCTTGAGACTCTAAATTCAATTGATTTAGGATAGAGCCGATCGTGCTTGGAAAAGAGGCGAGGATACCGATTGCGATGATCAAGCTAATTCCGTTGCCGACCCCTTTTTCGCTAATTTGTTCGCCAACCCACATAAGGAGCAGGGTGCCTGCGGTCATCGTGATCATAACGGTCAGATAAAAGAGCCAAGGCATGCCGAAAAGCTGCACGTCTAGGATTTCTGGTACGATGATGCCAGGACTAGCATAATTAACTTTCACTACATATTTGGCAAAAAGGCCTGATTGGAAAAGGGAAATGACGAGGGTTCCCAAACGAGTCCATTTTGAAAGTTTACGGCGTCCCTGATCGGGTGCTTCCCGAATATCTCTTTGAAGAGAAGGAACTAACGCGATGAGGAGCTGCATAATGATCGATGCAGTGATGTAGGGCATAACGCCAAGAGCCAAAACGGTCATCTTAGCAAAGGCTCCGCCTGAAAAAATATCGACGAGCTGGAAGAGGTTTTGGCCTCCTCCAGTCGCAAACTTAAATAGGCTGATCGCAACATCAGCATTTACACCTGGTACAGGAATGTAGGCCCCAATTCTGCAAACTCCTAGGAGCAGCAAGGTATAGAGGATCTTGACTCTCAATTCGGGTATACCAAAGATGCGCTGAATGGCTTCGATCATGGTTTTAAACCTTTGTAAAAGAAATGCCTTTATCTTTTAGCTTTTGCTCAGCCGCTTCTGAATAGTGATGAGCTTCAATCTTCACTTTCTTTTTCAATTCGCCATTTGCAAGAATCTTGATTCCGCCGGGAACACGTCTTGGAATGAGCCCTTTTTCGCGAAGAGTAGCAACGCTAACGGTTTCACCGTCTTTGTAGTTCTCTTCCAAAGTTGAAAGTGAAATGGCTGCACAAGGTTTCACGAATGTGCCTCGGGTAAATCCACGAATAGGCAACTTGCGATAAAGAGGTACTTGACCGCCTTCGTATCCGTAACGTTTGCAGTAACCATTGCGGTGGCTGTCCCCTTTTCCGCCTCGTCCTGCATGTCCGCCTCGTTTTGATCCAACTCCACGTCCAATGCGTCGTGATTTCTTGGTTGGGCGAGATGTGTTTTTCAATTGTGATAGACTATGCATGTGCGTGTCCTTTTCGTTCAGCAAGGTTCTTTTCCCGATTCTTCAATTGAAGTAGGGCTTTAAACATCGCTTTCACTTGGTTGAGCGGATTGCTTGAACCGAGATTTTTTGCGACGACATCTTTCACTCCGCCAAGTTCAAGCACAGAGCGCGCTTTCGATCCGGCAATAACTCCCGTACCAGGAGAAGCTGGCTTCAAAAGAATTTTGGCTCCGTCCCATTCGACGTAAACTTCGTGAGGAATGGTGGATCCTTCCAACTCGATCGTATAGATATTCTTTCTTGCAGCTTCAGATCCTTTGCGGATTGCATCGGAAACTTCATTGGCTTTTGCAAATCCATAACCGACGTGCCCTTGGCCATCGCCTACGAGGATGAGTGCGGAAAAGCTGAACTTGCGTCCCCCTTTAACCACTTTAGAGCAGCGGTTAATATAGAGAACCTTTTCTTCAAATTCGGTTCCGAAATCTTCCTGCCGTTTTTTCTCAGGTTGTTTTGCCATGTTCTTTTCCTATATTAAAACTGCAATCCGGCTTCGCGAGCGCCATTGGCAAGCTCAGCGATCACACCGTGGAATTTATAGCGACCCCGATCAAAAATGACGGAGTTGATGTTTTGCTTCTTGGCAAGCTCAGCGATCTGCTTCCCAATTTCTCTCGCAGTCTCTTTTGACTTCTTTTTAACAGAGCTCGTTTTAGAGAGTGTTCCAAATCCTGCCAAAGTGACTGCTTTATCATCATCGATGAGTTGAGCATAAATATGGCAATTGGTTTTAGATACAGAGAGTCTAGGTCTTTCTGCACTTCCATGCAAGTTTTTGCGCACCCGGAATACTCGACTCTTTCGCGCTCTATTTCTATTTTTCTTAGACTTATCCATTATGCTTTACCTTTAGCTGCCTTACCTTCTTTCTTGCGGACGTATTCGTTTTCATAACGAATTCCTTTCCCCTTATAAGGCTCGGGTGGTTTCATTCCGCGTACGGCTGCTGCAAATTGACCCACTTCTTTCTTGTCAGCGCCTTTAATGCTAATTGTGGTCCCTTTATCAACGGACACTTGGATCGTTTTCGGAATTTCAATCCATGTGGGGTGGGAAAATCCGAGCTGTAAATCGAGTTTTGGACCTTGTACGTTAGCACGATATCCAACGCCGATGAGAGTCAGTTTGATTTCATAACCTTCAGCTACGCCCTGGACATTATTTTTCAGGAGCGAGCGATAAAGGCCGTGAAAGGACTTCTGCGGCACAACTTTCTCATCGCACTCAAGGATGAGCATTTGCCCTTCATGTTTAACATGAAGACCAGCAGGAAGTTTCATTTCCAAATGACCTTTGGGGCCTTTAATCGAAAGTGCGCCATCTTTGCCGGGCTTCACTTCGACGCCTTTAGGTACAGTGATTGGGGTCTTTCCAAGTCTTGACATTGTGTTATTCCTTCAATATTACCAAACTGTACATAGCAGTTCGCCGCCGACTTTTAAGTTGCGCGCGGTTTCTCCATCGATGACTCCTTTAGGAGTAGACATGATGGCAATTCCCATTCCATTAAAGACGCGTGGGATTCTGTCGTAGCCAATATAACGTCTTAAGCCGCTTCTAGAAACGCGATCCAATCCGTGAACAACCGATTCCCGGCTTTTTGTGTAGCGCAAGAATACGCGAATTTTATGTTTCTCTTCATTGACTAAGAAATTCTCAATAAATCCGTGATTTTTGAGGATTTCTAGAATTTTGACCTTCATTTTGCTGAAGCTCAGATCGACGTATCGATGTTGTGCTCCTTTCGCATTGCGTATCTTGGTCAACAATTCAGCAATGGGATCATTAAATGCCATATTTCTCTCTCTTACTTAAATGGGAAGCCCAAAAGGGTCAGTAATTCTATGCAATCATCATCGTTCTGTGCAGTGGTTACGAGCGTTACGTTCATACCCTGCGTTCTTTTCACTTTGTCGAGGTTGATTTCGGGGAAGATCTGTTGATCGTTAATCCCGAAACTATAATTGCCTCTTCCATCGGCCTTCTTATTGAATCCGCGAAAGTCGCGAATTCGTGGTGCTACGATGTTACAGAAACGATCTAAAAAGTCATACATCCTTTTTCCACGCAGCGTAACCATAAGCCCAACAGGCTGATCTTCGCGCAGTTTGAAATTGGATATCGCTTTTTTGGAGCGGGTCACAATAGGCTTCTGGCTGGAAAGAAGCGCTAGCTCTTCGCTGTGTTCTGACAAAGCGTTTTTATCTTTCAGCGCATCTCCAAGGCCCATGCTGATGACGATTTTCTTCAATACAGGCAGCTCCATAGGGCTGCGGTCTGCATGGCGCGCTCTTTGCTCAGGCGCTATTTCTTCTTTGAATTTCTTATATAGCCTAGACATTTTTCGCCTTTCTTACTGAGCGGTGAACGGTTCCTTTGGTCCCTGTTTTGTGGACTAGGTCTCTTTGGCCGCTTGTTTCATGTTTCACATGCACTTTGAGCCGCTTTCCCTCTTTGCTGCAGAGGCAAACATTGGAAATGTGAACAGGTACTTCCATTTCAACAATGCGTCCGCCTTGAGTCTCTTGCGTCCGCTTCATGTGCTTTTTTCTTACATTAATGCCTTGAACGAGCACCCGGTCTTCGCTGCGAGATAAAACTTCTCCAGATTTACCTCTGTCATTTCCTGCGATGACTAAAACGCGATCGCCTTTTCGTATCCATTTGCTCATACTAAATAACCTCTGGGGCTAGGGAACTAATTTTGACAAATCCGCCATCGCGCACTTCGCGAGCGATCGGTCCAAAAATACGTGTTCCACGCGGGTTGTTCTTATCATCGATGATCACGCAGCTATTATCGTAAAATCGGAGCAGAGAACCGTCGTTTCTGCGGATATAGCCTTTCGTTCTAACGACGACTGCTTTAACGACTTCCCCTTTCTTAACAGCTCCCTTTGGATCCGCTTCTTTAATTGCACATACGATAATATCGCCTACACGTGCATATCTTTTGCGCGTTCCACCGAGAACTTTAAAACATCGGACTCGTTTTGCACCGGTATTGTCAGCTACTTCTAAATCGGTTTCTTGTTGAATCATACTACCTCAACTACGCGCCATCTTTTCA
>CAZXVU010000132.1:0-4882 GCA_964644465.1 uncultured bacterium
AGTATAGATGCGACCCACTTTTTTTCCTATTTTCCTATTTCTCCCGTAGGATAAAATCGATGAAAAAAAGGAAAGACTCATGACCGAACGGAAAAAACACGATATCGCTGTGATTGGCTCAGGGCCCGCTGGCTACGTGGCGGCCATAAAAGCAGCGCAAATGGGAAAGTCGGTCGCTTTGATTGAAAAAGGGCTGATGGGCGGATGCTGTCTCAATGTCGGCTGTATTCCTACGAAGACTCTGATCGCAAATACCACTGTCCTCCACACAGTGAAAAGAGCAGCTGACTTCGGAATCATGACCGGTCCAGTCTCATTCCATTATGAACAAATGAAAAAACGTAAAGACTCTGTGGTCTTTAAAATCAGGACCAGCCTTGAGGGCCTTCTTAAAACAAATAAAATTACCATCTACCGCGGAAATGCTGAATTTGAATCAACTCGTTCTTTAAAGATCATGGGCCATGACAATGTCTTTGTCCAAGCGGATAAGATCATCATCGCCACAGGCTCCATTCCTCTCGATATCAAAGCATTCCCTTGCGATCATGAACGGATCTTAAACTCCACTTCGATCCTCGAACTAACGGAAGTTCCGGAGAGTCTTGCAATCGTCGGCGGAGGTTATATCGGCTGCGAGTTCGCTTCTCTTTTTGCGGAACTCGGAACAAAAGTAACCATCCTTGAAGCCCTTCCTTCCATCCTCACAGCGCAAGGGCCTACAATCGCCCAATTTATGACGAAATCGTTCACCGCACGCGGAGTCAACATCCAAACCAATGTGATGGTGCAAAGCATCGAGAATAAAAAAAGCAATGTCCACATCACCCTGGCAGATGGAAAAACGGTCGATGCGGATTTAGCCCTCGTCTCTGTTGGCAGAAAAGTCTACACAGAAGGTCTCAAACTCGAAAACGCGGGACTGAAAACGACAGACAGAGGTTTTCTGGAGACGGATGACAAAATGGAAACCGAAGTGCGCGGCATTTATGCGATCGGCGATGTGACGGGAAAATGGATGCTTGCCCATGTAGGCTCTCATCAAGGAATTGTCGCCGCTTCAAATGCAGTCGGCTTAGAAATGAGAGTGCACTATGAAGCTGTGCCTGCCGTCGTCTTCACTGCTCCCGAAATCGCAACTGTAGGGCTCACTCTCGAACAAGCCCAAAAAGCAGGCTATACTGCAACGACTGGCATGTTTCCTTTCCAAGCTCTTGGAAAAGCGCAGGCAGCGATGGAAACCGATGGGTTTGCGCAAATTATCTCCGATAAAAAAACAGGGCAGATCCTCGGGGCCATTGTAATCGGCCATGAAGCGTCCAATCTCATTGCAGAAATGGCGCTTGCCATCCAAAACGAACTCACGTTAGAGTCGGTTATGGATACGATCCATGCCCACCCGACGCTTGCCGAGGCGTGGCATGAGGCAGCTCTGATTGCCAATGAAACGCCGATTAATTTCCCTCCAAAGATAAAGAGATGAGCCAAAAGCTAAACATACTCCCCGAAAACCCAGAAGAAGGAACAGGCAGATTTCCTTCTTGGCTCCATCGCAAACTGCCTACAGGCGGCCAAATCTTTAAAACAAACGCCATCATTGAGAAATATAACCTCAATACCGTTTGCGAAGAGGCGAAATGTCCCAACCGCCTTGAATGCTACACCAAAAAAACAGCTACTTTTTTAGCTCTCGGAAAAGAATGCACGCGCAATTGCGGCTTTTGCTCCATCGACTTTAGCAAAACTCCAAAAGCGCCTGAAGAAGACGAACCGCAAAGAATTGCCTATTCTGTCCGCGAACTTGGACTGAAACACGTTGTGATTACAATGGTCGCTCGCGATGATCTTGCCGATAAAGGAGCTTCCCACATCGCAGCGATCGTCCGAGAAGTGCGGAAAGAAAATCCCGGAGTCACCATCGAACTTCTCACTTCTGACTTTTCCGGAGATTTATCTGCGCTCGACATCGCTCTTCAAGAAAGACCTGAGATCTTCAATCACAATATCGAAACCGTCCGCTCTCTTTCTCCACGTGTGCGCCACAAAGCGGAATACGACCGAACATTAACGATCTTGAGACATGCGAAGCAGTCGGGGAAAACGATCTTTGTCAAATCGGGGATCATGCTGGGGCTAGGAGAGACCGAATCGGAAGTTCAAGAGACCATTTCCGATCTGGCTCAAGCAGGCTGCGACATCATTACGATCGGGCAATATCTTCAAGCTACCCGGGTAAAGCTCAGGGTGAAGGCCTTCGTCCATCCAGATCAGTTCAAGGCTTATGAAGAGTATGGCTTGAAGCTGGGAGTCAGGCATATGTATTGCGGCCCCTTTGTCCGGTCCAGCTACAATGCAAACCTTTTTGTACCCGGCTCAGCCCATGCGATCGAATCGACCTAAGATTTCTGTCATCATACTCAATTGGAATAACGCTCCCGATACGCTTGAATGTTTGGAATCGGTCTATGCTTCCCGGCACCCGAGTTTCGATGTCTTTGTCGCCGATAACGGTTCCACTGACGGCTCCCTCGACAAAATACGGAACGCCTACCCGTTTGCAAACTATATAGAAAATAAAGAGAACTTAGGGTTTGCCGAAGGAAATAACCGAGCTATCCAAGCTGCCATGAACAATGGCGCTGAATATATTTTTCTCTTAAACAACGATGCTGTACTGCGCGAAGACACCCTTTCACTTTTAGAAGATGCCGCTGAAAAATATCCAGAAGCTGCCGTCTTGGGACCGAAGATCTACTATTACGATCAACCTTCTGTGCTTTGGTATGGAGGTGGCGAGTGGCATCCCCGCGAGGCGACATTTTTTCACCGCGATGCGAACCGCGATGAGAGCGAAATAGAAAAACGGGGCGTCGAGCCTACCGGCTATGTTTGCGGGTGTGCTTTTTTTGTTCGTTCCGATGCCCTTCGGGTAGTCGGACTTATGGAGCCTCGGTTTTTTCTGAATTGGGAAGAAGTGGACCTTTGCTGGAGGTTCAAAAAGGCTGATTATCAATGCCTTTATGTTCCTGCAGCGAAAGTCTGGCATAAGATTTCCCGTTCATTCATCGGAGGGAAAAGAGGCCCCATGTGGCTCTACTTTTATTGGCGGAATCGTCTTTTCTGGATGGAGCGGAATCTTCCCCGCCAAGAATATATCCGCCTGATCCGCAAAGTGATCCTTCCGCAAATCCGCTATCTTGTCCGAGACGCCCTGAAAGGGAGTGAAAAAAAGGAAGCGCGCGCTTCTCTTCGAGGGGTGAGAGACTATCTTTTCCGGAGATTCGGCCCAGGTCCCAAAGCTCTATATAAAATATAAATTCTTCCTCTTGCCCCATAAATCCTCAATTCCTATGTTGCGGATAGGTATTGATGCGCAAACAACCTATACAAGTTGCCACCGTCATTCTCGCTGGCGGTCAAGGCACTCGCCTACACCCTTTGACAATCCACCACTCCAAACCGGCTGTATCTTACGGGGGACGGTATCGATTGATCGATATTCCCATTTCCAATTCGATCAATTCGGACTTCCGGCAGATTTTTGTGATCGTCCAATATCTTTCAGGAGAATTGCAGCATCATATCAACCAAACGTATCATTTCGATGCCTTCAATCCAGGTTCCGTCGATGTCCTCACTCCTCAAATCAATGAAAAAGGGGAGAAAGATTGGTTTGCCGGAACAGCAGATGCAGTGAGGAAAAGTCTCCCTACCCTCCTCAAATCTCCCGCGGATTACTTTCTCATCTTATCTGGCGACCAACTCTATAATATCGACTTCAAGCATATGCTTGCATTTGCCCAGGCAAAAAAGGCAGACCTTACCATTGCTTCTCTTCCTGTCCTTGAAAAAGAAGCCCATCGGATGGGCATTTTAAAAATGGATGAAAATAATACTGTGATCGATTTTGTCGAGAAGCCTCAAGAAAAAGACATTTTGAAAAAATTTCGTCTTGAAGACTCTTTTTTCCATCAGTGCAAGATCAAGCCTCATAAAAGCCCCTGTTATTTAGGTTCGATGGGAATTTACGTTTTTAAAAGAGAAGCGATGATCGCCCTTTTAGAAAAAGACCACCGCCATGATTTTGGGTATCATTTAATCACTACGGCTGTGAAGAGCGGCAAAACATCCGCCTTCGTATATTGCGGATATTGGGAAGATATTGGAACTGTCGCCTCTTATTATGAGGCCAATCTCCTTCTGACGAATTCCAATAAAGGCCTGAATACTTACGATGAGAAAAATCCCATCTACTCCCGCCCCACCTATTTGCCAGGTCCCAAAATCAAGTGCACTAAAATCACTGAGTCGATCATTTGCGAAGGAAGCATCATTGAGGCGGAAGAGATCACCCATAGCATCATTGGGCTTCGCTCCCACATCAAGCGAGGGACGATCATTCGCGATACAGTCATGATGGGGAATCATTTTTATCTGCCGCCCACTCATATGGACAAATCTATTTCTGAAGAATTTTCAATCGGTGAAAATTGCCTGATTGAAAAAGCGATCATCGATGAGCATGTCAATATTGGAAACAATGTCAAGCTCATCAACCGCAAAAAACTCGAACAATATGAAAGCAAGGACGGCATTTTCGTCCGCGATGGAATCATTATCGTAACCGCAGGAACCCGTCTCCCAGACGGATTCGAATTCTAATTGTACCTTTGAAAATTTTTCTTGCTTAGAAGCTCCTAGCTAAGGAAAATGTCTTCATTTTTAAGTCTGTGAAGGAAAAATTAAAATCCCACTAAGCAAGCTGCAAACTCAATGGACCTGAACAGCGAATGAAAAGATCGTTCCGATTCTTTTTACCGATCGCTTGCCTTTTGCCCGCTCTCGCTTTGTTTTCAGATATTGCAAATTTAGAAGACTCTTT
>CAZXVU010000133.1:0-4794 GCA_964644465.1 uncultured bacterium
ATGAGGTCTATGTTAAGGACATCAGCGAGGCGGATGAGATAGAGGAAGATGTCCGCCATCTCGTCGCGCGGGTGTTTTGGAGGCGCTCGGGGGTGAGGGATTGGGTCTCGGTGAGCCACATAAAGATCTCGACGAGTTCAGATGCTTCGACGGAGAGGGCTGCGGAGAGATTTTTAGGGGAATGAAATTGTTCCCAATTGCGGGCTGCGATGAAGTCGCGGTATTTGAGTTGAAGGTCTTTGATTTCTTTCATAAGGGTGGGGGGCGGAGTGCGCCCCCTTGTAGTTAGTTGGATTTTGCCAAGTCGTTAGAGAAAAAGAAAGCGATTTCTTTTTTGGCATTATCTAGGCTGTCAGATCCGTGGACGGCGTTGTGCTGGATGTCTGTGCCGAAGTCAGCGCGGATGGTGCCTGGGGAAGCAGATAGGGGGTTCGTGGAGCCGATGACTTGTCGGTTGACGGCTACAGCGTCTTCACCTTGGAGAAGGAGAACTTCTACAGGGCCGGAGCTCATGTAGGAGACGAGGTCGGAGAAGAAGGGCTTGTCTTTGTGGACGGAGTAGAAGTCTTCAGCTTGCTCTTGTGTGAGTTGGAGCGTTTTAGAAGCGATTATTTTAAGGTTGGCGTTGGTGTAATAGGCTTCGATTTCAGAATGGGAATCGAGAGCGTCTGGCTTGATGATCGCGAGAGTTTGTTCTACTGGAGCTTTTGCGGGAGTTTTGCAGTCAGGACAGGCAGCGAGTGGGATCTTGCAATCTGGGCAGAAAGCGAGGATCTTACAATCCGGGCATGCGGCTTGGAGTTTGCAATCTGGACATGCTGCGAGAAGAGAAAGAGCAATGATAGCTGCTTTAAACATAGAAATTCTCTTGGTTATGAACGAGGAAATATCTCGTTCGGTTTAAAAAAGAATTGAATTTCACTCTTTGCAGTTGGTGAGCTGTCGGATCCGTGGACGGCATTGCGTTCGATGCTGGTGGCAAAGTCTGCGCGAATAGTACCTGGAGCTGCTTTGGAAGGATCGGTCGCGCCCATAATTTGGCGGTTCTTCGCGATGGCGTGTTCTCCTTCGAGGACCATCACGAGGACTGGACCGGAGGTAATGAACTCAACGAGTTCTTTGAAGAAGGGGCGTTCTTTATGGATGGCGTAGAAAGTCTTTGCTTGTTCTTCTGAAAGATGCATCATTTTGGCAGCGACAACGTTGAGTCCTTCTCGCTCAAAATACTCAATGATGTTGCCGATCATATTTTGGCCGACTGCATCCGGTTTAATGATAGAAAGCGTTTGCTCCAAAGTTTGTGTTGTTGTTTGAGCCATGAGGTTCTCCAATAAGGTAATTTGTAGTGACATTGTAAACCAGGCTGTAATAAATCTCACGAAGTTCTATTGAAAAATGTCCGAAAAAATTTAAAATCACTCCTTGAACCTATCCTAATAAAAATATTTCAGTCGATTTTTCGGTTCTTTTGAGCCGATTTTCGATTAAAATCGTGGGGGGCAATATCGACAGTGTATATAGCCCCCCAAGTTTAAAGTCGAAAAGCGGCCAAAATAATCCAAAAACTCGACGAAAAATTTTATTAGGACAGGTTCTTAAAAGAGGTAAAAAAATGACTTATGGGGACTATCCAGCTCTAAATAATGTTAAAAAAGTGCTTGTCGTCAAGCTGCGGCAGCTGGGGGATGTCCTGTTAACAGGGCCTGTCTTTAGCGCTTTAAGGAAGGCAATGCCTGTGGCTCAAATAGATGCTTACATTTATTCGGAGGCGATTCCGATGCTTCAGGGGCACCCTGCGATCGATGGGTTGATTGGATATGACCGGAAATGGAAGAAGCTGGGTCTTTTGAAGCGGCTGGGCAAAGAATGGAGCATGCTAAGGGGGATTAGGGCGGAGCAATACGACCTGGTCATTAATTTGACCGAAGGGGACCGGGGGGCTATGGCTGCCAAGTGGTCCAGAGCGGCAATCCGGGTTGGGTTCGAGCCAAAGGGCAAATGGCAAAAGAAAATTTTAACGCATGTTGTTAAAAGCTGTCCTTCATTACGTCATACGGTGGAGCGGAATTTAGACGCGGTGAGGCGGATCGGCATTTTCCCAGCATGGGAAGAAAGGGACTTGTTCTTGCATGTGGCGGATGGGGATAAAGAGAAGATGAAAGAGAGGGTGGGATCGGGATTCGTTTTGATCCATCCTACATCGCGATGGCGTTTTAAATGTTGGCCTGCGGAAAAGATGCGCAAGTTATCTGAAGAGTTGATCCGGCGGGGCAAAAAGTTAGTATTCACATCGGGCCCTGACAAAGATGAAAAGGCGATGGTGGAAGAGATTGTAAAAGGATTGGATGTGGTCAATTTGGCAGGCGAGATCTCTTTAAAGGAACTGGCTGCATTGATCCAATTGAGCGAGTATTTAGTCTGCGTCGATTCGGTGCCGTTCCATATGGCAAGCGCATTGAAGAAACCAGTAGTTGCGATCTGGGGGCCGACCTCAGAAGTGACTTGGGGTCCCTGGCGCAATCCCCATGCGCGCATCGTGGCGCAGAATTTCAGCTGCAGGCCTTGCTATCAAGATGGGTGCGGCGGAAGCAAAATGAGCGATTGTTTGGTTACGCTTCCGGTGATCGAAGTTTTGAAGGCCATTGATACGTTGCAAAAAGAAATAAAAGTTGAGCAGAAGGGCTTAAAACTATTCGTCCGTTCTACAACTTAAAGTCTTCGCCGAAGTAGCTGCGGCGCGCTTCGGGGTGGGCGATGAGTTCATCGACCGTTCCGGTGAGAAGCACTTTGCCTTCTTGAACGAGATAGCTCCGGTCGACGATCGAGAAGATCTCTCGGGCGTTGTGGTCGGTGATCAGGACGCTGATCTGTTTTTGCTTGAGCATCCGGATGAGGTGTTTCACATCGGCGACGGCGAGTGGATCGATATTCGCGAACGGCTCGTCGAGGAGGAGTAGCGAGGGCTGCGTGACGAGCGCGCGGGTGATTTCGAGGCGTCTTCGTTCTCCGCCGGAAAGGCTGCTCGCTTTTTTCTTCCGTAGATGTTCGAGATGGAGCTCATTGAGAAGCTCCGTCGTGCGGGCTTCTTTTTGGGTATTGGAGAGCGGAAGCGTTTCTAAGATGCAGAGGATATTATCTTCGACAGTCATGGAGCGGAAAATAGAGGGCTCTTGTGCGAGATAGCCGAGGCCCATTTTAGCGCGCATGTGGATGGGGAATGATGTGATGTTCTGGTCTTTGAAATACACCTCGCCCTGATCGGGATGGATGAGGCCGACGGTCATGTAAAAAGCTGTGGTCTTGCCAGCGCCGTTCGGGCCGAGGAGTCCGACCACTTCGCCTTGATTGACCGTGAATGAGAGTCCATTGACGACCGGTTTGCCGGAAAAATTCTTCACGAGGTTTCTAACTTCTAATAAGCTCATAAGTACTTTGAGAAAAGGGTTTCGAAAAAGTCTTTTTCTTGAGGATCGAACGCAAAATGGACATCTCCGATCCCTTCGATCGACTCGGCTTTAGTGAGAAGATGGATCTTGATTTCAGGCGCGCTGAGATAGAGCCCCTCTTGCCAGAAGAGGACCCGCTTCGGAGACGCATCCGAGAGAACGAGCGTCTTATCTGCAGGGTGGTAGGTGATCGTATCTGCGGAGGCAAAACTCTCTTTGTCTTGGATGCGCGTTGAGATCAGGCGGATATTTCCTTTAAGAGTGAGCGTGTCCGGCTCAAATTCTTCAAGGCAAGTGACCGATCCATGATCGCCCTCGATGCAGAGAAGGCTATTTTGCTGCAGCCGGACGTTTTGCAGAAGTTCGAGAGTATTTTCTTTTTTGTGCCAGATCAGTTTTTTCGCTGAGAAATAAAGAGGGCCTTGATGCAAGACGCCTTGCGGCGCCTCGCAGAGGAGCGTCTCATTGGGAAGATCGAAGCGGATTTCATGGGCGTCGATCCGATCTTCTCCCCGGACAAGCTGGCAATGGTTTGTGGGCAAAGAAGGGAACAGAAGCAGCGTCCCAAGCTTATAAACAGCAGATCCTCCCCGAGCGCAGAGGTTTGCTAAAGTGCGGATCTCCACCTGATCGTAGAAAAACAGTTCTTGGAACTGGAAGATCGAAAAAATCGTATTGGGGAGCAGTTCGCAAAAGGCTCGCTTCGCAGAGATGGTAAAGGGAGTTTTGCCGTCGGGGACTTCGATTTCAACGTTGTTCTCAAGAGTGAGCTGCGAGGCTTTTGTTTGGCGGTGCAACTGCAGATTCTGCAGAGTTGCTTTTTCCGCAGAGATACGCCCCATCGGATGCGTGATTTGGAACTTGCCATTAAACGACAGAGTTTTTCCGTCGTAATCGGCTTGCGTGGCCGAGAGATTGTAGCAAAGAGCGAGCAATAGCGGGATCATGGCAAACCTCGCTGCGGATCGAACTGCGCTTGCAGATGATACGCTGTGAACGTAGGCGTTTTGCTGGTGGCCGCGAAGCTCATTTCACGCGCGACGCCAGTCAAGAACGGCTTTTCCGGAAACAAAACCAACGGAAGCTCCGTCCCCGGAAGGCGGAAAAAAGCGAGGTTGACGTGTTGGGCGATGAATTTGTGCGAGGGAAAATAATAGATCCCTTCCTCAGCGGTCAATGTGCGGATCTGCTGCAGGGAATTCGCTCTGTCGACCTCATCCTGGACCCAGCAGTCGATGTCTTGCAAAAACTCGATCGCTTCCACTTTGTCTTTTTTTTGCGTGAGGGCGAGCTCAGAATGGCGGCTCTTTAAACGGAAGTGCAACCGCTCGCTCCCATTGACGGCCCA
>CAZXVU010000134.1:0-4754 GCA_964644465.1 uncultured bacterium
CATAGCGAGCTGCCAAGAAATACGAGAAAAAGCAGGAATGGATGCATGTTCTCCACGAGCATCATGAAGCCATAAAGCTTCCAAGGCTGCGCGCGTAGACTCATCCAACTGAGAAGGGTCTGGTCGTTGACCTTTTGCCCATTGGCTTCCTTCGGCTAAGTATACTTCTCCCATTACAGAATTCCCCTGTATGCGCAAGGGACGACCAGGGCCACCACCCATGCCACCAAGGCCACCAAGCAACCAAGAACATCCAGATGTTAGGCCCATTATGCCTATCATCGCTGAAATCCAGAGCTTACGTTTTGTCGTTTTGCTTTTCATACAAATTCCTCTTTTAGACAAAAGGAATATTGTGATTTGTTTGATTTTTATTGTCCATTTTATTATCATTTGATTCAACTTTTTATTTTAAAATGAAACCAATATATTACTTGTTAATATGTGTTACAATGTGCGCTTGTAGTTACCACTACACCTTGGATCAGGTAGCATTGCAACACATCCAAAACGATAAGACATTTTGGCCCTGGGAAAAGGGACGCATTCATTATGTAGAAAGGGGGAAGGGGCAGCAGCACGTAGTACTTCTACATGGATTTGGGGCCAATACGTTTACTTGGAAAAACCAGATAGACCTACTCGCTCAAGAAGGCTTCCATGTATGGGCTATCGACTTTTTAGGGTTTGGCTTAAGCGACAAACCGCTCGAAACTGAATACTCGATTGAACTGTATCGGGAGCAAATCGAAGATTTTCTCGAGGCAAAAGGCATTCAAAAAACCCATGTGATAGCTAATTCGATGGGGGGCGCTGTTGCCCTAGCTCTTGCTGAAAATAGCCTTGAAAAAATCTCATCTATGGTTTTAATTGATCCTCTGGCCTACCCAGTCAAAATGCCATTCTTATATTCTGTGGGTAAAACATTTGGCAAGTTGGCAATTCCTTTTTTTAGTCGCAATCTTGTTCACCAAGCAATCAAAAAAATCTATTACGATCCCGAGAAAATCACTGAAGATCAAATTGATGCTTATTGGCTCCCCTATCAAATGGAGGGAAGCAGGGAGGTAGTGGTAAATATTTTACGCTCTTTCGACCAAGACCTCTTGCAACAGCTTCGCCAATCATATGCCCAAATGAAAATGCCAATTTTGCTCATTTGGGGTGAACAGGATGAGTGGATTCCCGTATCTCATCTCGCCTACCTTTTAGAAGATTTTCCCCATGCGGAGCAAGTGACTATTCCTTTCTGCGGACATGCGCCACAAGAAGAAACACCCGATGAAGTGAACCCACTGCTCACACAGTTTTTACATAAGCAATCAGACAAAAAGAACCTATGAACCCATAAAGGGACGAGAAGGACAGTTTGGATCGGATATTTTGAGGGATTTTTCTCTATGAAATGCTCGGAGTAGGGACCCCCTCGCGCTGGGCCTGCGGCCCATGCTGCCGTGGCGGCGATCATTTCGGTTTATCGGAGTAGGGACCCCCTCGCGCAGCGCTTCGCGCTTGCTCCCGGGGCGGCGATTTCGAGCGAAGCTCGAAATTCGAGTCCCACCCGCGAGCCAATACGTTGGCTCGCTCCTGCGCTTTTTTTGCTGCGCAAAAAAATGCTCGGAGTGGGACTCGAACCCACACGGGTTATTCACCCAGGGGATTTTAAGTCCCCAGTGTCTACCATTCCACCATCCAAGCAGAAAAACGATCGATTAGTTTAAACGGAGAGGGAGAAAAGAGGCAAGCCCCCCAAGATAGGGGAGGGGGAAGGGGGGCTGCCTAGTGTTGGTTATTCCTCGGGGGTTTCTTCTTCAGAGTCTTTGATTTTTTCCCCAGGGGAAGGATGATCGTAAATCGATTCTTCAAAAGAAAGGCTTTCCTCTTTGAGGATCACGTCCCCTTCTCAAGAGGTTTCGGGTTCGGCTGGTTTGTAGCGGCTGAGGGAATCCTTGATCAGCGTGGGGGGCGGAGGAAAGAGTTTCGAGATGTAGGAAGGAGCTTTTGGCTCTTCGCTCATCGCTTCTTGAGGAACGTTTTCAGCGGATTCGCTAGGCTGAGGAGACTTTTCTTGAGAGTGTTCGCGCACTTCTTGAGAATGCGGTTCATGCCTGTCTCGATCGCGGCCTCCACGGCGGCCTCGGCGCCTTTTGTCTCGTTTGCCTGGGGAACGGTCGGAGCGTTGATCTTGTCTCTGGTCTGGTCTCTGATCTGACCTCTGGTCTGGACTCTGCTCTTGTCTCTGATCAGGTCTCTGGTCCGATCTATGCTGTTCAGAGCCGGCATAACGTTCTTCGGAAGCGCCATCTTCTCGGGGTTCTGGAGCGGCGCTTTCCCGGTGAGGCCTGGGAGGTGCTGCTTCCCGGCCGCCTCCTATCTTGATAGAACGCTCGGTAGAGACATTCTTGAGGATCATTCTCGTTTCTTTCAATTCGAGGATTTCATAGTCGCTGACTGGGACCAAAAAAGATTTGGGCCTCTCCGACGAACGGAAGAAAAAGGAATGGCCGAAAGAGACCACTTCCACTGCATCGACGAAATAATCTTCTTGACCGTTCCCTTTGCTGCTACGGACGACTAATTTGCATCCTTCGCGGGGGGTGATCACTGTTTCGATGATAGGTTCTCGTGTAAAGTTCACTGATAATTTCCATATTTAAGGGTTTGCGAATGGAGCATCGAATCGGTTCGAGGGCCTTTGACGATTTCATTCTTTCGATCCCATATACTCCAGCAGGTCGACAACGCGGTTCGAATAGCCCAATTCGTTGTCATACCAAGCGATTAATTTATAAAAACGGCTATTGAGTCCGATTCCAGCTAACTTGTCATAAATGCAGGAATGAGGATTGCCGATAAAATCCGAAGAGACCAGTTGTTCATCCGTCGTTGCGAGGACGCCTTTCATATTGGTCTTTGCGGCTTCATCCATTGCCTTGCCGATTTCTTCATAGGTAGTGTCCCGTGATAGACGCACTGTGAGATCGACCACGGAAACATCCAAGGTCGGAACACGGAAGGCCATGCCAGTGAGTTTGCCTTTTAATTCAGGCAAACAAAGGGTGACTGCCTTGGCGGCTCCCGTTGAGGCAGGAATGATATTGTGGCCGGCAGCCCTACCGCCTCTCCAATCCTTTTGAGAGGGGCCGTCGACGGTTGGCTGCGTGGCCGTCAGAGAATGAACTGTTGTCATCAGCCCTTCTTCGATGCCGTAATTGTCGAGAAGGACTTTGCACAGAGGTGCTAAACAGTTTGTAGTACAGGATGCGTTGCAAAGGACAAAATCCTTTTGCGGATTGTAATGCGTGTGGTTTACGCCCATCACATACGTGGGCATATCTTCTTTTCCGGGCGCAGAAATCACGACCCTTTTGGCGCCGGCCTGAATGTGCTTTTTCGCATCTTCCAGATGGGTAAACCGACCGGTCGATTCGACTACATAATCGACTTGATATTTTTTCCACGGAAGCTGTACAGGGTCTTTTTCAGCCGTAACTGCGATTTTTTTCCCATCGATGATGAGAGCTTCTTTTTCAGAAGAAACTGATTTCGGGAATTTGCCGTAGACGGTGTCATGTTTGAAGAGATAGGCGAGATTGTCAGGCGGGACGAGATCGTTGACCGCTACTACCTGCAAATGGGGATTGTTCAAGGCTATGCGCAATACAAGCCTTCCAATCCTGCCAAACCCATTAATAGCGATTTTCTTGATCATTCTGGTACCTCTCTTAGAGCAACTTTGGACCCTAAAAAAAACTAATCATACCCCATTTTTGCCAGGATGTAAAGAAAGAAAAAACCGCTCGAAAATCTCTGATTCTCAAGCGGCTTAAGGAGGAAAAATTTCCTCAAATTATTCGATATACTCAATATAGCATGTGGGAGCGCTATCGCCGATTCGGGTATCCTTGCGGATAATCCTCGTGTAGCCTCCGTTCCGAGCTAAAAATCTTTCTCTTAGTTCGCCGAAGAGCTTATCGATCACTAAGCGATCTTTCGTATAAGAGCTCTTGTCGCCGCCTTTCGCTTTGCGGGCTTCTTTGGACGTGAGGGGGTTGAACGCGATTTTTAACTTTGCAATCGCGTTTCTCTTGGATGCCAGCGTATTTTTTTTAGCCAAAGTAATCATCTGCTCGGCATGTCTTCTCAACTCTTTCGCCTTGACTACGGTAGTGACGATCCTTCCGTTTTCGATCAAAGACTTCATCATGTTGGAGAGCATGCAGCTTCTGTGGGATCCAGTGCGTCCGACTTTAAATGTCCGTTTTGCGTGTCTCATAATTCAGGGGCTCCCGCCTTTTCTTGTAGATAGTTTTGGATCACTTGCTTGATGTTATCGCGGTTGATTCCATATTTGCTTAAGTCCATTCCGAGAGAAAGTCCAAGTTCGTCAAGCTTTTGCTTAATTTCAGTCAAAGATTTCTTGCCGAAGTTTCTGAACCGGAGCATTTCCGACTCTGGCATTACGACCAATTCGCCGATCGTGTCGATATTGGCGTTCGCCAGACAATTCGTCGATCTGACGGACAGCTCGATTTCATTGATTCGTAGAGCCAGTTTTTGAAGCACTTCATCGCGATCTCGATTGACCTGCATCTCTCCTCTATCGAAGTGAATCGAATGGGCCTTGATCGAATCGAATACCTGAAGATGGAGGATCCCGATTTGCGCTCCAAAGGTCAAAGCCTCTACAGGCGTGACTCTTCCATCGGTAGTCACTTCTAAAATCAGCCGGTCGAAGTCGGTATCTTGTCCAA
>CAZXVU010000135.1:0-4665 GCA_964644465.1 uncultured bacterium
CTGCAGCGCCGATGGCGACTGTTCCATTGAGGGCTTCTAATGTCCCCTGATTCTCCACTTGCCGCGCCAAGAAAACCAGATCGCCCTCGCTGGTCCGGATCGTCCCTAAATTTTGGATCTTCTCAGCCGAGCCGCCTGTGAAATGCCATTCGCCTTGCTCCAAAAATTCAGTGTCTTGTAGATCGAGCGTTGAAGCGATGAGAGAGCTTACATCAATTCTTGCATCTTCTCCGAATAAGATACCGCGCGGATTGAGCAGAAGAATTTTCCCATTTGCCTGCAAAGAGCCTAAAATCCGACTCGGATCCTCTCCCAATACGCGATTCAATACGCAGCTTGAAACATCCGGCTGGACAAAATGGACTTTTTCATTGGCCTCTATCGAAAACTCTTGCCAGTTGAGGATCGACTGATTCCCGACGAGAACTTCCATCGCTTCTGGCGAAGAAATGTTCAGATCGGCTTTGCCGGAAGCAACCTGAAGGCCAGTTGGCAACGCTTCGAGAGTGGAAATTGAAACAAGCGCGTAAAGAAGCGAGAGGGACAAACGATGCATGAACACCTCGAGTATTCACTTTTGCATATTTGTCTTTTTAGCTCAAAAAATTAATACCAACAGAAGAATATGAGCCTGGATTGTTTTGAATCTTTGTTTTCTAATAAGTGGATTTCTCGAACAAATCGGTTTCCACATCAGGCGCCCAACGCATCCGCTCTGCATCTCTTTTTGGAGCTAGGAGCAAATCATTGTGCTTGCGCAAGAAGTATCCTTCAGGTGGCCAATTCTGATATGCGATCTCTGGTGGGTAGAGATGGTAAATAAAGAAGAACTTAGTGGGCCAGCCGTAGTACTCATCCAAGCCATAGAATGGCCAATTGATGTTATTAAAGTCGTTAATATTGAAGAGAAATTGCTGGACGATGATCATCGCTTGGGGAGTTAGCTGCTGCATGCAAATCTTATAGAAGATAGTGAATGGGTTCGCGTTCCCAATGTTTGGAAAAGGGTAATTCGCGGGACAGCCGAAGAAAACGCACCATTGCTCATACTGAGTATCGGTAAAGGGCGCTCCTGGATACCCGACGGAGAAGGGAGAAATGCCATTCAAAAGAGCCGTCGGATCGATGAAATTGATCCCCGCACCGGCTCCGAATGTTTGGGAATAAGCGGTGAAGATCCGGAGGGGCGAGCCAGAAGTGACGCTGCTTCCTGCCAACATGGTAAACTTTCCCGATACAGAAGCAGAAAATGGAGGCTGTATTTGGGCAGGATGGATATTGTCGACGATCAAGGTGACCTGGCCTCCAGGAAGATCCGATAATATGGCAGTATTGGCATTCAGGGTCATGTTGAGACCCGTGATCATCCGGATTTCTCCGGCTGCATGGATCAAGGGGAGAACCCCGCTCTGCGTCAAAATGGTGTTGTTGCCAGCAAAGGTTGTAATCGAGCTTCCTGTAGAGCGGATTTGTTGATTTACTGTGAGATCTCCCAAGCCTGCCGTCAAAGCGACGGGGCCGGCTGTCGTAATGGAAGGAGAACTTCCATTGACGATGATGTTTTCAGCAGAAGTGAGGGTGATCGAGCCTGTGGTTGAACTGACTGTGCCCGCAGCGATATTGACGGTGCAGCTTCCTATTGGAAATCCTGAGATCAGGCCGGAATGACAGTTATTCTGGCTACATCCGAAGGTCCCTGGGCCTGATTCGAGACAAATATTGCCTCCAGCAGTCGACGTGACATTTGCATTGATTGTGAGATTGCCAACTCCCGTATTATCGCTGTCTGCAATGAGGGTAATCGCTCCCGTTGTAGTTTGAATCAATGCCAGGGTGTTGATATTGTTTTTTGCGTTCATTGCAATCGAGCCGCCGGCAGTCGATTGAACGGTCATATCAATATCGATATTATGCGAAGCGTCTAAGGTAATTGTCCCAGCTGTCGTAGAAATAGAAACAGGGGCCCCATTCACGAGAAGGTCATTTCCCACGCTCATTTGAATCGTTCCAGTTTGCGCAGTAATGCTTCCGGCCGCGCCAGTCAGAGAGTAATTTTGGGCTGCCTGACCGAGAATTGTGCCTGCCCCGGTCGTGCTTACAGTTGCGTTAGTTTGGTTGACGCTCGCGGTTGAAGCGGAAGCAGGAATGTTTGGATTAAAAACCGGCGCGCAAGCGGCGTTCAAGGCTACTCCAGCATTTAGAGCAATATTTCCAGTTGTGGCTGTCACATTGGCATTTAAATTGAGATTCCCCGCGCCGCTAAGGTCCGTATCGGAGACGAGAGTAATAGAGCCAGGTCCGGTTGTTACTCTTACAAGCGCATTCGCGTTCAAATCGGATGCAGCTCGGACAGTGATGCTTCCCGGATTCGCAGTCGTCAAGGGAGAAGCGATCGTGATCGTATTAAATCCATCGTTGCAGATGCTGCCTGCCACGGTAAGGCTGCCGCTTGTGGTTGTAATGTTTAGATCAGACGCAGCAGTGTTTCCAATGGTGATCGATTGTAAAGTTGCATTGACTCTGCTTTTTGCGCTATTGACAGTAATCAAGCCTGTTGTGGTTGTGAGGGGAAGTGTTGTGGCGAAAGGAGCCACTGCCTGAACGAATACAGCGCCTAATTGATCGGCTGGTTGAGCAGCAGAATTTCCTCCGAGGGGATTGCAAAATGTATTCGTAGGAAATGCCCCAATCGTAGCGACAATGGGCTGCAAGCAAACTGTAAACAGAGACGTACCCCCAGTCCATAGATCATTTGCCGCAAAATTGGCATCCGCCTCGATATTGACCGTTCCCGTGTTTGTGGTAAAACCTCGCGCTAGGGCAATATCCCCGCCCGCCCTTAGATTCAGGGAAAAATTGCTAGCCGCCATAGACGGATCTCTTCCAAAGAAGGCAGCTCCATTAGTTGACGTAGTTCCGTTTGTCGCTGAGATATTTCCAAATGCAAAAACCCGCGTGGTAAAAGCTCCGCCAGCCTGAGTAAAACTGTTGCCGATGAAAACACCATTGTCGCCGTCTCCTCCCGTCAGAGTTACATTGCCGCCGGCAGCAACTGAAACATTTCCACGGCCGCCAATGCCTCTTTGAGGGCTAGCAAGACCGAGTGAGTTCGGATTTCCCGTAACAGTTACGTTTCCTCTTACGGCAATTAAAGTGTTCGTGTTGATGGTCCCGGCAAGAGGAGGCTGGTTAGGATCGGTTCCTATGATCGTATTGAATTGAGATCCTACGTGCAAGGCCGAGTTACCGGTATTTGTGAAAGTTAAATTTCCCCCTACTTCTATTTGCAGGTTTCCATTGTAAAGTACATCCGTCCTTTTCGTGCCGATTTGAAAAAAGTCTGTATTGACTGGATCGACAATCATGTCACCGCAAATATTGAGCATGATATTTCCAGTAAAACTTCTTGACTGCCCAAAATGAGAGTTCCCAATAAAGGCTAAACTAGAGCCAACGACCCCGTTGTTATTCTGCATACCTCTAAAGGTTAAGCTCCCGCCGCAAGTCACAGAAACATCGCCTGTCGTTACATCTACGGTATTGAACGAGTGGCCGATTCCGATATCTGCGTTATGGCCCGTCCCGTTCGAATAAGTCATCGAAATGTTGCCGCCCGCTTGGACGGTAATGTTGCCGGTAATTGTTGTTCCTACCACAGCTCCGCTGCTGTTCGCCCAGGCGGCATGCCCGATGTTGACAATTGCACCATTAACCCCACCCAGATTCAACAGCATGGTGATAGCGCCGCCCGCCGACACATTGACATCCCCAAACCACTGGCTTATCGTGGGCCTTGCTCCTCCATGACCGATCACAGCGCCGACATTCGACGCTCCATTCGTAGTCTGAAGGGTAATAGCCCCTGTGCAAGCCACAGCGATATTTGCTGGGTTTGCCACAGTTCCGATCGTATAGGCAGGAAATGCATTTAAAGGGCCATTCGTTCCATGTCCGATCCAGGCTCCTGCGCCTGTAGTAAGTGCACTAAGACCGCCAGTTGTCAGAGTCAGATTCCTACATGATACATTGATTGTGCCTATAACTGTCTCACCGACAATGGGGAAATATCCAATTTGCGCTTGAAACCCAGTGCCCGCAGGTCCACCTTGTGCAGTGACGTCATAGCCGGCAGCATTGATCGTAGTCGTATTGCTCCTAGACCCTACCGAAACACTTTGCGTAGCAGCAACGGCATTAATATTGATCGTTGATCCTGCCGCCCCCGTCCCATTCAGAGTCACAAGATTTGTGAGAGGACCTCCAAGAAGCGCGTTATTTTGAATGTTTGCTAGAATGGTCATATTGCCGGCGGCATTGGCAGTAAAGTTGCCTGTCCCTGTAATGATAATATTCGCCCCCGCATTGACATTGATATTGCGAGCTGCATTCAGGGTCAAATTGAATGGTGTTCCCCATGTGAAGGGGGCTGTGACGAAAATATCTCCGGAACAGCCGCCGACCGTTCCGGTCGTCTGGACGATCACGTTTCCGCCTCCTAAGCCACTAGCTCCTGTCAATGTAGCGGTTGATAAGTTAGCTCCGCTTCCGACCCCGCAAACGGCATTCGCCGTGGGCACAAAGGGAGAAGCGCCAGAAACATTCGCATCCGCCGCTGCAGAAATCGTCAAATCCAACGGGTCGAGAAGCAAAGTCCCCGCATTGCCA
>CAZXVU010000136.1:0-4663 GCA_964644465.1 uncultured bacterium
TCATCACACCGCTTGTAAAAGTGAAGGGGAAAGAAGCGTTTATTGAGGCTGCAAAAAGGGCTGTTGCACAGTTAAATACTGTCACAATCCGCGCGAAATTTGGATCGGGGGATCAAGCCATGGTAGCTTATGAAATAGATTTTCCTGCGCCCATTGGAAACTGCCCTGCAGCGGCGCTGATGACCTTCCAAAAGGGGCTCATCGCAAAACTCGAACTTTTTTACGACGGCCGCCCCTTCGGAAAGAACTAATTAACGGCTAAAACGCTTACGCTCGTTCTCTGTGAGATAGATTTTACGGAGACGGATGAAATTAGGCGTCACTTCGACCAATTCATCGTCTGCAATATAATCGATCGCCTGCTCAAGCGTGAATTTGCGCGGCGGGGTCAAGATGATGTTCTCGTCGCTGCCTGCAGCGCGGACGTTGGTCAGCTGCTTGGCTTTCGTCGCATTTACGACAATATCATTGTCTCGAGCGTGTTCGCCGACAACCATCCCTTCATAGACTTCATCGCCCGGTTTTACGAATAGGGAACCGCGGTCCTGAAGGTTGAAGAGGCCATAGCCGTTGGCTTTTCCGCCGCACGAGGAAATCATCACGCCTCGGATTCGGCCCACCATTTCGCCCTTCCAAGGAGCAAATGTCTCGAAAATGGATGTGAGTACGCCTAAACCTGATGTGCGGGTTAGAAAATCGTTGCGGTATCCCATCAATCCTCGAGTAGGAACGAGGAATTGCATCGTGGTCAATCCATGTTCCGAGGTCTCCAAGGAGCGCATTTCCCCTTTGCGTCGGGAGAGATCGTCGATGACTGTTCCCGAAAAATTCTCGGGGACTTCGACATGAACCCTTTCCATCGGTTCCATCAGGACGCCGTCGACTTCTTTTGTGATAACTTTTGGCTTGGAAAGGGCCAATTCAAAGTTTTCACGGCGCATCGTTTCAATCAAAACAGCTAAGTGGAGCTCGCCCCGGCCGCAAACGCGGATCGCATCGTCGCGCTCAGGGATTTCTTCGATTTTTAGAGAAATATTCGCCCGTTTTTCTTTTTGAAGCCTTTCTCTCAGTTTGTTCATCGTAATGTGTTTGCCATCTCTGCCGGCAAATGGGCTCGCATTGACGGTGAACTCGACAGAAACTGTTGGCTCGGCCAAAGTGATCGGAGGAAGCTGGACGATTTGGTCTGCGGAGCAGATCGTATCGCCGATCTCCACGTCTGGAATCCCTGAAAGGGAAACGATATCGCCAGCTCCTGCATCATCGACTTCAATTCTCTTGAGTCCAAGATGCCCTTCGATTTTTGCGATTTTATGCTGCGTATGATTTCCATTTCGGTCGACGCGGGTGACCATTTCGCCTTTGGAGATTTTTCCTTCGAGAATTCTACCGCAAGCCTGGCGGCCAACGTAATCGTCATAAGAAAGAGTCGCTGCCTGCATCAAAAAGGGAAGTTCAAGACTGCCGGATGGAGCCGGTGCCGCTTTGAGGATGAGTTCAAAAAGGGGAGTCAGATCTTTGGGTTCGTCGCCGAGTTTTTCGATGGCAAATCCATTAAAACCTGAGGCATAAATATAGGAGAAATCCAACTGCTCGTCATTCGCGCCGAGTTCCATGAAGAGATCGAAAGCCAGGTTGAGCGTTCGGTCTGGATTTGCATGGGGTCTGTCGATCTTGTTTAGAACGAGGATCGGCCTGAGTCCCATCTTAAGGGCTTGAGAAAGGACAAATCGCGTTTGCGGCATGGGTCCTTCTTGCGCATCGATGAGGAGGAGTACGGAATTGACCATCCCGAGCACTCGTTCCACTTCACCTGAAAAGTCGGCGTGGCCAGGAGTGTCGATGATATTGATCTTGTAATCTTTATAAAACACACAGGTGTGCTTTGCGTAAATCGTGATTCCCCGTTCCTTTTCTTGGTCAAAACTGTCCATGACCCTTTCAGGGATTTTCTCGTTGTCTCGGAAGATTTTCGATTGTTTCAATAAACTGTCGAGGAGGGTTGTTTTGCCATGGTCAATGTGAGCAATAATGGCGATATTGCGGATTTTTTTTGGGTCGTACACGCTGTTTTCTTTGTTGTTTAAATTTTCAATTAGGACTGCTCCAGCTAGTTTAAGAGATAAAGTATTTAATTTCTAGGGGGAAATGCTTGCCTTTTACCCAAAAAATGACTTATGATCCCATAGTGAAACCCGGCGCTATCATGTAGTAACGAATTTTTCCACCCTTTGCCCATTAGGCGCCCTTGAGGAACCCATGGAAATCCATTCCAGTGAAGAGAACGAAGAAAAAAACTATCCTCAAGAATCCTCCTTGTTAGAGTCAAAAACAGGGCGAATCGACGATCTTTTAAAAGAAAAACTCGAAAAAGCCTTCCATAAACAGACATCGAAAGTACGTCTTCACGACATCGCTAAAATTGCCTGCGAGCATTCTCCCATCGATTTAGCCTACGCGGCCTCACATCTTCCCCCGAATGTCCGTCCCGTTCTTTATGAAAATCTGCCCAATCGGGATGCAAAGATCAAATTCCTCATCAATACCGATAGCGATACGCGTTTAACGCTGTTTCGCCAACTTGACGATTTAGAGCTAAAAAAAATTTTTGAGCGCATTCCAACCGATGAAGCGGTATGGCTGATCGAAGATATGCCGGAAAGGCGATTCCGCCGGCTGATGGAATTGATCGATTCCAAAAAGGCCAACCGGATCCGGGAACTCAATAAGCATGACCGGAAGAGCGCCGGCCGTCTAATGACCTCTGAGTTTTTTGCCTTCACCATGGATATGACGATTGGGGAGGCAGCAGCTTACATCCGTGACAATCCTCGGATTGATTTCACCAAAGGCATATTTATTTTGAATCATTCGGGAGAATTGCAAGGATACGTTCCTGCCCGAAATATGATGATCAATCCGCCGAATACGCCTCTTCGCCAGGTGATGCGGCCCGTCCTCCATAAAGTCACCGCAGATTCGACCCGCGAGGAAGTGGTCGATATCGTCGAAAGGTATAAAATCTCCTCTCTTCCCGTTGTTGATATAGACAATTATTTGATCGGCGTCATCGCTCATGAAGATGTGGTCGAGGCGATGGAAGATTTAGCTGACGAGACCATTGCCAGGATGGCGGGAACCAATGGAAAATTCACTTCACACGATCCCATCATAAAGCGATTTTTAACCCGAGCGCCCTGGCTTTTTGTCACTCTTCTTGCCGGTCTCCTCAATGTGGGGGTCATGTCCTCATTCCAAAAGCATGAAGGAGGCATCTTAACCTTTGCTCTCTTCTTTGTTCCTTTGATTACCGGAATGTCGGGCAATATCGGCCTCCAATGCAGCACAGTCCTGGTCAGGATCATGGCGGTGGGAGGGCTTTCCGCCGGAAGTCGTAAAGAAACCATAGTCAAAGAACTTTGCAGCGGCCTCTTCACAGGCGCTATTTTCGGCGTAGGATGCGGGCTGATCGTCTACTTTCTCGATATGTTGAGCGGAGGTGCTTTTGGGTCGTCCACTCCCGGCGCAGTCGCTGCCATCGTAAGCATCGGCCTGATCGGCGGATGTTTTGCGGGAACCTTTTTAGGAGTCTTTTCTCCACTCTTTTTTGCTCGCATCGGCGTCGATCCTGCGATCTCCGCAGGGCCAATCGTGACAGCATTCAACGATTTTCTCTCTATGACAATCTATTTTGTGATCGCCTGGGGCGTCAGCAACATCTTCTTCTAATTTGCAGGGGAAGCCCCAATAGACATTATTCTAACTTTCCATAAGTTATTTTTTACGAAGAAAATTAACATGATCCGCTTCGCTTTGCGAAGCTGGCAGGATAACCACTCACAAGCGAGTGGGCAAGATACGCCCGTCTGATGACGGGCTGCAGGATAAGAAGAAGAGAGGGGCCGTCGGACGCAAGTGAAACTTGCAGCTGCGCCCCTGGCGCAGCACCGATCTTCGATCGGGTCCGGCGGCCCTGCTTCTCGTACCTTTCTCTGGGGTCCGGGGCCGCGCCCCGGCATACTGTAGCGAGCTCTGCGCGCGGATCCTGCCCCCTCGCAGAGCGAGGTGTATCCTGTAAAGCTTCGCAAAGCGAAGCTTATCCTGTTACATTTTTTCCCGTCCTGAGATTGAGGCTTATGGGGCATTCCCCTTGCTCTTTTTCGGACTATTTCTGTAGTGAAATTTCAGTGTTGAAATTTTCTTTGAAATGAGGCGGAAAATTGCTTGTAGTTTTGCACATTTTCATCTACCATCGTGGATTGGAGCTCTTTGGTATTATCCTATGAAAAAACGAACTCCGAGAAATTACCAGGGAACTGAAAATCCAGTCAAAAAAATGGGGGATCTTTTACCCGAACTTCTGACTGAAATTGGAAGAAAGTCGAAAGATCCAAGAGAAGAAATTTTTAGATTTTGGATGGAATTGATGGGTGAAAAAATGGCCCCTCTGACCGAACCGATTTCTTTTTTTGACGGGGTATTGACCGTGAAGGTAAAAAGTTCTACGCTCTATAGTTTACTGTGCCAGCATGAAAAGCCGCGACTACTGAAGCAGCTGCAAGAAAAATTTCCCGTTAGGAATCTGGTCCTACGGGTTGGTTAAAAAGAGAGAAGGCATGACGACGATGACGAATGAAAAAGAGTACGATGCAAGTTCGATTAC
>CAZXVU010000137.1:0-4649 GCA_964644465.1 uncultured bacterium
TGTTGTGCCGCCGGTTGTTGCGCAGGTTGTTGTTGCGCCGCTTGCTGCGTTGCCTGTGGTACTGCTTGTTGCGTTGCTTGTGGCGCTGCTTGTTGCGTTGCCTGTGGTACTGCTTGTTGCGTTGCTTGTGGCGCGGCTTGCTGAGTTGCCTGTGGTACTGCTTGTTGCGTTGCTTGTGGCGCCGCTTGTGGCGTTGCCTGGGTATTAGCAGTCGATCCTTGTGTATTTACAGGCATCGTTCCTTGAGCTTGAATCGGGTGTGTTGTAGACAACACCACTTTAGATGTCGTCGCTCCAAAGGGATTCCAATTTTGCACAACTTTCATGTCAGTCCCTACTTGACTAAGGCTCGACACTCTTTTCTCCATCCACTGATAAACCTTGCACCAATCTCCGTTACAACTTTCAATTGAAAAAGCATAACTATAGTCGGGAAATTCATTACTAATAACACGATATTTTTCTCTCCCGCCATCATCTTTTCCAATTGGATTTAAATGGGGATCAAAATTGGTTAAGTCTTTGCATACTACTGAGGCGTCTTTAGAAGCATATATTGCAAAAGTTTCGCAGACTTTTGATAGATCTCCCAAGAAATTTGAAATGATTCCAAATGCTTTATTAAAATCCACCGAACTAGCAGGCACAGAACTTTGAGCAGAATTAGAAACTGGGTTTGACATATTATCCTCGGTTTTTTGTTAACGTTTCAAAAAGCATAACAAATCAACGAATAAACCTCAATAAAAAAAATAACAAAGGAAGTATGCAGACAATTTATCTAGGTAGTAAAATTTTTTCATGACAGAAATTCCGTTCATTTTATAGGAGTTACGGTTGAGGCAGGATTTAATATTTTTTAGGGATGAGCCGAAAAACCTCTTCTTCACTCTTTTGTTACGTAAATCTCTAATAATTAACAACTTTTGAAAAATGGCATCGCTTATGCCAAAATGAACGAAAAAACGACAACTAAGGGCACATTTTGCTTTATGATCGATTCTTTGAGGCTCCGGCCGATGTCAGAGGCGATGGAATTCTTTGTCTTCCAGCCGAACCCCCTATCTAACGACTTGCCTTCATAAGAATATCCAGGATGGCTTCTTGGGCATCCGGATCGTTTTCGAAACCGATCAAAAGGGGGCCTCTATGAGAAAAAAGGGAGGCGGAGTAAGGCGTGCCGAAAAGGCAAAGAATGCTATCGGGCATTGACCGGATAAGGTCGATGCAGTCAGGAGAAAATCCATAGTTTTCCTCCCTTGGCCCGAATTTGTGGATACCGATCACGACGGCGTCGTACCCACCTAACTCTTTGAGGACTCTCTGCCGCTCGGCGGCATCGAGATTTGGGGACGTGTAGATGATGGGCCAAAACTTTTGAGAGGGACCGGGAGCGCCGATGGCCAAATAGGCCGTATTTTCAGGCAGAGGCGGCAGCTCGCCTTGCTTGAAAATGGCTTCTCGAAAGAGCCGCCTTTTGAGACGGATCGCCTCTTCAGAATGGAGAGCCTCCGCAAGACCCTGAGCAGTGAGTTTTGTCCCCAAATGAATGCCGAGCCGCTCTTTTGCCCTTAGGATCCTAGCTACGCTAGCATCGAGCTGTTCGAGGGAGAGCGTCCCTGTCTCGAATCCCCTCTTCAACGCATTCCAAGCCCTCGGGATATCCTCCCTTAAGATCTTGTCGATCCTGGGAGCGATATGGTCGCCATAAAGGAGAAGGTCGCATCCGGCTTGAAAGGCAAGCGTCGCGATCTCTTCCGGCGTCCCTAGAAGGGCTTTCATATTCAGAGCATCGGTGACAATCAGCCCCTCGAAACCGAGCTCGCGGCGTAAAATGCCTGTAAGGCAGGAGGGCGACAAGGTGGCGGCCCTGTAGGGGTCGATGGCGGGGACGAGAAGATGAGCGGTCATGATTGCTAAACATCCGTCCAGAATCGCTCTTCGAAATGGGACAAATTCCACCTCCCGGAGCCGCTCTAAGGAATGAGGGACAAGAGGAAGCACCCGATGGGAATCGTCGACCGTGTCGCCGTGTCCCGGGAAGTGTTTGGCGCATGCTCCGATCCCGGCCGATTGCATCCCTAGCAACATCGCCGAAACGCATTTTGCGACCTGCTCTGGATCTTCGCCAAATGACCTCATGCCGATGATCGGATTTTCTGGATTGGTATTGACATCTGCGACGGGAGCCAGGTTCAGATGGATCCCGACCTTCTTGGCTTGGCGCCCCACTTCAGCTCCCATCTGATATAGTAGGTTGAGATCTTTCACGGCCCCAAGCGTGCGGTTTTTAGGAAAAGCCATTGTATCTTTCATCCGCATGGCAAGGCCCCATTCGGCATCTGCGCCTATCAGCATCGGGATTTTAGAAACGCTTTGGAGATCGTTGAGAAAATGGACTTGAGTCAAGGGATCGGAATGCTTGACGATGGCATTGCCAATATGGAATCGCTCGAAAAGGAGCGCCAAATCATTTCGGTGGTCTTCTCCTCCTAGCGGACAGACGGGCAGCATAAAAAGCTGTCCGATCTTTTCATCCAAAGTCAGGTCTTGCATTGTCTTTTCCGCCCAATTTTGAGCAAAAAGGACCATGGGAAAAAACATGAGCCAAAACAAAGACGCATCCATCTATTGGCATGAAAGGCTAGCAGATTCTAGGTGAATACTCCTCCGCCTAAAGGCGGAGGCTTCTAGGGATTGCTCCCAAGCCATCTATTCCGAGGGCCAAAATTTTCTGTGCGGAGTTGTGATCCCTTGTCGTCTTATACCCGCATTGAGAGCAGCAATGCATCCTCTCTGAGAGCTTTTTTGCTTCTCGATGGTCGCATTTGCAACAATCTTGGCTGGTATAGGCAGGGTTCGCCAGTCCCAACTTTCTACCAGCTGCTGCCGCTTTGTAGGTGAGGAACTGACGAAACTGATTCCAACTCGCATCTGTAATGCTTTTTGCTAAATAAGATCCTTCCACCATTTTTTTGATGTTTAGATCTTCTATGCATATGAATTGATACTGATCGATGATTTTTTTGGACTCTTTGTGGCAAAAGTCCTTTCTTTGATTGCTGATTCGCTCGTGAATCTTCGCCACAATCCTTCCCTTTTTTCGCCTTTCCGGCGTACCTTTTTTCAGCCTAGCCAGCTTCCGCTGAGCTATCCCCAGGGCTTTTTCTCCTTGCTTGAAGAATCGAGGGTTAGCTATCTTCTGTCCGTTGGACAGAGTGGCAAACTGCGTAAGACCCACATCAATGCCAACAGCCTCTTCTCTTGGAGCTTGAGGTTCTACGTTCATTTCACAGGAAAGCGAAACATTCCAGTCGCCCGATGCGGTTCTTCGCAGGGTACAAGTTTTGATCTCCCCTTCTATAGGTCGATGCAGCTTAATGCGAATGCTGCCTATTTTTGAGATTTTGAGTTCTTTGCCTATGACAGCAAATCCGCTTTGTGGATAGCAAAAGCTGTTATACCTCTCAAAGCCGCGAAACCGAGGGAACCCGGGCTTTTCGCCAGCTTTGCATCGTCGAAAAAAAGCCCGAAAAGCTTTGTCCAGACGATCATTGACGTTCTGCAATACTTGTGAATGTATCCGGCTAAGCGAAGGTCTTTCCTCTTTTAGCAATGGAAAGAGATCCTGCTGCTGGTACTTGGATAGGGAAATGTCCAATTCCTCATAAGCCAACTTGCGTTGTTCGAGCAACTCATTATAGAGCCATCGACACTCGTCCAGTTGGACTTGCAGAGCCTTGGCCTGCATTTTCGTTGGACGCAGTCTGAATTGGAACGCTTTTCTTACTAACATGCGAAGAAGATAGAGATAGTCCTCTTTTTACTCAAGATTGGGCGCTATTCATCCCGGCCCTGAAGGAACCGGGATTTCTTGCGTCCGCAGGTTAAATTTTGCGAGCGTTCACGACATAGCCATCCCTTTCGATGATGGCCAAACCAGCTTCATAGGAAAGCGACCGCTCTTTCATGTCGTTGAGCTCTTTCCAGCCGTCCGCAGTTCTGATGAGTGTAAAATAGTGCCCCTCATTCGTACTGCCGCTCTGGCAGATCGCGGAATCCACCTCGTATGCTGCCGTGCTGGTTACAACGCCCCTGGTGTTGCAAAAGGGAACGCGGATCCTTTGATCGAATCCCTTGACGGGAGTTTGGATTTTTTGATTTCCGGCTGTGTATCTCTTTAAGCTAAATTGAATCGTTTCTGGAGCTTTGCCCTGCAAAAAGATCCGTTTCCCTGTGCAATTGGGATGGCTCTCTAAAGGCTTTTCAAGCCTTTCGGTTTGCAAATACTGGTCTACACAACCCTGAAGGGTGGGCGATCCTCTCGGAATAGCAAGAGAAATGTTTTCCCTAACATTGCCGGCGATATGCGACTCGCCGGTTTTTGGATCGACGACCATACTTGAGGTCGATACCTGAAAATTAGAATGCTCTACATGGAGAATGTCATAGAATAGCGCGAGAAACTCACTGGCATCCCCTTGACGCCACTCTATTTCCAACTGGCTCAAAACGGGAGAGGCCCAAAGAGCCCTTAGAAGAGACTCGAGTCTTTCGCTATTGGGCCGTTTTTTGAGGTAGTCTGTTCTCAGCGGTTTGATATTTTGGTGGAATGCCAATTTCTCTGGATCGGATGTATTCGGTTTCTT
>CAZXVU010000138.1:0-4479 GCA_964644465.1 uncultured bacterium
TCCCAAAGAGATGGAGGAGATGATTAAAAGGGCTTTAGCTATTAGAGAATAGTGGTTGAAAGGTTCACTCTGTTAGGACAGTCCAGCTCTTGGGATGGTTGATGATATTGAAATGGCGGCGGCGGAGATAGTAGGGCTCGTTGCCAAGCTCATTGATGCTGGAAACGATATTATTTGAGTCAGATTTTCGATATTCCAGCCAAAACCGCTCCATCCAGCCGGGAAACTCATTGTAAGGATGGAGGTCGACATTGAATTCCATGACGATAATTTGGGCTTGCATGGTGGCTTGCTGAAGACAATTTTTATAAAAAATTGTGAATGGGTTTCCCAATGCTGACAGAGGGGACGAGCAATTGAAGTAGGTACACCAGACTTCTTGGTTTGTATTGGCAAACAGAGCGCCTGGAGTAAATGCTTGGCCATTCAATAAGCCGGAAATCATATTTTGACTTTGTAGCGAGGTATAAATGTTCAGTACGGACCCTATGATCGCGGTGCCGGCAGCTGTTGTCAATGCTCCTGAGCCGAGAAAAGGCTGAGTAGGGAACTTAGCGTCGACGACGAGGGTAACTGGATTTGGAGAAGAGAGGTTTCCGCTGTTGAGGTTGATGTTATTGCCGGCTATGAATAGGAGGCCGCCGCCGGCCATCGTATTTTGGATAGTTTTAAAAATATTGATGTTGTTGCTTGCTTGGAGTTGAATAACGCCGCTCGCCGAGCTGATCCCTCCGCTCGCCGCATTGACATTGATGTCTCCTAAGGCTATTTCGGATATGGTTCCGCCTGTGGTCGAAACGGTCCCTGCATTGTGATTGATGTTAGAGGCTAGGACAGCGGGAACTTTATTGCATGGAAAAGTTGGATTGCAATTTGCATCGAGGATTCCCGCTGAGAGGCCGATTGATCCATTGACGGCTGTAATATTGGCATTGATATTGAGATTCCCGATCCCATCGCTATCCCCATCGCTCACCAAGGCGATCGTACCTGCAGCTCCCGTCGTTGTTACAGAGGAATTGACATTGAGGTTTGCCGCTGCGCGCAAGGAGATATTGCCTGATGTTGTGACGGGGGTTTGCACATTGATTGTCGTGAAGCCGTCTGAGCAAATGCTGCCCAACACAGAGATGTTTCCGCTGGTCGTTACTAATTTTACATTGGAGACGGCCGTGCCGATAGTGAAGTTCGCGATGGCTCCATTCGACTGTTTTGGCGCGCTCTGGAAAGCTATGTTCCCCGATGTTGTCTGAAAGGTGGGATTCTGAGCTGCTGGAATGATGACGCTCCCTAAATGATCCGCCGCTATTGCGGGCTTCGCAATGTTGCAGAAAGCGTTGTTAAACTTGATTCCAGCAAAGGGATGATCCGCAGCAAGAGTGATCGAGCCTGTGGTCGTTGTAAAGCCGCCAGGGGGTTGTATGTCCCCAGCAGCTTCAATATCAAGAGAAGCATTTACAGGTGCGCCTGTTGCAAGGTAGCCTGTTCCAAATAAGGTGTTGCCCGTTCCGACGATATTGCCACCCGCTAGGATTTTGGTGGTAAATCCTCCTGCGAGAAGTTCTGTCCCGATCACGACAGATGCACTAGATCCATTTACAGTGATATTGCCTTGAGCAGAGACATTTACATTCCCTTTGGCATCGATGCCGCTTCTGCCGAACCCATTGATATTGATATAGTCAGCGGATTGGACGGTTGTTGTCCCTGTAGTTGTATTCACCGTCAGCGCATTGTCGCACATGCCGATAATCGACCCAGTACTGATCAAGGGGGCATTCGGAGTTTTGAGATCGATGCTGCCGCCATTCACGGTTACATTCACAGTTCCTGCGTTGCCCGCTTGGGGCGCATATCCGATGAAGCAAAAATTGGCTGAGTTCGCAGTCAATAAGATATTGCCGCAGCAATTGACAGTGACATTTCCGGTAAAATCAGTAGCTCCTGCGAGAAATGCCAGCTTTCCGATATAGACGCGGCAGTTGGCATTCAACGTGGGGCCAGTGATTGAAATCGCTCCTCCCACATTGACTGTTACAGACACATGGTCTATCAGAGGGGTAAAGCCGGAAGTCCCGAGGCCTAATGTTACAGCTCCATTTGCTTTTGGGGGGATGATGCTGAAATTTCCTCCGATATTGGCTGTGACGCTTCCCGTATGGCTCGTTCCAATGTCGGTAACGAAGATGCCAAAACCGGTGGAGGCATGAGATCCAACGGACGCTCCGGTCACTTGGCTCGCGTCATGGGTATAATTTCCTCCGCAGGACACAGAGACGGCTCCGGTATAGGAACCGCCGACTGTGGTAATATTGCCGTATCCAATCAGAGCGCCTTTTGCGCTTCCCGTCTTTGTGATCAGACTAATGTCAGTGCCCGCTGTAACGGTGACATTGGCGTTAATAGTTATGTTATTGACAGCGGCATAAAAGGCCCCATGCCCGATGACCGCGCCTTCCGTGCTGCCCGTTCCTGTCTGCAGCGTGATGGAGCCGCCCGAATTGACTACGATATTCCCTGTAATAATATCGTTAGCGATTGCTTTCCAGCCGATTTGAGTCGCCAACCCTCCTGCATTGCTTCCGTTGAGGGCGATGTTCCCGGTTGCGGTGACTGTCGTAGTTCCCTGCTTAGACCCTACCACTACGCTACGGCTAGCGGGTACATTGGAATCGAGAGTGATTTTTCCTCCTGATGTCAAAGTGACAGTGCCGACGCCTTGATTTTGAATGTCGGCATTGATGGAAATGTCCGACGCTGCATTCAGGGTGAGACCAAAGCCCGAATTCCAGGTAATCGGACTTAAAACAGTGATCGTTCCGGCATTTCCCCCGTTGGGAGGAGTTGTTGTATCAATTGAGACATTTGTGGCGGCTAATGCGTTCGAGATGTTGGACGCAGCCGTTATGGCGGCGATATTCACCGGGTTCGTCGCAACGGCCCAGGTCGTAGGAGTTCCAATGACGACACCGACATCGGTGACCGTCCCAATGCTGATATTCGTCGGGTCGAGGAGCAATAGGCCTGTTTTCCCATAAGGTGACAGAGTCGAAACGTCGCCAAGAAAGGATAGATCCCGCGGTGAGGAAATTTCGAGGAACCCTCCATCGCCATGGATTGCGCCTCCTTCTGCAGACATCTGTCCTGCCATCAAGGCCCGCTCATTGCCCCAAACGACGATCTTGCCCCCGTTTCCCGTTTGCAAGCTGTTTGCCAAAATAGAGGCTCCTGGGTAGACAACGGTAGAAAGGGCATTCGAAAGTTGTGGATTTTGACCCCGATCTCCGCCACCAATATAGATCCTGCCAGCATCAAAAGGAGACGAGACATCGAGAAGCGCGCCCTCTTGAATTTGAATCCTCTCGCCAAAAACATAGATCTCGCCGCCTGGAGAAAGAATAGATCCTCCTACGGAAACATCATTCGACAATGTCCCGATAGAAAGGGTTCCGAAATTGATTTCGACTTGTTCCGCGGCGATGGCTCCAACCATTTTTGCGGCTCGGATCGCTCCGTTTTGTTCTACGGAAGAACCGATGAGGAATGCATCTCCCGAGCGCGTCTGAATGAACCCTTCGTTTAAGATGCGCCCTTTGCCGCCGGTGGCAAAAAGGAGCGATCCAGAATTTTCAAACACATCGCGGTTCAAATCCAGCGTGGATGCGATAAAGCTTCCTGTGTCGATCTGAGCGTTTTTCCCGACAAGAATGCCATTTGGGTTAAAAAGGATGATTTGGCCGTTGGATTCGAGCCGCCCCATCAGCTGACTCGGCGAGGAGCTGAGGACGCGGTTGAGAACAGAAGCATTTTCATGTTGCTGGATGAAGCGAGTGGTTTCTCCTACTTCAATCGAAAAATCTGTCCATTCAATGATGGATCGATCTGCGGCGATGACTTCCAACACTTCAGGAGAGCGGATTTCAAAGCTTGCATCGCCCGCAATGACAGCAGGGGATTGAGGATTGGCTACAAGAGAGCATCGAGACAGAATAAAACAAATCGCAGAGCCACTTATCAACTTCATAATGCGAACTTAGCAAAAGAAAAATTTTTTAAGTAATAAAAAATGAAGGTGTTTTGGATTCACTCAGCAATGACAGTCCAGCTCTTGGGATGGTTGATGATATTGAAGTGGCGGCGGCGGAAATAGAAGGGCTCGTTTCCTAGGACATCTAAACTAGTGATAGCGCTGTTTGAATTCCCTGCTTGATACTCCAGCCAAAACTGCATCATCCATCCGGGAAATTCATTGTAAGGATGCAGGTCGACATTGAATTCGCTGACGATGATCTGCGCTTGGGGAGTGATCTGCTGCAGACAAATTTTGTAAAAGAAGGTGAAGGGGTTCGCATTCCCAATGTTGGGAAAAGGATAGTTTGCGGGACAGCTGAAGAATCTGCACCATTGCTCATACTGAGTATCGTTAAAGGGAGTTGTCGGATATCCCACAGAGAAGGGAGAAATGCCATTCAATAGTGC
>CAZXVU010000139.1:0-4465 GCA_964644465.1 uncultured bacterium
GGAAGCTGTAGATCTCCCAATTCGCGCAAGGGACGGGCGACAATCTCCCCCAACCATTTTTGCATTTCGAGAAGGGAGGGAGGGACTTTCGGGTCGAATGTCACGTGGCCGTCTCAAGGATTTGTTTCTGGAATGCTTTTGCTTTGAGCGCTTCTTTCCACGTGTCTTCAAAACTGATAAAGTTGTCATCCCATTCGAGGAGCGTAGAGGCTTCTTTTGTATGCGGGTAAACTTCGGCGTAGATTTTCCACACTTCATCGCATACGGAATGGTCGTGGGTATCGAGGCAATAGGAATTGTAATCAGCATGGCCTGCGAGATGGATCTGGATCACCCTATCCAACGGCAGTTTTGAATAGTAATCTTTCGGTTGGAATCCATGGTTGCGGCTCGATACATAAATGTTATTCACATCGAGCATCATGGGAAGATCCGCCCCCTCAATGACTGATGTATAAAATTCCCATTCCGGCATCTCATCATTTTTATATCCCGCATAAGAAGAGACATTTTCCAAAGCAAAGGGGACTTCTAAAAAATCTTGGACTATCCGCGCTCTTTCGATGACAAATTCTGCCACATCGCGCCGGTAAGGCAAGGGAAGCAGATCGTGATAGTGGGCCCCCTTTAACTTTCCCCAGGCAAGATGATCGGAGATCCAAGGCGTTTTTGTTTTACGGGCGAGCGCTTTCAGCCGTTTTAGATAATCGAAATTTAAAGGATCGGGACTTCCTATGGCCAAAGAAACGCTATGCAGGACAACTGGATATCGTTCTAGGATACGATCCAAATTGCTCATAGCCCTTTCGCCTGCCAACAAAAAATTTTCACTGATGATCTCAAACCAGTCGATGGCAGGCCATTTTGAGAAAATTTCTGGATAGAAAAAGGGTCTTAGACTGACCCCTATCCCCAGACTAGAGATATTAGGATGCTTTAAAACCATCCATAAAGGCTAAATCTTCTCGATTTTTTCAGGAATCCAATTCTTAGTAGCCGTCGATTATTTTACGGGCAGCGCTTTTACGGGGAGTTTCCTTAATTGGAGTTGGAGCGCTTGCGGCTGGCTCCACTTTGATGGTCTCGTTTTTAGAATGTCCCGTTCCGCTGCAGCCACCCTTTCCGCCGCATGAATCATGATTCCCATTGCCATTTGTTTTCATTTCAGGTTTCGGTTCATCGGCAATTTCTTTTGAACATCCAGACAGAACAACGCCAGTTGTCAAACCTAGAATCGCCAACTTGATTAGTGTCTTACTCATCATTGCTTCTCCTTATAGGCCTCTTTTGCGGAAATTAATGACCGGACTAATATTTGTCTATGAGCTATATGCAAATCTTATTTCATTTTTTGTGTCAGAATCGTAAAGTGGAAGCATTTTCAACCTCTTTCTATTGAGATCGGTCTATTCGGTGATCCATCATGATTCAAATGCTATTCATAGGTTTATGTGTTCTTGCCTCTTCGCTTTTCTCTGAGGAGGAACATAAATTTGCAGGAAAACATTTTTTCGCAAGCTATCTCGATTGTGATTTGAAAGCGATCGGGGACCTTGATGGAATTATTCAAGCGATGGATGACGCAGTCCTTTTATCGGGAGCTTCAATCCTCAATAAAACTGCCCACGTTTTTCCTCCCAACGGACTGACAATTGTTTATCTCCTCTCCGAAAGCCATGCGAGCCTTCATACCTATCCTGAGTATGGCGCCTGTTTTGTCGATCTTTTTACTTGCGGCGACCATTGCACTTCTGAAAAATTCGATGAAGCCCTTCGCGAATACTTAAAACCCAAAGAAGTCAATGCCCGCCTTTTCTTACGTCACGAAGGCGTCGAAGAACTCGTCTATCTCCATCCCAAGGAAGAAAAAATTTTCCATTGCGGCACTCCTTCGGAGAGGAGTGAAGGCTCTAAGTATTGAAATGAACCTATCAAATCGGGTATAAAACCTATTCAATAGGTATACACATGCTCGAGTATCTTTTTGCTAATAAGAACGTTGAGAAAATCCTCATATACCTCTGCCTTCATGGAAAGGCTAATGCTACTGAACTTAGCCGAGCATTCGATTCGGCTCTCGATCCCATTCAGAAAACACTACGGAAGCTAGAAGAAGGCGGCCTTCTTGCGAGTTTTCTAGAAGGGAGAACCCGAGTATTCCAATGGAATCCACGGTACCCTTTCCTAGAAGAGATTCAAGCGCTTGGAAAACGAGCGTATAGTTTTTTGCCTCCAGACATCCAAGAAGCTAGATACCAGTCAATGAAAAGAAAACGTCCTCGTAAAACTGGCAAGCCCCTGTAGATAAGACTCTCTTGCACTTTCTTCAGAGATTTGATATATTTAGGGAAAATGGATTGGGGGTTACCCGGTCGGCGTTAGACCTCGGAGAGATCCGGGGTCTTTCGCTTTCAGGACTTTTACTAGTTTCATCTTTATTCTGAATCCATCATCTTCACGTCTTTTGGGAAATAAGGAATTTTTCATTCATCAAAACCTTTACAACCTCGTTGTTTTGAGGAAATATCTTTAACCCTTTTCGCAAATAATTAGGGAATTTGTGGAATTTTTGTTCAATAACTTTAAAAGCTAAATTTTCTTCATGAGGCTTTAGCACATACCTGCCAATTGGATAAGCGATCAAATCTGCAATCTGCAAGCCCACGCTGTTTGTTTTCTTATCGCCAAAAATCAATTTCAAAGGATATTGATCTTGCAATGCATTATTTTTCTCGAGCATTTTTTGAAAGGCTTGATCCAATTCTTTATTTTGGCTGTCCATTCTCGACTCAATGACAATGTGGGTAATCCGACCTTTTTGATTCTTCTCTTGCAAAAATCGATATAACCGCTCCAAACAAAATTGCAGACCAAGTTCATAAGGATTGGCGGGATATACATATTGCTTTTGAAGCAAGCGCTTATCAATGGCAGTGGATATAATTGTGAATGGAGAATCCTGTATTGCCCGGCTCAGAGTTTTCATGAATACTTCTCTCTGAGATCGACCCTGAAGAAACCGAAAATCATCAACCTGAGCTCTGATTTTCTTGCTATGAAGAACGGTCATATCATGACCCCAGATAGCAAATTTGAGACCTTTAATTTGCTTTACTACGTCTGTGAGATATTCATGTTTAGAAAAAATGCAAAATGCAAGGATGAAAACAGGATATTCTTTATCCTCCAAAGAAAGGTCACCACTTTCGTCGGCATAAACAATATAATCGCTGTGATGAGTCTCTTTCATTCGATCATCTAAAAACGGGCGAGTATGCCTTCTAACAAAACTTTATTGCAACTAATTGCCTCATATCGCAATCAATTCCCTCATCAGTCCCCCAATGCAGGGCCGTTTAAAACAAGTTGACCATATTTAATCTTTGAGACTTAACCTGCCTAAAGCGGGGTTCGAACTGACCATCTTCGAATTACGAATGCTTTGGTATCAGTAAAATAGACAACAACAGATAAGAAATAGAAGTTCGAATGGTTATCCCCTCACTAACACGATATCAGTCCACAAAAAGAAAGCGACCTCGTAAAATAGGAAAGCCTTTGTAGAAATGATGAATTTATCAAACCCTGATCCCAGAAGTCTGATGACAGAAGATAAAATGCGCAAGCTCGTGCAAAAGCACATAGATAGTGAAACTAACTTAGATTTAGACGGAGTGCTTGGGACATTAGTCGATCATCCAGTGTACGAATTTTATCCATTACGGTTAAAACTGGAGGGGAAAGAAAACATTCGCAAATTTTATCGCGAGCATTTTGATGTTTTTTTTCCTAAAATCAAATCCCACAAATTAATCAATGAATGGTGGAGATCTGAAACCGTCTGCATGGAATATGATCTTTGGCTGAAAGAGCCCGCGCTCGATAGGGCCTATAGAATCCTTGTTGTGCTCACTGCAAAAGGCCTCCTTCTGAATGGAGAAAGGTTTTACGCGGAAGAAGAACTTGTCCGCTACATGACGGGAAATACGTTTAGCCGTCTAGTAAAGTTTTAAAACCCGCCCCAAACGATCTTATAAGTATTTGCCCATCGCTCGATCATCTGGATGAGTGGGATCGCCATCTGGGTTATTGAATGGCATCTCTATGTAACCAAGCTTTTTGTAAAAAAGATAGGCGTTTGGAGAAGCTTCTGTTTGGAGAAGTTTTACACCTTGCTTTTTCAGAATTTGCTCACAATATTCCATAAGATATTTTCCCCTGCCAAGCCCCCGAACTCGTTCATCGATGATGATGATCCTCAGGGCAGCTCTATGATTTGGCCAAATTTGCACTTGAGCGTAGCCAATGACTTTATCCCCTTCATACAATAGCCAGTGCAAATGATCTTTATGATCCAAAGTCCAATAGTAGGGATCTTGAATTCCTAATCGATCAAAGAAATGCTTCTGTCTGAAATCAAGCGCTTTCTTTTTTTCTTTTTGAGTAGATATCAACCGAACTTGAA
>CAZXVU010000140.1:0-4461 GCA_964644465.1 uncultured bacterium
CAACCATAACTTTCCCCTAACTGAATGTTAATAGAAACCCAAGAGAGGAGATTTTTTCTCCTCTCTATTTACAATTTCCTGAAAATTCATTCATTTCACAATGAGCACTTATGAAAAAATTCTTAGCTTTATTTTTCATGATCTTTTCTGCAACTCAATTGGTTTGCGAAGATCTTACTTGGTTTAGCCCCGATACAATCTCTGAGAGCAGTTCGATAACCATCAGTACCCCTCCTGAACCTCGGATTGCAGTCGATAGCAGCGGCAATACATATGCTACTTGGCATGAAATTGGCACTGTAAAATTTAAATCCAAACCGTTCGGTGGGAGCTGGAGCTCTTCTACGACTCTTGACACTTCTTCTGTAAATCCACGCTTGTTTGTCGACCCAAATGGGAATGCAACGGTTATTTGGATCCATGCCGGTGGTATCTTGAAATCAGCCACAAAACCCTTTGGCATGAGCTTTGGAAGCACGGTGACATTGGCAGCCTCTGGTGCTACAGCTGCAGAACTGGCTGGAGATCCTAACGGCGATGTAGTTGTAGTATGGAGAACCAGTACAGGGGCGATTTTATCCAAAACACAACTCTTTGGAGGAAGCTGGTCTGCTTTGGCAGATACTCTTGCTGCTTCAGGGGCGGACAGCCCTGCTGTGAACATCGGCACAGACGGTACTGTAGTAGCTGCATGGCATAGCGTTATTTCATCTGTTGACACTGTTTCATCTGCATCCAAATCAGTTAGCGGCGTATGGGGCCTTTCTACCAACATTTCGAGTGCGGCGAACAATAGTGTCAGACCTGACGTCGCTGTCGATTCCAATGGGAATGCCGTAGCAGTTTGGTATATCTTTACGAAAACGGGATCTGCCTATTCAAATGTCATTTTACAGGCAGCAACTAAACCAAGCGGAGGCTCTTGGAGCTTGCCGGTCATTGTCTCTGCTGGAGGTTTTTATAATCCAACAGACACTGTAAGGATGAGAGCCCGCGTTCATTTTGATAGCGCAGGTAATGCTATTGCCCTTTGGAACAATAGCTATGATGGAAATACATTTAATGTTGAATCAGCAAAAACGATTGTCAATGGTTGGAGCGATCCAATACAGCTTGTCACCAACAATAAGTTCTCTTATTTTGTTGATCTCGACAACTCTTGCTCATTCGATGGATTTGGCGCCTGGATGATCTTTGATGGAACATTCGCCAATGTCCAAGCTTCTGTTCAAAGCGCTGATACAGTAAATGGACTGGTCTGGGCAACTCCAGATCAAATTTCTGGTACACGTAGTGGTTTTCCTCGAATGGCTGCTGCTGTGACAGGAAGTACCATTTATACAGCTTCAGCTTGGCTGAATACGGACGGAACAAATATATTTGTTCAGGCTGCTACAGGAACTGGTACGCTTCTCCAGCCGCCTACGGGTCTTTCTGTAATGCAGAACCCTAACAATTTTGGAATTGCTACAACATATACAAATACGCTCTCTTGGACAGCGAGCACATCTCCGAACATTGCTGCTTATGTCATTTTCAGAAATGGGCTATTCATTGCCACTGTAGATGCTTTTACATCTTCCTTTGATGATGTAAATCAGACGCAAAATGGCGCTGCAGTCTATGGAATTGCTCCCGTTGATACCAAAGCAACGCAGGGGATGACAGCCACTGTCAATTTTCCTTAAAATTTGAACAAGTCGATATCGTATATGAACCCCGTCCACCAGGATGGGGTTTTTTATTTAGAATTTTTTCAAAAAACTTGTTAGATTCTCGATCTGCTCTTAAGAAATGGTGTTGCAATGAAAATAGTTCTATTCATGATGCTTTCATTCTCCTCCCTCTTCTCATCAACTCTCACTTGGACAACGCCTACAACGCTCTCTGCATTGGGACAAAATGCTTTTAATCCTCAAGTTGGAATGGATTCCAGTGGAAATGCCGTGGCCGGATGGATACAAAGCGGATTTTTTAGATACGCTACTAAACTCGCGGCAGGGAATTGGAGCGCTGCTACTACAGTTTCTCTCTCAGGAACTACTGTCATGCGCCTTGCAGTGGATCCTGCGGGAAATGCAACAGCAATATGGATCGAATCAGGAACACTTAAAGCTTCTAATTTACCTTTCGGAGGAACTTGGGCAGCAGCTACAACCCTCGGAACAGGAGCCTCTGCACCCCAGCTAGCTACTGATGCAGGCGGCAATGCTGTTGCCGTTTGGGTGAGCGGCGGAATGGTCCTATCAAAAACCCGTCTTTTCGGAGGATTGTGGTCTCTTGTTGCTGACACTTTAGCTGCTGCAGGAGACACACCCCAGGTTGCGATCGGCAGCAATGGAACTGTAGTCGCGGTTTGGCATAACACAGTGTCCTCCGTTGAAACGATTTTCGCAGCCACAAAAACCATCGCATTAGGGCTTTGGAGTGTTGGAACTACCATTTCAACCGCCAATATAAACAGCATTATACCTAGCATTGCAGTCGACTCAAATGGCAATGCCCTTGCTATTTGGTTTATCTACATTCCCTTTCAATTGCCAGGAGGCAAGATCGTAAACCTTTCCAATGTCCAAGCCGCCTCTTTGCCGGTGAGTGGGAGTTGGTCAACTCCTGTGAATATCTCCGATACAGGTATTTTGAATTTACAAGGGTTGGTTTCCCGAGTGAATTTCGATGCACTTGGCAATGGAATCGCAATGTGGAACCTTACTTTTGATGGATATAATTTTGGTGTCGAAGCGAATTTGCTATCCTCAAAAGGGTCATGGGGAAACCCTTTTATAATAATAAACCCAAACATCTACACATATTCTTTCGACCTTGCTACCCTTTCAAATGGGAATTCATTTCTAGCTTCTATGTCTCTTGATCCAATATCCAATTCTATCATTATACAAGCATCGAAAGCAGAAGTTGATTATATTAATCAGCTATCTTGGAATTATCAAACAACGATCTCAACAGGAAGCATCAATGGATTTCCTTCGATCGCCTCTTATATAACAGGGGCTACGATCAATACAGCTGCAGCTTGGATCAATTTCAATGGGTCGAACCGGATCATTCAAGTAGCAACAGGAACAGGGGCCATTGTCCAACCTCCAACAAGCCTGACTGCCATGCAAAATTCAATCAATAATGGTCTTTTTACTGAGACAACCGATACCCTTACCTGGCAGGCGAGCACAACCCCAACAGTCACAAAATACGCAATTCTCCGCAATGGCCGCCTATTAAAAGAAGTTGATGCTTCAGTTCTGCAATATATTGATCACAACAGGAACGCAACTTCTGTAACTTACAGTGTTATAGCCATTGATTCAGACAGTTCTCAAAGCACGCCAGCTGACATCACTTTTCCTTAATCAGCTCGGCAAGCTTCTCGAGAGGAAATGTGCGGTTGTTCTCTGCCTGCTTGCGCCATGATTCTGGCAAGTCGTTGATCGCGAGCAATCGATCGCAAGTCCTCAATGATTCCTCAAAATGATTCAGATAATAGGAAGCGATGGAAAACTCAAAAAGAAGTCCGTATTCTTCGATCCAATCCATATTGAAAAGAAGATCTTTTTTTGCCGGCTTCTCGATGAAACCCTGAGCCTTGATGATTTCATAAGTCAAGCCATAGTTACCCTGCGCGTTGGCCAATTGCGCGATATAATAAACAGGTTCTACTCGATGGGGGCGGTATGCATGGGCCAGCATAAAGGCGCTCAATACTAAAGTTGGGGGCAGCCCTATATCAGACAGCATATGGGCGATCTGTAATTTTGACCAAAAAACTTCCTCTTCCCAGCCTCCCATATCGACCCGTTTTTGATACCATTCCAAGGCTTTTCCTTTTTCACCGGCATCTCGATAGCTTTCAGCTAGATAAAAGGCATAACGTTCATTGTTAGGTTCCTTTTTCAATCCCGCTTCCAACAACTCCACGTTCCGCAAAAATTTCCGTTTGAGATCTTTCGTTGAAGCTCCCCCATCTTTAGTCACATATTTTGGGTTTAAAAGAATCTCTGAATTATAATTCTCGTCGCAGGCTAAATATTCATGTGTGACTCCCACCCATTTCCAAGGCAAATCAGCTTTTGCAATCTGAGGTTTCAGATAGGTAAAACCTGGAGTTCCTCTCCACATGTGATACAGATCAGCGTTTAACTCGGGAAATTCTGGATCCCCTTCGAACTCTAAAACATCGTCGGCGTCCATAAAAAGGATATAATCAGCCTTTCCCTTAGCAAGCAGGTAAGCTTCTGAGCGGTTTTCTCCAAAGTTTCTCCAAGGGCTTTCATGCAGCTCGCCAGGTATGTCTTTCAAATAGCCCTTGATGATTTCTTGGGTTCCATCCTTCGATCCGGTATCGACGATGACCCAATAATCGATGACCGGCTTTACCGATTCCAAACATCGCGTAATGACCTGGCTTTCATCCTTCACAATCATGTTGAGGCAGATCGTTTCTTT
>CAZXVU010000141.1:0-4439 GCA_964644465.1 uncultured bacterium
AAGCCCCCGGAGAATCCGGAGGCGTGGAAAGGAAAGAATTAATTATAAATTTTGAAAGTTACAGAATGTTTTAGAACTTGGTCCATTGCATCATAACCCACAACGGAGACGCGATGCCGGCCATTTTTAAATTTTGTCGTGTCGAGCAACACAAAAAAGGGCGCGGTGTCATCCGTTGAAACCAGCGTCGAATCTACATACACTTCCACTCTAGAGACATTCGGAGCTGAAATTGTAATAGGAACTGCACCGCTCGTTCTTTCATTATTTCGAGGCGATGTGATCGCTGCTGTAGCTGGCTTCGCGATCGTTGCAGTTGCAGCCATCGGAGTAAAATCAATATATTGCGTGATTTTGTTGTTATCAGCTGATTTAGGAAGCATTCCTGTGAATGGAATGGTCATTCCATGGACCATATCTACCAAAGAAAAAGTATTCAACGTTGTAGGCTGCATCGGCATATCGTCGACAACCATCAAATAGAACCTTTGGTTAGATGGGCTTTTCAATATTAGATCGCTATAATCCAATGCGAAAGTAGCCATTTCTGGAATATTTGAGACCGATCCATCAAATTCAAAGTCTCCTCCTTGATAAAAGATAGCCCCGCTATTGAAATAATAGAGCGGAGTGGCTTGCATCGTGTTTGATGCGCCTGCAGCGATTTTGATTTGGTCGCGTAAGCTTTGACCCAATCCAAACAAAGAGATCAAAGTCGGAGAATAATGAGGAGCTTTGGCGACAGCGCTCATCACAACTGAATCGGAGATGATGCCTGCTGGAAGCCTTCCCGGACCAGGGCCATTGGCCACTGCAGAAGTTGGCAGGAATGCGTCATAAGAAATCCACATAAACCCATCATTTCCCCAATTAGTACCCCAGGAGTTTGCTAAGAGAAACGCGCCCTTTTCGCCTGGATCTACTTGTCCGTTTCCATTCACATCGATCCAAACATCGTCATCATAACCTACGATTGTGATCATATGAGGCCCAACAGCTCCATTCATCCAAGAAACGGCTTGTTGCCCTACGTATTTATTGGCGCTATTTGGATTGCTCTGAATCGTTGTAAAGACCCAGCTATCAACAAAAGTTCCAAATGTAACGACATGCCCATTATTGAGCGTACTTTTGATGGAAGTTAGATTCCCTGTATCCAGCCCAGCAATATATTTAACAATTCCCATACGTTTAGAGATCGCAGAGATCCAATCTAGGGTACTCAAATCCCAAGCTAAAAAATCTGAATCGTAAGGAAAATTAGCGATGCTAGTCGCTCCATTTTGGGAAAGCAGCGCATAAGCATCAGAAAAATAGGCGCCATTATCTTCTCCAAAATTGATCATGTTGTACGTCCATTTTGGAGACAAGACTCCTGCATTGCTGGCTTTATTATTAGTCCCGTTGACCAATCCCGTTTCATGAGTAGCTTGGTAATAGGTAGAAGACCAGGCAACGCAAGATCCAAGCATCCCTTGATCGCCTATAGGAGGGAAGGAGGGAAGGGCGCTATTATCTACCGAATGAGGGAGAATAGGGGCTGCTGTATGATTGCTTGGAGCTAGGCTCTCTCCAGGGAGCACCGCAAGGAATTCTTCGTGGAGGGATTTCGCTACAGTGAAATCAGAATGGTGGATTCCTTTTTTTGCCATTTCCATTTGGATGCGGGCTGCGCCTACTTTATTCGGGAGAACATCTACGATTTTGGGCCAGGTTTTCTTGATTGTCTTCAACTCTTGTTGAGTTGGCGGAATCAATCCTTTGCCTTTAGGATGGTGTCTATTCGAATCGGCATTCAATGGAAAACCGAAAACAGCCATCAGCAATGCTGAGGCCCCAAGCACAAAAGATCCTTTTGTCCATTTCATCTCCACCTCCAGTTAAATATGTGAATGTTAAGAAATAATTGGAACTTTTTTATCAAGAGATGAAGGATTTTATCAAGGAAATTATTTACTTCATTTTTTGGGTCAGATCCAAAATTCCTTCTTCAAAATCGATGCGGACCGATTTCCTCGGAGCTCCTGGATTGAAATTCAACTTGGCCAAGTCGATCGACTTGAGGCATAAGTCGCCATAAGAGCGGAAATAGAGAATTTTATTGTTGAGATCTTTGATGAGGATCCATTGTGTATAATCTTCCTGAGAAGCATTTTGGTCCCTATCTCGGACGACTCCGATGGGGATGTCGACAGTGTTCAACAAATGCTGTGCTAGATTCACTCCTTCTGATGCTGTTGCTGCCGGTTTTGCGAATCGGATGAATGTTGTGGTTCGTACAAAGCGCGATGGCGGAGTCCAGTCTCCCGGGATGCCGAAAAGACCGCTGCCTTGCCCTGTTCCTCCTAAGACGCTTCCTTTAAGATTGACGGGAGCTGCGTTGACAGCAGAAAGATTGATGTAATTTTCTAAATTTGTCATCTGCCAGTCGAAAGTGGGATAGTTAGTTAGAACGCTGTTGGGATTATCATAGATTTTCATTTCTCCTTTGACAAACTCGATGACGAAGTTGTTTCCTTGCGCATCGTGTACAGCCAAATGAACGGGGAATTGAATCTTCGCAGATGTGACAGGATGTCCCCACACTTTGATTTTTTGGACGGCTTCTTTCACTTCAGCCACAGTGGAAAAATTGCCAAGAATCCAGCCGCCGAAATCTAGATAGTCCATGGCCATCTGTTCATCTTTAGGCAGGATTTTTTGATATTCGGCTCCAGGAAACAGTAAAACGCCGACGGAAAGTCCCGCTTCATTCATTCCATCGACCACTGTGTCTAATCCAAGAGCATCCGCTCCTATATACCCATATCTAGATGTCCATTTGATGGTTTTCTTGCCGCTGGGACCTTTTGTAAAACGCTGCTCTCCTCTCGGGTGTGAGATCAAAGATGAGCGCATATCCTGCCCGAATTCCATGGAGCGGCCATTGATCCAGGCTCCATCCCCTGTTTCAATGACAAAATCGGTGCATGGATACAAACAAGAAATCGAACAACAAAATGCAGCGATCCAAGATTTAAAAGACATTTTATACACAGAGGGATTGAAAAATCGGGAATTAGACAAGAAGGCTCCCCGAATTTTTTGGAACGAGCAAGGGGCAGTGTCAGAGACACGACCCGAAGTGAGGAACGAAAAAGACGGGGCAAAGCCGACGCAGTCCAAAACCGATTTTTCAGTCATGAGGTGTATACTCCGTCAGCGAAAAAAGAAGAGGTTTGCTTTGAGTGCGCCCCACAATAACCGGGGTCGATCCTTGCATCCGATAGGCGATTGCCCGAATCACATAGGCATGCGTTTGGCCCATAGGGGGACAAAATGGCATATAGGCTTTAAGCCCTCGCGTATTGAGAAGAGTATACTGCTCTAAAGACGACGTTGTGCTGGCTCCTTCCTCGATCTGACCTGCACCGACGAAAGGTACACTCTTATCAAGAGGAAAGTCCAAAATCCATTGGTCATATTTGCAGTTAGCAGTGCATTCATAGACGCAAGTCACCCCTTCGAGAGTGATTCTTAAGCGCTCGGCGCCTTCTGGGATTCCGCTCCAAGAGATCGGAGGCGAAACAGCGTTTCCTGAAGGAGGGCAACCATATTTAACGGGGACTAAAGAGCGATCATCTTGAGCGGGGCACCAAATTCGGAAATTGGGATCAAAACTTTGAGAAGTAGTATTTTTGCAGAAATTGGATAGGGGATCTCCAGAGCTACAAGAAACGAGAAAGACAAGCAGGGTAAAAAGCCAATATTTCATGAATCCACCTCAAACTCTGGATGTAACAAGATTTTAAGATTTCGTCAATGAAGTGGAAATTATGCCCTACTTTCTCTATAATCGATCGCATGTTTGAACTTTTTACTTTTGCTTTTGTGAATCTCCTCGGAGTGATCAGTCCGGGGCCCGATTTTGCCATGGTGACCCGCTACGGTCTTAGCGGCTCGAGGAAAGCCGCCCTCCTTGCAACATTCGGGATCAGCACGGCCCTCCTTTTCCATATTCTTTATTGCCTGCTAGGAGTCGGATTCTTTTTACAAAACTCCCCCACTCTCTTTATATTCCTCCAAACAGGAGGAGCGCTCTATCTCGGATATTTGGGAGTCAGGCTACTTACCTCCAGCGCTTCCAACCCGGCTCAACAAAAACCCACACAACGGCGTGCTTTTGTCGATGGGTTCTTGACAAATCTATTAAATCCTAAAGCCACACTGTTCACCCTCAGCCTATTCAGTCAGTTTGTTACGCCGAATACTACTTTAAGTATGAAGCTTACCTATTTAGCTTTGATCCCAATGACCGCCTTATGCTGGTTTTCTCTTCTTTCCTTTCTTCTCACGCATCCCACATTTATACCCCATTTGCAGCGCTATCAAAAACTTTTTACGCGCACCATGGGCCTCATGCTCCTCCTTCTCTCCCTCTCCATCCTCTTCTCCTCCCT
>CAZXVU010000142.1:0-4429 GCA_964644465.1 uncultured bacterium
ATAAGAGTGATTTTACGCGGAGCGGTCGCGGACGACGCGGGGTTGTTTGCCATCGACGATCGATTCTTTTTCGATGACGATCTCTTTGATGGATGGATCTGATGGGACCTCGAACATAAGGTCGCGGAGAACATTCTCAGCAATCATCCGGAGCGCTCTGGCTCCCGTGCCCGTTTCCTTAGCCTTATTGGCCATGGCTTCAAGGGCCTCTTCTGTGAATTCCAGCTTTACATTTTCTTCGGCAAAGAGGTGCTGATATTGTTTGATGATCGCATTCTTCGGTTTGACGAGGATTTCCACGAGATCTTCAACAGTTAGCTCATTGCAGTTAGCTATGCTGTTGAATCTGCCGACGAATTCAGGGATCATGCCGAAAGAAATGAGGTCTTCTGGCTCTACTTTCGAGAGGAGATAGTTGGTCTCATGGACATCGAAGCCGCGCTTGGTAGCGACGTCGAAGCCGATCGTGCTTTTTCCGAGCCGTTTTGCAATCATTTTATCGAGGTGGACAAAGGCGCCGCCGACGATAAAGAGAATATTCTGGGTATTTACTTTGATATATTCTTGGTTAGGATGCTTGCGGCCCCCTTTTGGCGGGACGTTCGCGACAGTTCCTTCAACAATCTTCAGAAGAGCTTGCTGCACACCTTCGCCAGAAACGTCGCGGGTGATGGAAACATTGGAGGTCGTTTTGCGGATCTTGTCGATCTCATCCACATAAATGATGCCATGCTCCGCTTTAGCCACATCGTAATCTGCCGCTTGTAAAAGGCGGAGAATGATGTTTTCGACGTCTTCGCCCACATATCCTGCTTCAGTCAGGGTTGTGGCATCGGAAATCGCGAAAGGCACATCGAGGATCAGGGCCAATGTGCGGGCGATCAAAGTTTTGCCGGAACCAGTAGGACCGATGAGCATGACATTCGATTTGCTGTATTCGATCTCGGACTGTTTAGAAAGGGAACGGATCCGCTTATAGTGATTGTAGACTGCTACTGAAATGGTTCTCTTGGCATTTTCCTGGCCGATGATATATTCATCGAGATGGGCTTTGATCTCCTTTGGCTTGAGGAGTTTCATCTCATAACTGACAGGCTTCTTTTGGATAATGTCGACGCAGAGGCCAACGCACTTATCGCAAATGTAGGCATTGGGTCCGGAGATCAGTTTTTCAACGATATCTTCGGTCCTGCCGCAGAAGGAGCAGCTTGCCATTTCAGTAGGAGTGGACTTTTTTGTCATGGGACACTTGCGTTCAGTTCAGAGTTCCGTTTTTCTGCCGCTGCATTTAAATGGGAAGGTTTAGCAATGTGGTCTACAATGCCGTACTTCAAGGCCGCTTCTGGGTCCATATAAAAATCGCGCTCAGAATCATCACCAATTTTTTCGAGAGTTTGGCCCGTAAATCTTGCCATGAGGTGGGCCGTAATTTTTTTCAGTTCCAAGATCTCTTTGGCCTGAAGGGCGATATCTTCGGAGGTTCCCATCACACCGCCGTAAGGCTGGTGTATCATGATGCGGCTGTGGGGGAGGGCGTATCGTTTGCCTTTTGTTCCCGCTGCTAAAAGGAGCGCCGCCATTGAAACAGCTTGTCCAATGCAATATGTATTTATATCGCAGCCTAAAAAGAGCATCGTGTCAAGAATGGCAAGGCCCGAAGTGATTTGGCCGCCGGCAGAATTGATGTAGAGATTGATGTCTTTTTTAGGATCTTCCATTTTCAGGAAGAGCAGCTGAGCTACGACTACGTTCGCAACTTGGTCGCCGATCTCAGTCCCGATAAAAATGATTCGGTCTTTAAGAAGGCGAGAATAGATATCCATGGAGCGCTCGCCGCGTCCAGTATCTTCTATGACATAGGGGGTTAAAGACATACTTTGATCCTTCTATTATCCTTACTCATTTATAGTAGTCTTCAACGGCTTTATCAAGCTTTTTGCTGCTGAATAATGAAATCTTGTGCTTTTGCCAGGATAACTTTCGAGAGAGCGAGGGCATAAACTTCTTTGGGGATCCGGTCGATCTCGAGATTGCGGCTTCCGTACGATTGAAGAATAGCAATGGCCTCATCTTGAACTTCTTGATGAGTGACTGGCAATTTAGCCTCATGGACAACTTGCCGAGAAAGGTAAAAGAGGCGCACGGCTTGTGCGGACTCGTTAGCAATCTTCTCTTCGAGGTTTTTTCGCTCTTCTTGCGACATTTTTTGCCAGCTAGCCTTGAATTTAGGGTCGTTTAAAAGCTGGGATTGGCGGTGTTTTTTCTCAGTATCGATCAGAGATTGTGGGAGATCGAACTGATAGTGGGCAATGAGGAAATCGTTCGCTTGCTCGCGGATTTCTGTCTGAACCTTTTCATCCGCCTGCTTGTTGAGCAAATTGGAGATCGATAGTCTCATTTCCTCTACATTGGGAGCGCCTACTTTTTTCGCGAAGTCGTCGTTCAATTCAGGCAGGACAGCTTCTTCCACTTTAAGGATATGGATGCGGACTTTTTTCGGTTTGAATTCTTTTTTTTCTTCATCGGAAGCGGTGTCGTCGGCCTCGCTCAGACCTTCTAAGACATCGCCGGACTTAGCTCCTTTAACGAGCTCTTTCATCCAGTTGGCCATCCGTTCGGCTGAAACTTCAAAGCGGATATGATGGAAGACTTTCTGCACAGTTTCGCCATCGATCGTATCGAGGTCGATCATGATGTAATCTCCCTCTTGGATCGACCGTTCTGTGATCGGCTTCCATTGGGCGTAGAAGAACATCATTTGCCGTACGGCCTCATCGAGTTGCTTCTCGGCAACTTCGGTGCGCTTTACAGGCTTTGGGACGAATAATTTGGGATCCACGGATGGGATTTTCGGCTCCGTTTCGTAAGCAAAAACGAGCTCTGCCCCTTCAGGAGTCTGGCCTTTCAAATCAAAAGAAATTGCGGAGTTGTTATTCAATACGGGGACTTTTGCGACTCTTTGCGCTTCAATAAAGGCCAAATCAGCGATCGATTTATGCAATTGCCTTTCGACATCGTTCGGAAATTTTTTCAGGATCATATCGTCAGGAGCGCGTCCCTTGCGGAAGCCGGGGAGGGCGATATCTTTGCTGACAGTCTTGATGGCAGATTTTTTTGCCTGCTCTACAATGCGCGGGTTAGTTTTTACGAGCAGTTCGATCTTGCATGCGGGCTTGCGCCGTACAACAACGCTTACATTCTCGCCGCTCAACTCATCGTGATTCGTATTAACAGCTGTTTCAGATTGTGTCACTCTTAACTCCAGATCGCAGGGGGAAAATTGGATTGGCTGTGGCTTTGATAAATCGATCCTCCTCTCTCGCCTTCCTTTTCAAGGAATGGTCTCGCTCGTTCGGAACGCTATGCTTCGATTTCTCTTTGCCTCGCTCAATCTCGGTTGCAGTCTTTCAGACTGCTAATCTTTTTAAATTTAGCGGGCGAAGAGGTTCGAACTCTCGACCCTCACGTTGGCAACGTGATGCTCTACCACTGAGCTACGCCCGCACACATCCGCAAAAGTTGGTTGAACTTTGCGCATTAAAGGCTATGAATATAAGGTGTTTCTCAATTTTTGAGCAAGAGAGGATCTAGAATCGCTCTAGGTTCTGCCCAATAGAATTTTTTAATCGGTTGGATCTGAATCTGTGAAATCGGAGGCCTTGAATGTTGAGAAGCCATCCGAATCCGATCCGTACTCAGTTTTTGGAGGAGAGAAGTAATGAGGATACAGCTGTCTTAGAGGGGTAGTATCTGGAGTGCTTACCCTCTGATTGAGAGCTCCCATGTGGCGAAATTCCCTAGGCTCTGCATCGATGACGAGAGTTTTTCGTTTGACCAAGGCAGTTGCAGAATCGAGAAAATGGTCTTCTTCTTCATAGGAGGAGCAGCATTCAAAAATATTAGAACAATAGACGGTGTCTAAAACAATGTCTTTTACGTCAAATTGCTTCGAGAGGGAGGCCATGGCTTCAGGATTGCAAAAATCCTGCCTCAAAAAGAAAAAGCAGCAATCCTTAAAAACTTTTTGAACGCGGCTAAAACGAATGTCGTCGGAGAGCCAGCTAATTCCTTCATCGATGTCTGCCTGAAAATTGACAATTTCATGTTCGGCAGTCCTCTCTGGCGTTAGGGTCCCCCAAGGCTTTGCGAAATATATATCTTTATTTTTTTCTATGAGATCTTTGATGGCTAGGATCAATTCTGCTCGTGTAGCGGCTTTTTGGATCAAGGGTTCAGCTGCTTTCCAAAAAGCTTCCACTCTCAAGGATCGGTCTACGATGAACAGGTAGCGCAAATCTTGATTTGAATCGGTGGCCGTACCCCTCTTAGAAAAAGCGTCCAAAGAATAGAAGCAGGAGGTTCCTAAAAAGGCATTTCCCTGCAGTTTTTCACTGGCTAGTTTTGTTAAAACAGCCTCTCGATTTTTTTC
>CAZXVU010000143.1:0-4426 GCA_964644465.1 uncultured bacterium
AGAGTTATGGGGCCCTTGCCCCATACTTTTAATTACTTGAGACATATCCAAGGTCATTACTATCAGCTGATTATCAATACACAATATTTAATTAATTGACAATTAAAAATATTTGTATTAAAATAAATACAAAGATTAATTTAAAATTAATATGTCTATCCAATCTGTATCTGCAAATTCAATATCTCCTTCGATTAAATCCCCTGAAGAGATTTATCGGGATATACTTAGTGACACATTCAAACTGGCTGTTGGGAGAGCTCGTTGCGAATCGAAGTCTTTATCTCATTATTCACAACTCCGAGTCGATGTCTATGGTAAGGGAGAAAATAAACCGATTATTCTATTCTCCCATGGATATGGCGTAGACGCCCTTTGCTACCACCATTTATTGGAGAAGTTAGCTAGCGAGGGCTATGCTGTAGTGGCGATCAACCATCCATCGAGTTCGATGGGAAAAGACACTGATGAATCTCCTGATCGCATGGCTTTACTAGAACGAATGCAGAAAAATAACATCGTACGAGTTATTAAAGAAATCCAGAATGGGCAATTGAAAGACGTCGGGAATCCAAAACACATTGTATTAGCGGGTCATTCAATGGGAGGCGTAGCTTCGCTTTTGGCTTCTAAAATCGATGGTGTTAAAGGCGTTGTAAATTTAGACGGCGGATTAAGAAATGGCAATATTAACATCAACCATCCAAATCCAAAGCCCGTGCTGACTGTATTAGGAGATCACACCAAAGATGGCCCTGAATCCCAGTCATTCTTAGAAAGCTGGAACACTTTTAGCAAAGTAAATGACTCGATCCCTATCGTTATCCAGCGAGCCAATCATATGGATTTTGTTTTTGGCTTTAGCGTGTTGGATAAGCGGAGCTATATAGCTCAAAAAACGGAGGATGTCGCTATCAAAGCGATTCTTCAATTCGCCGAATCCATCTTAAGTAAATAGCAATGCCAATTTTCAATCTGTTGGCAGTATTTGAACGAACTAAAGCCTCCTGATTTCAAAAATGACCAAGACTCCAAAGGCAGCCAAAGCAGAAGTCCTCTGCTTATATTCTTGAGACATTTCCAAGATTTTTAGTACCATCTGCACCTCATTCATCTTTTCAGATGGGGTTACAGATGAGATGCGCCCGTGTATTTTTGTTTCTCTTTGTATGGCTCTCTCCGACTTTCATCAATGCACACTCCTTTTCTTATCTTAGGGATCTTGAAGAGCTAGGGTATTGCGTCATACCAGGGGTTCTTTCGACTCAGGAAACAGAGCTATTATACCAACGCGTTTGGCATGAATTCGTTGAGAAAGCATGGCCGAATTGCAGGATGGACGACAGAAGCAACTGGAAAGAAGCCTTTCCGATCCATAACAAATATGGGATCTTCGCTGGGCCTGCCGGCCAGACACAGCTCATGTGGGATATCAGACAAGATCCCCGTATTGTCGATGTATTTGCACATGTCTGGAACACCAAGGATCTGATTGTCAGCATGGACGGACTCTCCATTATGTGTCCTCCGGAAATAAGAGAAGGGTTTTTTGAGCCATGGCCCCATGTTGATCAGGGGACTTTTAGGCGGACAGACAACGCCTCATACAACACGAATCCCCCTATTGATTTCGTCAGTGAATCCTCTATAAAAACAAATCCATACACTTTTCAAGGGCAGTTCTTGTTTGAAGATTCCTCTGATGGCGATGGAGGGTTTTACTGCATTCCGAAGTCGCATCTCAGGTTCACGGAATTTGCTCCCCAAATAGAAGCTATCGACGCACAAGAAATCTCCAAAGATGAGAAGAAAAAAGCGAGAAAAGAGTATTTATTGGCCTTTTTCGGCCACGGCACAGATGAATCTGGAAACCCTTACTGCATGAAACATATAACAGCTCCTCGCGGCTCGCTCATTTTATGGGATTCAAGAACCCTTCATTGGAATCAACATGCCAGCAAGGATAGGTCCCATCCTAAAGTAAGAATGGTGGGCTTTTTGTGTTACGTTCCAAAGGCAAGGCTAACGAATGAGGGCAGAACTCTTAGAAGAGAGGCTTTTGAAAAGGGTGTCTCCACGGGCCACAATCCCTCTTATCCCGAACTCAAGTATTCAGCAGGACACATCGCTCAAGAATTCGAAGGGTATCTTGAGGATCCCAGCTACACCCAGCCAAAAATCCATCTCACCCCATTGGGTGAATCATTATTAGGTCTATAGACGGACCGATAAAGAATATGATAGTTTTTCTGAAAAAAAGAGGTGCAAGATGACAAAAGGGACTCTGGATCCGGCAACAGTTGGTTTTTTAGAAGGATTTTCTAAGATTTTTGCTTCCATCGCACATCTCCCTATCGTTAAACAGAGAGAGACCATTCAGGAAATGTTCCGCATCCCAGAAAAAGAGTCAATCGGGAGAATCGAAGACAAAGTGGTCTCTGGAAGACATGGCTCAATAAACGTTCGACTTTTCTCCCCTAAAAGCAAAAATCCCCTTCCCATCATTGTCTATTTTCATAGAGGCGGCTGGGTCTATGGGAGCATCGAAGAAAGCGAGATGATCTGCCGAAGACTCGCTAACCAGACAGGGGCCATTGTTGCTGCAGTCGAATATCGACTATCCCCCGAGCACAAATTTCCAATCCCTTTGGAAGATTGCTACGATGCAACCAAGTGGATTGTCCAAAATGCCGCTACCCTTCAAGGCGATCCCAACAAAGTGATCCTCTGCGGAGAGAGCGCTGGAGGCAATCTCGCCGCTGCAGTTGCCTTGATGGTCGGTGAGACAAAATCATGTAAACTTGCCGGCCAACTCCTCATCTACCCCATCCTGACCACTGATTTGGAGAAGAAACACTACGACAATAGCCCTGATAAATCGTTACTCTCTTTCGACAATATGCAATTTTTCTTGAGCGCCTATTTATCTTCTCCTAAAGACGGTGAGAATCCGTATGCCTCGCCTCTAAAAAACAAAAAGTTTTCCCACCTTCCTTCCTGTTTTATCATCACGGCCGAACACGACGCTCTCAAACATGAAGGAGCTCTCTATGGAGAAGCTCTGCGCAACGCAAAAATACCCGTGCAGACGAAGTGCTATCCCGGGGTCATTCATGGGTTTTTGGATCTGCCGCTGGCAGATGCTATTAAAAAAGAAGCTCTCGAAGACATTAGAGCCTGGGTGAAAAACCTATAATTATATTTGCAAACCCCCAAAACTCCATAAAGAGTCAAACTTATGCCTACTGTTTCAATCGAAGGAAAGACCTGTTTTTATCAAGATATCGGCGAGGGATTCCCCGTTCTATTTGGCCATAGTTATTTATGGTCTTCCAATATGTGGGAACCGCAGCTGAAGAGCTTGGCCAAAGATTTTAGGTGCATCGCGCCGGATCTATGGGACCATGGAAAATCGGGTCGCTTAAATGCAAAAAATACAACGATTGAGCAGCTTGCCGATGATGCATGGAAGCTGATGCAACATCTTAAAATCCCCGAATTCGCTGTGGTTGGATTGTCAGTTGGAGGCATGTGGGGCGCTGAACTTGCTTTCAAGCATCCTCATGCAGTGAAAGCGCTTGTCCTCATGGACACTTTCCTTGGAAGCGAGCCCCAAGGAACAAAACAGAAGTATTTTGCTTTATTGGATATGCTGGAACGAGAAAAGCAGTTTAGCGCTTTTCTCTTAAACCAAGTGGTTCCCCTCTTCTTCTCTCCCGTAACTCTGACCCAAAAACCCAAAATGGTTGAAAGTTTTAGGAATGCCCTGGCTTCGATTCATGAAGAGAATATTCCAGGGATCGTCGCATTAGGAAGAGCTATCTTTTCAAGAAACTGCTCATTGGACAAGCTTGCGAAACTTGTTCAACCCGCCTTGGTCCTTGTTGGCAAGGATGATATTCCACGTCCGCCAAGAGAGTCGCAAGAAATGACTTCTCGGTTGCCAAAGGGGGAACTGCACATAATCGAACAGGCTGGCCACATCAGCAGTCTCGAACAACCTGAACAAGTGAATACACTCCTCATGGAATTCTTCAATAAGAGCCTCAGGCCGCTTTTTTCTCATGTTTGAGGAGCCATTCTTCGATGGGCTCACAAAGATGGCTTTTAAAGGTTCATCTCTGTAGAGTGGAGTTTTGCTATTATTAGTGATTGATATGGAAAAACTCTTTTTAACTACATCTAATCCTCCATTCATCAATTTCCCGTCTTCTCTCCCCCGTTTGGGGTAATTTTTTTTCAATACATCTTTGCATTTTTTTGTTCTAAACAGAACAAAGACCAATTGTCATTAATTTTTAAATTAATACTTTCGGATTGTTTGTATTAACACCCAAATAACCTCAAAACTTGGTTTCTGACGGCGTCGCGCAGCCACTGCCTTCGAGGTCCGCCTGCATCGCTAAACTTTCTAAGTTTAGCTGCT
>CAZXVU010000144.1:0-4418 GCA_964644465.1 uncultured bacterium
CTTGGATCGCGGATCACCTCGATATCATCTTCCATCACCCAAATCGTTTCATAGTCTGAATCATAGGCATCCTGAAGGATGGATATATGACTCAAAGCAATCCCGACCGTTCCTCGAGCCATGCAGTGGCAAAAATAATTTTGGCCATAATTCTGGATGATTTCATGACTGGGTTCGAAAAACCCGCCGATAGGATAGCAAGTGCCTAAGAACCCACCTTCCATCTCAATCGAATATTTCAACCCTACATCATTCAATGTTTCCAAGCTCAATTCCCATCCATTGACGGCTGAAAATCGATAGGGATAAATCTGGAAAGGAGACAATTGATCCAGGGAGCCTTTAAACTTTTCGGGCCTTTGATCGAGATTGATCATATAGATGAAATCGATGCCAGGCATTGAATAAACAGATGATTTATTCGGAGCCTTTTTCAGGTGGTCTTCCAAATCGGCGAAGAGGAAAGAAGCCAAAGCAACTAAAATTAATATCCGCATAACAATTCTGATGAGTTAAAATAGGGTCGATTTTTCAGATCTTGGCGATGGCCGCCATTTGGACCTTTCCCATAGGCGGGATAGCGGTAGATTTTCTCTACATCATTTGTGTTTTTGAAATGGAAATCGCATTCTGCAAGAACATCATCGCGAACGAAGAATAAATTGACTCCCACGCTTTCCGCATAAATCAAAGAATACCCTTTCAGCCTCGCTAGATTGTACATAGCAAGGATGCTGGCTCCGAAATAATTCGTTTCGTCGCCGCAATAATAGGGGCGATACTTGGCCACTTTATCTTCTTGGGGAAGATGGGTCCCATTGTATTTAATCACGACCACTTTTGGTTTGTATTTGGAATCGAGGTTTTTCCATATATAAAATTCGTTGTAGTTATCGATGCAGAGCAGATCGAAATATTGAGGTACCCTATACTTGTCAAAAAGCTGGTTGACGTTATCAGCCGTTACAAATTCGTTATAGAGCTTGTACTCCAACATTTCGTGAATGCGATCCATTAAAAAACAGTTCCAGCCTTGAATGCGAAGAAGGTAGGTGTTGCTGCCCGTTATTCCATCGCCAGCGCTGAATTCAACAACGTAGCGGGATGTTGGGGCAATCAGTTGGAAGATGCGAGCGATAACCCCATCTTCGCCTCGGAAGCTATAGAGCGACTTTTCATAAGTAGTCAGGTCGATTTCCTCAGCGTTGAGCCAGGAAACGGCACACAATAAAATCAGGAGTTTTTTAAACATAATTACTTCTTTTTAAATAAGATACAGTTGCCATTGTCGATCAATCGAACAACATCGCACTTTTCAGCCAGAAGATCGACAGCTTCTTGCCTTTCTTTCCATAGCGTATCGTTCATCCATATGTAGCCGCCTGTTCGCACCTTGGGAAGATAGAGCTCAACGTCTTGAATGGAACAGACTTCGCTGTGATTTCCATCGATGTACAAGATGTCGATGTGATCAATAAGGGCCGCCGCATCTTCGGAAGTGGATCGAATCGTTTTTACGAAGTCTTCAAGTTTATTCTTTTTAATCATGTTGTTGTAGGAGAGATAGATGTAATTGATATTTAGCGCTCCCCACCACTTTAAATGTTCTGCATCTTCGATTGGGTCGAAGTATTTGATGCATTCGATCTTATCCCAGGGATCGATCCCGATGACGATTCCTTTGCCGAGGAATTTCAGTGCGGAGGCAACAGGAAAGAGGGAAGAACCGCCAAATACTCCAATCTCAACGCAAACATCGGGCTTTGTCTCTAAAACCAAGTCGATGAATTGGGTGGCTTTTGTTTTAGAACACCATCCTTCCATGGTGGGAAGGACGCTGCATACATTTTGTTTCAATGCATCGACGGCTGCGTCTGCATTGAGTGAAAGCTGTGAAAATATACAACAAATAAATAGAATTATTTTTTTCATGGTTTATACCAAATGCCCCATAAACATGATTCGTTAATTTCTGCAATTTTATGACAATGAGTATTTAAATATTCTACTGCTCGGCCTGTTGTGGTGACTCCATTTTCAAACCAATTCATGTCGTCAAAGATGATCCATCCCCCTTTTCTGACTAAGGGGACCCATTTAGTCACATCGATGAAAGAGGTGACTTCAGAATGGTTTCCATCAATGTGTAAGATGTCGATGTTATTGATTATAGGAGCATTAGCAGAAGAGCTTCGGATCAGTTCTACATTATCTTCAAGTTCAAATTGCTGAATCACTTCAACAAGACGCTTCAACACTCCTTCGTGATCGACGAGGCTCCAGTAGGCGATATTGCTTTCATGCATGACGCCTTCGAGAGAAGCTTGATTATCCCAAGGATCGATGCCGTAGATTTTTCCATTTCCAAAGACTTTTAGTGAGTAAGCCATGGGAAGCAGCGATTTCCCTCCCCAAACGCCGATTTCTACAATCGTTTTGGGTTTAATGGCTAAGATAATGTCCATCAAGATAGAGGCTTTTTGATGGGAACACCAGCCATGCACTTTGTCCATGCATGCGAAAGCGGGGATCTTGAGTCCAATCGTAGAGTCCCGTTTGTCAACGACATACTCAAAATGAGACTCAGGTTGTTCATAAGTAACATCGTGCATTACTTCTTCTCATAGTTAGGGGCTCCATTATCGGAAGGAGCGCTAGGTTGTGTTGAAATAATATCCATTCTTGCTGAGTACAGACGAATGTCCGGAGGAAAAACATACTCAATGTCGTAAGGGAGAAAAATGCGATATTGCTTCATAAAATCGAGAATCTTTTTCATACCCGATCTTCGGACAATCATTGAATAAGCGCCAAAACGGGAGCCGATCTTTTTTAAATCGCCGTTAATATCGTGCCTTTGAGAAAATTGATTGGGATTGGATGGATAGTAATTGGGCCTCCAAGCAAAGCCATAACTGGGAACGTATTCTCCGCGGGTGTTTTTCGTATCAGGGTCTGTGAACAAAACGTCCCATCCATCTTTTCCGACAAGGCTTTCCAATTCATCGATCAAATCGGAAAGCATATGGGGATTCTTGATCACATCGATATCGTCTTCCATGACCCAAATGGTTTCATATTCAGAATCATAGGCATCTTGAAGAACGGAGAGATGGCTTAAGGCTATGCCAATCGCGCCACGAGACATGCAGTGGCAAAAATAATTCCTTCCGAAGACATGCACGTGTTCATGTTTTGGACTCATGTCGCCTTCATAATAGGTACCCCATTTTTCCAAGGACATCCATGGCTGTAAAACGACGCCGACGTCATTGATCGTTTCTAAAGTGAGCTCCCACCCGTTGACAGCAGAGAATCGATAGGGTTCGATTCCATACAGGGCTAATTGATCCGCGCATCTCGCGAATTTTTCAGGTCGTTGGTCGAGGTTGATCACATAGATGAAATCGATATTTCTCATTTCATGATGGCCGTTCTTGTCGAGGGCCGGTTTGAAATGACTTTCAACGTCGGCTTGAAGAACGCTGAGAGTTAAAAAACTAGAGAAGATGAGGAGTTTTAACATGATCCGTTTTTGTAAAGTCGGAGGATAGTATGAAAAAAGAAAAAAAAGGGGAACAAAAATTTTCCTACAGAGAGGTCCTATCGAAAAAATGAGGATGTCAATTAGACTCCTCGCTCATGCTAAAACTGATGTTCTTTTCTTTTTTGCCCATTTTATTTTTTGCCGAAGAAGAACTTCAAATTCATAAGGAAAGGATCATTGAGGAAATCTCCTCTGATCCGACACGGAGAGACGACCCCTATTATTTTTTCCCTCGAGTCCTACTCACAATGAGAGCTTCTGATGCCGATTTGATTCCTAAAGTTTCCAATGCTGGAGAGGTGATTGACGGAGGCTATGAATTTTATCAGCTGATGCATAACGGAATCATCGTATTAAAAGACTGCTATTACGGACGATGGATGACCGATGTGATTCGGGGATTAAAAGGCCATCATGAGCCGCAAGAAGAAAAAGCGTTCTATGAAGTCTTAAAATTCATTCGGCCCAATTCAACAATGATCGAATTGGGCTCCTATTGGGCTTATTATTCTCTTTGGTTTGCCAATACAATTCCTGGCGCTGTGAATTATCTCGTTGAACCCGATCCTGAGAGGATGAAGGTTGGGAAAAAAAATTTTCAGCTAAATAATAAAACAGGAAATTTTATTCGCGGATATGCAGGAATTAGAGATAACGATTCTGCGGATTTTGTGGGAGCTGAAGAGATCGCAATTGATGCGTTCTTGGAGAAAGAGAAGATTGAGCATGTTCATATTCTTCACTCGGACATTCAAGGAGCTGAATATGAGATGTTGAAAACATGCGTTAATTCGATCAAAAATAATGAAATCGATTATTTTTTTATTTCAACCCACTCAGATTTCGTTCATGATGCATGCGTCCGTTTCTT
>CAZXVU010000145.1:0-4306 GCA_964644465.1 uncultured bacterium
AGGTTTTTATGATAAAATGGATTGGAAGTTTGTGTTTGATGTCTATGTCACTATTCGCCGCACCTATACCAGGAGTGACCCAAGAATCGGAAATTGAGCAAGGAGGCTCCACAGATTTTTTGGCTGGAGCAAGGGACATTGCCAAAGGCAAGGACCGAAGCGAAGACGAAAAATATGAGGCAAAGCCGACGCCGCATCAAAACCGATTATTGAGTCACGAGGGGTATAAGGCTGTTGTTTTCGACTTCGGAAATGTCCTCGCCTCCCCCGATAAGGACTACATGGTCCGCTTTTTGTCAGAAAAGTTTGAGATTGCAGATGGGGAATTCGATCGAGTCAATAAAGAAAAACATAAAGCCATGAAGAATGGCGAGTCTGAGACTGGCTTTTGGATGAAATATGGCAAGAGCAAAGGAATCGAAGTTGATTCTTGGCCAGAAGACTTTCACGCAGCGGTCAAAGCTTCCCTCGGCATCGATGAAGAAATGTATCTGTTGGTCGAAGAATTGAAAGAAAAAGTGAAAGTCGGCCTCCTTTCCAATATCACAGAAAGTTTGGCCAATAAGATCCGCCCGCATGGCCTCTATGACCCTTTCGATCCTTGTCTGTTGTCGTGCGAGTTAGGAATCGAGAAGCCTGATCCAAAGATTTATCAAATTTTGTTAGATGAAATTTCATTGCCTGCTGAAGAAATCGTTTTCGTCGATGATTTGACCGAAAATGTCGACGCGGCTAAGAAATTGGGCATTGATGGAATTGTTTTCACATCTGCAGAGCAACTGCGGAATGAGCTGATAGAGCGGGGCATCTTGTGATCGCTGCGGTCGTAACGCAGAGCGCCTGGCTGATCTGGTTTGTCATGACTCATTGGATATCTTTGCCGCCTTTGAATGATCTTTCCAAGGAAGCTTTTGCTCATGAGAAAAAAGTCAACCTGGCCATTGTTGGGGTCGTTTTAGCTTCGATTGCTGGTTTCTATTGGAATATTGGTTTTCTGATGTGGTTTGGCGCTCTATTTTGGACGCTGGGGATGTTCGGCCATATTATGTCGTGGTGGGTTCCTTATTTTTTCGGCTGGCCCAAAGCCGCATTGGAAAACGCGGTAGAAGACAATGGAAAAACAGTGCACTTTTTGCCAGCGAGGGGCAACCACCCGATCCCAGATTTGACTCATTGCATGATTGGAGTTCTTACTATTGCAGCATGGATAGCTGTGCTAGGCCATCTTCTCTAGTCTCTTGAGACAGGCTTGGAGATTGATCCCCTTTTCTAAAACGCCTTTGAAAAGATCGCCGACTTTTGCGATCCGTTTTGGGACTGTATGGATGGTAAAATCTAGAGGATCTAAGCCTTTCTTTACTTCTTTCCAATGCAGTGGTGTGGAGACAGGAGCGTGGGGTTTTCCCCGGACGGAGTAGGCGCAGACCAAAGTCTGCCCTTTCACATTCTGCAGAGTATCAATGTAGACTTTTTTCTGCCTTTTTTTCGGCATCCTCATGAGAGAAGTGATGCTGGGGATCCTTTTATTGATGATCTCGGCAAGAATGCTGGCAAACTGACGGGTTTGCTCATAGTCGTATTTTGCACCGAGAGGGAGAAAGATGTGCAACCCTGTTGCGCCAGATGTTTTGCAGTAGCTGGGGATTTTGATTTCTTCACAGAGTTCATGAAGTGCTTGCGCTGTCTCGATGACGGCATCGAATGAAATCGCCTCAGGGTCGAGATCGAAAGCAAGATAGTCGGGTTTGTCGAGAGATTGGATCGATGAATTGAAGGGATGGAGTTCAATGGAGCCGAGATTGGCGACATAGAGAAGGCTTTTTGCATTCTGTACAACGAGATAAGAGACGGTTTTATTTTTATGGGCGAGATTGAATGTTTTCATGAAGCTGGGAGCAGTCTTACCTGCATCTTTCTGATAGAACATCTGGCCTGAAATTCCCTCTGGGTAGCGATGGAGCACTAGAGGCCGGTCTTTCAGATAGGGCAGGATTGTGTGGGAAATGGAAGCGTAATATTTGATGAGGTCCCCTTTCGAGATCTTTTCCTCTTCCCAATAGATTTTATCGAGATGGGTCAGCTTCAGGGTCATTTAGCTTTTTCTCTAATTACATCTTTAGGGGCTTTGTCGATCCGGAGTCCTTTGAAAATGGGCTGGCGCATCATCCCTTCTTGGGTCCATTCAGCAAAGGCGACTTCGCAGACGAGTTTGGGTTTCACCCATGTAACTGGGGAGTTGGGATGGGGCGGAGATGCAAAAGGGCACGTTGGAGTGATTAGTTTCTTGAGCTTCTCATGGACATCGGTCAAGAGCTGGAAATTGAACCCGCCGCCGATATGGCCAGTATAGATCAGTTTATTTTTTTCATAGACGCCGACGAGCAAGGCTCCAAATCGTTTGCGGCTCCCTTTAGGTTCCGTAAATCCTCCGATCACCACTTCTTGCCGTTGGATGGCTTTGATTTTCAGCCAATCTGAACTTCTGGAGAATTGATAGGCGCTATCGGCTTTCTTGGCGATAATCCCTTCGAAACCTTTCTTAGCTGCCGCTTTGAAGAAAGCGATCCCATGTTCATCGATATGATCGCAGTATTTGATGCTTTTCAGCTTCCCTTTTCCGATTAAAGTTTTTAGGATTTTTTTGCGCTCAATCAGAGGGAGATTTCTCAGATCCTTTCCATTGAGAGAGAGGATGTCGAAAAGGTAATAGAGGGGCGTTCCTTTCTTCACTTTGTTGTAGTTTTGCATGAGCTGGAAGCTCGATCTCCCCTGTTCATCGAAGAGGACGATCTCTCCATCCACGACAAAAGTGCCGGGAAGCTTTTTCAGCTCTTCGGCGATGGTGTGGAATCGGGAAGTGAATGATTTTTCATTGCGAGAGAGGAGCTCGGTGCGTTCCCCTTTTTTAAATCCAATCGCTCGATAGCCGTCCCATTTGATCTCGAAGATCCAGCCCTTTCTATCGAAGGGCTTGTCGGTCAAAGTCGCAAGCATAGGGGAGATCTTCATCGTTTTAACAAGATCCACATGTTGTCGCGGTCGGCGTTTCTCAAATGGATGAGATCGAATGCGCCTTTGAGCTTTTTCCCTCTTATAACTATGGAGAGATGTCCCTTCGCTAATCCTTTTTCGATTTGCTTTTCCGACTCTTTGCGCGTGAGGCAATCCTGTGCAAGATAGACGCCTTGGTCCCAGATCTCGACTGTGCCAGCTCCATATTCTCCTTCAGGGATCGTCCCTTCGAAGGAGCCGTAGCTAAGGGGATGGTCTTCGACTTTGATGGCGAGCCGTTTGATCCCTTTGGTTTTTGGTGGGCCCTTGGGAACAGCCCAGCTCAAGAGAACGCCTTTATGCTCAAGACGGAAATCGTAATGAAGACGGGTTGCATCATGTTTTTGGATGACGAAAGATAAAACATCGCCAGGTTTTGCTTTTTTAGGCTTAGGCTCTGAGGTTTTTTTGAAATCCCGCTTCGCTTTGTAATCTTTTAAGCTCATGCGCTGCGCCGCTTCTTCTTTTTAGGCCGGCTTTGTTCAAGACTTTCTTTGAGGAGGGACATAATGTCGTGTATCTTGGGCGATTTTGGCTCTTCCCCTTTTTTCACTTTGATTTTTTTGCCCTTCCCTTTTTGCGCAATGATCGCTTTGATTTCTTTTGTATAGGTATCGGAATACTCCGCGGGATTGAATGTTTCGGTCAGCTGATCGACGAATTTCAGAGCCACTTCCAACTCTTTTTTTGGGACCGATTCTTCTTTCGGGACATTGATCTCCTTGGGAGAAAGCAATTCTGAATGATAGCGGAGCTGGACAAGCATGAGGATGCCGGCATGGGCCATGATCATTCCGATATGCTCATGATTGCGGAAAACGAAATTGGCGATGGCTACTTTTTTAGACTTTTGAAGGGCTTCGCGGAGAAGATTATAGGCTTTGGCGGCTCCCTTTTCAGGTTCTAGAAAATAGGGCATTTGATAGTAGAGTGGCTCTATCTCTTTTTCATCGGCAAAGCTGAGGATTTCGAGTGTCCTTGTTTTCTTAGGATTTGCCTTTTCGAAATCTTCATCGGTCATCACGACATAGTTTCCATCCGAAACTTCATATCCTTTGACGATATCTTCCCAGGGAACTTCCTTGCCGTCCGACTTGCAGATGCGGGCATAGCGGATTTCTGAAAGATCTTTTTTGTGGAGGAGATGGAATTTCAATTCGTGCTCTTTACTGGCGTGATAGAGACGGATCGGGATGTTGACAAGACCAAAACTAATGGCTCCTCGCCAAACAGAATGCATACTCTTCTCCCTGCT
>CAZXVU010000146.1:0-4235 GCA_964644465.1 uncultured bacterium
ACGATCTATGTCGAAGGGCAGCGGCGCTACATCGAAGCTCTTTCCCATCAAGCCCGCCGCTTTTTAACGGAGCTGCGTAAACCCGACGCCGAGAGCATTTCGGGCATCGCGCCGACGATTGCTATCGAACAAAAACTCGCCGGACGCACCCCTCGCTCTACCGTGGGCACCATGACGGGAATTTACGACTTCCTCCGCGTCCTCTATGCACGTATCGGCATTCCTCACTGCCCAGTGAGCGGAGAGCCTGTCGCAGCGCAAAGCCGAGAAAAGATCATCGCAGAGCTGCAAAACCTCCCCGACAAAACCAAGATCATCATTCTCGCTCCCTATGCCCGCGCGAAGAAGGGGGAGTTCAAAGAAGATTTTGCAGAACTATTGAGCAAAGGCTTCATGCGGCTCCGAGTAGATGGAGCATGGGTCGATATCGGCGAAGTGGAAAATCTCGATCCCAAATCTGCCCATGATGTCGATATCGTGATGGACCGGATCACCGTATACCGAGAGGGATTGGAAAATCGGAATATGCCAAGGAGGCGCCCAGAATTTGGGTCAGGCGAAGCCGGCGCCGAAGCAGCTAAACTTAACAAGTTTAGCGATGCAGGCGGATCCCAAAGTCTGTGGCTGCCCGACGCCGGCAGAAACGATTCTTCAATCACGAGCGGTATAAATGCGGAAAACAAATCGAGAATCGCAGAATCTGCCAATGCGGCTTTGGAGTTGGGCAAAGGGTTTTTCAGCATCTACAATCCAGATACCGAAGAAGAAACCGCCTTTTCTCAATTTGCCTACTCCCCGAAATCGGGAATTTCTTACGGCCCTCTGGAGCCGCACGATTTTTCATTCAACCATCCGTTGGGGATGTGCCCGACTTGCCATGGAATCGGGACAAGTTCCGAGTTCGATTTTTCAAAGATCATCAATCCGGAGCTGAGCATCAGCGAAGATTGCTGTGCGATCGCGAGTTCCTACAATACCGTCCGCTATGGAAATATTTACGACAATCTCGCAAGGCTCTTCAAATTCAACGTAAAAACTCCGTGGAAAGATCTATCTGAGAAAGCGCAAAAAGCCTTTTTGTATGGAGTGGACCAAAAATGGACGCGTATGTATTTCGTCCATCCTACCAAGGGCACCCGCTGGTATGAATATGTCCGTTGGCAAGGCGTCATTCATGAAGCAAAAGAGAGGCTGATCGCCGCAAAAAGCGATGTCTATCGCAAAAACATGAGCGCGCTGATGAAAGAGGGAGTTTGCTCCGATTGCAAAGGCTCCCGCATCAAACCGTATCCTTCCGCTGCAGAACTTGGAAAGAAGCGGATCGCCGAAATTACAGGCATGTCCCTTTCCGATGCTCTCTCCTTTTTTCAGAGCCTGAAACTTTCTGCATTGGAAATGAAAATCGGCGAAGAACTTTTGAAAGAAATCAAGGAGCGGCTCCAATTTTTGATCGATGTAGGACTCTCTTATCTTTCTTTGGATCGCACATCGCCTACTTTAAGCGGCGGAGAGTCGCAAAGGGTCCGTCTTGCATCCCAGATTGGCGCAGGCCTTGTTGGGGCGATTTATGTTTTGGACGAGCCGTCGATTGGACTGCACCCCATCGACCATCACAAATTGATCGAGACGCTCCTCCGTCTCCGCGATCAGGGAAACACTGTTTTAGTGGTCGAGCACGATATCGACACAATGCTTGCGGCGGACGGCATTGTCGACGTAGGACCAGGAGCAGGCCAGCACGGCGGAGAAATCTTAGCTCACGGATCTGTGCAAGATGTGATCAATAATCCAAAATCGATCACGGGCGCTTATCTCTCGGGAAAAATGAAAATCGAAGTGCCCAAAAAACGGCGTCCGATCTCCGAAGCAAAATTGACTCTTATCGGGGCAACGCACCACAATTTGAAAGATTTCAACGTATCGATCCCTCTGGGGGCATTTGTTTGCGTAACAGGCGTCTCCGGATCGGGTAAATCCTCTTTCGTCGCAGATATTCTCTACCCTGCTTTAGCCAATCACTTTCATCATGCAGAACAATCCGTTGGGGCGCATAAAAAAATCGAGGGGCTTGAATACCTTGACAAAGTGATCGCCGTCGACCAATCGCCGATCGGCCGCACCCCGAGATCGAACGCAGCGACCTACATCAAACTCTTTGATGAGATCCGCGATCTCTTTACCGAACTTCCAGAGAGTAAATTGCGCGGCTTCCATGCGGGTCATTTCAGCTTCAATGTGAAAGAGGGCTCCTGCCCCTATTGCGGCGGGCTTGGGCAAGTGCGGATCGACATGGACTTCATGGAAGACGCATGGGTAGAATGTCCGCAGTGCAAAGGGAAACGGTTCGATCCAGAAATCCTCTCTGTGCAATTCAAAGGCAAATCGATCCATGACGTTCTAGAGACCGATGTGGAGCACGCATTGCAGCTGTTCGAGGCGATCCCCTCGATCCGGCGCAAATTGGAGCTCTTGAGTCTTGTAGGCCTCGACTATCTGAAGATCGGGCAGCCTTCGACGACCCTTTCAGGAGGGGAAGCGCAGCGGATTAAGCTTGCGAAAGAACTCGTGAGGCCAGGAACAGGCAAAACGATCTATATCCTGGACGAGCCGACAACGGGACTCCATTTCCACGACATCAAAAAACTCATCGCCGTGCTGCAGCAGCTTGTCGATAAGGGCAACACTGTCCTTATCATCGAACACAACATGGATCTTGTGAAAACAGCCGATTGGCTCGTCGATCTAGGACCTGGCGCAGGGATCTATGGAGGGAAGCTCATTGGAGAGGGAACTCCTGAACAAATCGCGAAACTCAAAACGCCGACAGGCCTGGCTTTAAAAGAAGCTTTGGCGCCCGTAAAACTTACACCTCCAAAAGTGGCCCCAAAAAAAATTAAAGCGAAAGATTCGATCATTGTAGAGGGAGCGAGCCAAAATAATTTGCGGCAGGTCTCTTTAACAATTCCACGCGGCAAAATCACGGTATTCACTGGCCCTTCCTGGTCTGGAAAATCGTCTCTTGCTTTTGAAACGCTCTATGCCGAAGGGCAGCGCCGCTATACTGAAACGCTCCCCGCCTATTCCCGCTCTTTAGTCAAGCAGCTCCAAAAGCCCAAAGTAGAAAAGATCGAGGGGCTCTCCCCATCGATTGCCTTGGAACAAAAAACTGGCGGCTTGAATCCACGCAGTACGGTGGGCACGATCACCGAGATCTACGATCTGCTCCGCGTCCTCTATGCGCATATGGGAACGCCTTATTCTCCCGAGACCGGCAAGCCCATCCGCAACATCAGCAAAGAATTCGTGGTTGAAAAAATCTTGGAGCTTCCGAAAGAGGAAAAAATTCAAATCCTCGCTCCCGTAGCCTTTCAAAAGAAAGAGACTTTTGAAGAATTGATCGAGCGTCTCAACCGGCAAGGGTTTTTGCGGATCCGCTTGAATGGAACGGTTCATCAGCTCGATGAACAAATCCCTTATGAAAAACACCGAAAAAACGAACTCTATCTCGTCATCGACCGGTTGACGGTAGATCCCAGAAGCGAAAAACGGCTTTATGAAGCGGTCGAAAAGGCCACTTCTGTTTCAGATGGCACTGTCGTCGTCGCCCGAGATAAAGAAGATCTTTTCTACAACCTCTCATTTTCCGATGAATCGACAGGGAAATCGTATCCTCCGATTGTTCCTCAGACTTTTTCTTTCAATCATGACGCAGGGATGTGCTTGGAATGCCAGGGCCTGGGCATCACCTACGGCGCGCATTTGGGAGAGCAGAAATATTTCCTCAAGCTTTCGATCCTCGATATCGGAGACCGCCTCTTCAAAGAAAAAGGGACCAAAGGAGCTTACAAACTCTTAGAAAAGTACTTCAAAGAACTCCGCATTTATGTGGACGAACCAGTGAAGGATCTGCCGCCGGAACATGTCCAGATTCTCCTCAACGGAGGACCTGACGTAGAGATGAAAAATGGGATGACTCTCCGATGGATCGGACTCCATCCCCTTCTTGCCAGCGCAGTGCGGATGGCAACGGGCGATTTGCGCGAATCGCTTCTGCCCATGATGCAGGCGAGTGTCTGCCCTGCTTGCGCAGGCACGCGGCTCAACCCGCTTGCGCGCAATGTCCGAATTCAAAAGCTCTCCATCACCGACCTTTGCCATTTGAGTATTGAAGACGCCTATCAATTCATCCAAAAAATCTCGCTCAAAAAAGAAGAGTTCCTCACAGAGACCCATTC
>CAZXVU010000147.1:0-4224 GCA_964644465.1 uncultured bacterium
ATACGTCGGGCGTCTGACTGTATTCGATCCCGGCGTACAGGTCTTCCTCGTTCTCCCTGACGATCACAACATCCATCTCGGGGTGTTTCGTGGCGACGAAGGGGAAATAAGACACGCAAGGACGGACATTCGCATAGAGGCCGAGGGTCGTTCGGATCGTAACGTTTAGGCTTTTGAACCCGCCGCCCTGAGGAGTCGTGATGGGAGCTTTCAAAAAGGCTTTTGTGCCTCGGATGACGTCCCACATTTTCGGGTCCATCCCGGTCGCAAAGCCTTGGGCGTACAGTTTTTCCCCGATCTCCACTTTATGGATTTCAAGAGACGCGCCGGCGGCGTCCATGATTTGGAGCGTCGCGCGCATGATTTCGGGGCCGATGCCATCGCCTTCGGCGACTGCAATGGGTGTCTTGTTCATGTTGAATCGAAGTTAATCGATTTTTTAGAAGATTTCAAGTATACTCAATAACATATGTCCATGAGGATCCTCTTCGATGCCTTTCGCCGGTCGCTGAATCAATTTTTCGACTCGGTCGATCTCAGCGAAGTGCAAAAGGTCTTCGAAAGGGTTCAAGCTTGCCAGGGAACCCTTTTTCTTTCCGGAGTCGGGAAAAGCGGGTTCATCGCGCAAAAGGTCGCCGCGACTCTCGTTTCTACCGGCACGCGGGCTTTTTTTCTCTCTCCTGCAGGCGCTTTGCATGGAGATATCGGAATCGTCTCAGGTCAAGATGTTTTTCTTGCCTTCAGCAAAAGCGGCGAATCGGAAGAGATGCTAGGCCTGATTCCCTATATCCGGAAAAAAGGGGCCTTTACGATCGGCGTAGTTTCGGCTGCCTCATCGCGGCTAGAGAGTGCGGCGGATCTCACGATCCATCTTCCTCTTCAAAGAGAAGTTTGCCCGCATGACCTAGCTCCGACCGCTTCCACTGCCGCGCAGCTCATTTTCGGAGACTGCCTAGCGATTGCCCTCAGCCAAGCGAAACAATTTTCCGTTCAGGATTTCGCATCGAACCATCCTGCGGGTTTTTTGGGGCGGAAGATTACGCTCAAAGTGTCGGACCTCATGCTTAAGGGCGAGGCGGTTCCCCTTTGCAAAAAGGAAGATAAGCTCATCGATATCCTGCACATCCTTACGGGAAAACGGTGCGGCTGCATTTTGATCAAAGATGAGGATCTCCGCCTCGAAGGTATTTTTACCGACGGCGATTTGCGAAGGGCCATTCACTCGAAAGGGGAGAGCGCGTTGAGGATGCAAATGGGAGATCTCATGACGAACGCCCCTCGCACCATCGGTCCGGATGAGTTGGCACTCAAAGCTTTGCATAAGATGGAAGAAGACCCAAGCCGCCTCATAACGGTTCTTCCTGTATTGCAAAGCGGGAGCGTCAGAGGATTGCTCCGCATGCACGATATTCTTCAATCAGGTTTGAGGACTTAACTCATGTTAAATACACAACTTGCCAACCTTCTCATCCTCATCACATTTGGCTTAGGCTACTCTGCCATCATCGCCGAGACGAGCATCAAGATCAACAAAACTGGCTCGGCGCTTCTTATGGCTGTGTTGACGTGGATGTTTTTATTTCTGATCAATACGGGGGAAATATCGACGAATATCCACCATTTGGCAGAAAGCGTCAGCGACGTCAGCCAGATCATTTTTTTCCTCTTGGGCGCCATGGCTCTTGTCGAATTGATCGATTCGCATAAAGGATTCAAGATCGTTACGGATTTGATCCGCACGAGCTCGAAAAGGAAACTCCTTTGGATCCTTGGCCTCATCACATTTTTTCTTTCCGCCATCCTCGACAACCTCACCACCACCATCGTGATCATTTCCTTGCTGAGAAAATTGGTGTCGGAGGCGGAAGATAGAATGGTCCTGGGCGGGATGGTCGTCATCGCGGCGAACGCCGGCGGCGCCTGGACTCCGATCGGCGACGTTACGACAACGATGTTATGGATCAAGGGAAATATCACGACCCTTGCCGTGATGAAAACCCTTTTTCTTCCAAGCTTTAGTGCATTGCTTGTATCTCTATTGATTTTTGGAATCGGGTTGAAAGGCAATTACCCAAGGCTCAAAGAACGCGCCCGTGAAGAAGAGACCGAGCCTGGGGCGCGGCTGATTTTCTTTCTCGGCCTCGGCGCGCTGGTTTTCATCCCGATCTTCAAAGCATTGACCGGGTTGCCTCCTTTCATGGGGATGCTGATCGGTCTTGGCGCACTCTGGGTCATCACGGACCTTATCCATGGAGAAGAAAAAACCCGCGAGCATCTTCGGATCCCGCACATCTTAACTCGCATCGATACGTCAGGAATTTTGTTTTTTTTAGGGATCTTGCTATGCATCAACGCGCTCAATGCGGCAGGCTTATTGGCTGAGCTCGCCCATTTTCTTGACCGGACCATCCATAATTTGACGGGGATCGCAACCATCATCGGCCTCATTTCAGCCGTCATCGACAACGTGCCCCTTGTCGCAGCAGGAATGGGGATGTACGATCTCCAAACGCATCCTGTCGACTCCTCCCTCTGGCAGCTTCTTGCCTATTGCGCGGGAACGGGAGGCAGCATCCTCATCATTGGATCCGCAGCGGGCGTCGCCTTCATGAGCCTGGAAAAAGTGAGCTTCATGGGGTATTTGCGAAAAACCGGATGGATCGCTTTGATCAGTTATTTTACAGGGATAGGAGTTTATTTGCTCCAAGAGGCTCTGGGCTTTATGGGTTAGGGAATGTGCTGAAAAGATTTTACACAGGAAAAATAACAGGATGGCAGGATGGACAGGATAGGTAATTTAGGACATTTCATCCTTGGGAAATGCAAGTAAAAAGGAAAAAAAAGGCCCAGCAGTTTCACGCCAGGCCTTGCACTTTGTGATGAACAAAGGTTAGATGTCGAGCTGAACCTTTAAAGTAAATCCATTCAGCGTCAGGTCGCCATATCCAGGCACATTGTTGAAATTACCGTCAGCTTGTCCTGTTACGAACTGTCTTATGTACCACTGATTCCACCAAACTTGGAACTCATATCCAGCGCGGACATCGATGTAGTACTTGCAGTCGTCTATAGTAGTGCCCCAGTCCACTCCAAGGTTCAGCTCCAGATTGGGAACGACTGCTTGAGGGTTGTTTTTAAGGTTGACGGTCGTATTTCCACCGGCTACCCCGTATTTTTGGGAGTTGTCAAACCAGCCTGCCAATACAGAGCTTGAGATGTTGCTGAACAGCTTGAATCCACACCCAAGGACCCAATCCGTATTCACTCCCACCCGGGCCCCTACGCCCCAAAAATCGTTCTCGATTTCATATTTAACGTGGCTTGCGGGAGACGCGCCTCCATAATTTACATTAAGATCTTGATCGATCCAGGCGAATCGGAGACCGAAATGGGGGTTAAAGATCACCTTGCGGCTGATGTGATAGGGTTTGCCCAAAGTCGCATCGAAAATGTTGAATATACATCCCCAATTTGCGCCGGCGGTATTGTATGCGGAGTAGGGCGATGTGCCGTTGCCATTGTCGGCCAGCATGGTTGGGAGCGTAGATCCGCCGCCTTCCACTTCAAAGCCTTCCGAATTGGTTACGTTCACCCACATCCAGTCGATCTCGAAATTCCAAGCGTCATGATCGACATAGCCTCCAAAACCGATCCGGGTGCCGAAATTATAGTCCCAGCTCTCGTTTTGTCCAAAACCTCCAACTTTTCCGACGACCGACCCCCCTACAGGTGTTGTGTCAACTAACGCGAAGTCCATGCCAGTCTGCATCCCTTGGAATGCAAGGCCCTCCACGTAAAAGTAAAAATCGTAAGGATTCGCAAGATTCAGGTCTTTTGGATAGGCAAATGCAAAATTCGGCCTTTCTTTACTCATTCTATTGTCAAGTGAGGCCTCAAGATGGGTCGATAATCCGAGGACTGCAACGCAAGGCAGCACCGCTTTGCTGAATGCGTTTTGCCATTTGAAACTCATATCACGTTCTCCACATTTTGATACTCTGAAGGTCAGAGTTTCTAATTCGGGTTTAGAATAAAGATTTCAGTTGAATACCGCAACCAATTTTTTTTTGAGTTCGCACGCAAAGATCCGAGCCACGTTTTTAATCGGCTGAAAATAGCGCAAAGCGCTTTATTTCAATATATTGCGTTAGCAAAAATCGATGTGAAAATCAAAAAAACTTGGCAAAAATTCCAAGGTTTTGTATGTTTTTTACTTCGCTTTAA
>CAZXVU010000148.1:0-4210 GCA_964644465.1 uncultured bacterium
TTTCCTTTAAAAAAGCATCCAGGCATAAAGTTGTATTCGTACTGGCTTCAACCTGATAATGAACATGATGTTTTTGTAATGTCCTAGCAGCAAAAGGGCAGAAGTTACAGCCTATTACTACTTTGTGTATCCAGGTTATTGTTTGATCAATTATTTGCTGAGATGAAGACATTCTGTGCCTGATTATTGAGTTGATCGTATCTTTTTCTTATTGTGGCACATTCTCTATGAGTCATAGAAGTCGCAAGTGTCACAGAAATATATCAGAAAAGAGACGAAATCAAAAGATTTTGCTGTAATTCCATCTAGTCTAGTGCGTAAATACTGCGTAATTTGGCTTTAAGCAGCTGAATTTTTTGATGTCGGAATTTTGTTGGATTTTGTCTATGAAAAAAGGCCGGGTTTTGAGGCCCGGCCTTTGATTTTTGGAGGTGGAGAGAATCGAACTCTCGTCCTTAGCAAACTCTACATCAGCGTCTACATGTTTATGACCCTGTATAAATCAACCTTGCCGCAGGGTAATCCGCTAGGGGCTGATTGAGTTTTCTATGTCTTAGACTCCCGCCGCGATCACTCCAGATAGCGGGGTCCATACCAAGATGTATGACGGTAGAGATCTAAAACTCTTGGTCTGATTTCAGCCTACCGGGAAGAGGCAACAGTTAAGCTGCAACTCCTCCGAGATCCATTTGTGTGGTATCTTTTCTTTTTTATCGGATTTTTAAGAGGCCTTCCGATCAACCTCTACATGCAACCAATGCTTCATTCCCAAGTCGAAACCTTGACACCCCCCGAAGGAAAGGATAGACGAGCCACCCTCGCTATCGGGGAGAGTAAAAGCATAGTTTTACCTCTTCATTATAGCATATTTAGAGTTTTTAGGATAGGGTCAGGGGGAATTTAGCGTTTATCCTTAATCCTTTATCCTTTATCCTTTGTGCTATTGAGGTGGTTATGTTCGAGTTTGAGCAGGGGGAAGGGTTCCCGAAGAGGGAAGAGAAGGTCCTCGCCTTTTGGCAAGAAAGGGGGATTTTCGAGAAGTCTGTAGAGGGAAGAAGGGGGAAACCTCTATTTTCTTTTTACGATGGGCCTCCTTTTGCGACGGGCTTGCCCCACTATGGCCACTTGCTGGCTGGAACCATTAAAGACGTTGTCCCTCGATACAAGACGATGAAGGGTTTTTGCGTCCCCCGAAGATTCGGGTGGGACTGCCACGGCCTTCCGATTGAGAATGAGATCGAAAAGGCGAAGGAGCTCTCCGGGGCCTCTGCGATCGAAACGTTCGGGATCGCGAAATTCAATGAAGAGTGCCGCGGCATCGTTTTGCGCTTTACAGCCGAGTGGAAAAAAACGGTCGATCGGATGGCTCGATGGGTCGATTTCAAAAATGTCTACCGGACGATGGATCCTCCGTTCATGGAATCGGTCTGGTGGGTTCTTCAACAGCTCTATAAGCAGGAACTTGTTTACGAAGGGTTCAAAGTGATGCCCTTCTCGATAAAACTGGGAACTCCTATTTCCAATTTCGAAGCGAATTTGAATTACAAAGATGTCGATGACCCTTCCGTGGTCGTGGCCTTCGAAGCATTGGGAGAGCCGAATACCTACTTCTTAGCTTGGACGACAACTCCCTGGACGCTTCCTTCCAATTTAGCGCTCATGGCCGGCCCCAATATTGACTATGTCAAAGTGAGAGAGCCGAAAAGCGGCAAAGATTATATTTTGGCCGCAGATCGATTGAAGGCGAATTTTAAGGAAGAAGTTGAGGTTTTAGCACAGTTTAAAGGCGAAACGCTCAAGGACAGAAGATACAAGCCTCTATTCCCATTCTTTGCAGACAAAGTGAATGACGGCGCATTCCGCGTCATTTTAGAAGAGGGAGTTTCAACCGAAGATGGAACTGGAATGGTCCATTCGGCGCCAGCTTTTGGAGAGATGGACTTTTACGCATGCAAAAGAGAAAACATCGAGTTGGTCTGTCCAGTCGACAGTAACGGAAGATTCACTGCTGAAGTGCCCCCTTATGCTGGGCAACTGGTCAAAGATGCGGACAAAGAGATCATGCGGGATTTGAAAAAGCAGGGATCTCTCTTTTATCAAGGAACTGTTCGCCATAGATATCCATTCTGCTGGAGATCGGACACTCCGCTGATCTATAAAGCTGTGAGCACCTGGTTTGTCGCAGTTGAAAAAATCAAAGATCAGATTTTGGAAGCGAACGAGCAAATTTATTGGGTCCCTGACCATATCAAACATGGACGGTTCGGAAAATGGCTCGAAAATGCGCGCGATTGGGCGATCAGCCGAAACCGCTATTGGGGCACTCCGATCCCTATTTGGAGAAATGAGAAAGGGGAATGCATTGTCATAGGGAGCGTCGCGGAATTGGAGTCGCTCACGGGGCAAAAAGTGCACGATCTGCATCGGCATCATATCGATCAGCTAACATTTGTAAAAAATGGGCAGCTCTATCAGAGGATTCCTGAAGTGTTCGATTGCTGGTTCGAATCGGGATCGATGCCGTATGCGCAAAACCACTATCCTTTCGAGCACAAAAAAGAATTCGAGGCGAGCTTTCCCGCTGATTTTATTGCAGAAGGAATCGACCAGACTCGGGGTTGGTTCTATACCTTGACGGTGCTTGCCGCCGCTTTATTCAAGAAGCCCGCTTTCAAAAACATCATCGTGAACGGGATCATTTTGGCTGAAGACGGCAATAAGATGTCGAAGCGGCTGAAGAACTATCCGGATCCTGATGTCGTGATCCAAAAATATGGCGCTGACGCGATCCGCCTTTACATGCTGAACAGCCCTGCCGTCAAAGCAGAAGACTTACGCTTCTCGGAAAAAGGCGTTGAACAGGTTTTAAGGCAGGTTCTGATCCCTCTTTGGAACTCGTTTGTGTTTCTCTCCACTTATGCCAAGATTTATCATTGGAAGCCAAAACAAGTGGAAAAGCGGCCCCATGCGCTCATTGATCGATGGATTTTGTCGATGACGCAGAAACTGATCCGCGATGTGGAATCGGCGATGGATGCGTATGATCTTAGCCGCGCAGTGGATCCTTTTGTCGGCTTCGTCGATCAGCTTACCAATTGGTATATCCGGAGATGCAGAGGCCGTTTTTGGGCCGATGAAGACACGAGCGACCGAAGGGAAGCTTTTGAGACGCTATACACCGTGCTTTTGCAGCTCTCGAAGATTGCAGCCCCATTCGTTCCGTTTATCAGCGATGCGATCTATCGGGAATTGAAAACAGGAACCATGCCAGAGTCTGTTCACTTATGCGATTTCCCCGCTTATGAAGAAAAATGGCGCGATGAAGAGCTGGAGAAGGAAGTAAACGCGGCGCAAGCTGCGGTCAGTTTGGGCCATTCGCTTAGGAAAGAATATAAGCTGAAAGTACGGCAGCCTTTGACAAAAGCCCATTTGATCACTTCGAACAAGGAACTTTTGCAATCGCTTGAAAAACAAACGCAGCTGATCGCAGATGAATTGAATGTGAAAGAAGTGCAATTGCATAGCGACGAGTCGAAATTCGTTCAGTGGATAGCAAAGCCTAATTTCCCGGTTCTTGGCAAAAAGATCGGCAAACTGATGCCCCAGGCGCAGAAGCTGATCCAAGGTTTTGACAGGAAGCAGATCCAAGCTTTGGCTTCAGGCCACAAGCTAAAGATCGAACTAGCAGGAGAGGCCGTCGAATTGGAGCCTGCCGATGTTCAGATCGAAAGAAAAGTCCGAGAGGGGCTTGCCGCAGGAAATGAAGGCGAGCTCACGGTGGCATTGGATACCGCCTTGACGGAGGATTTGATCGAAGAGGGACTGGCGAGGGAATTGGTCAATAAGATCAATACGATGCGTCGGGACATGGAATTCGAAGTGACCGATCGGGTGAAGATCATCATGCAGACAACGCCTCGTGTGAAAGCGTGCTTTGAGAAGCACCACGCCTATATTGCGGGCGAGGTTCTTGCAGTCGATGTCCACTTTGGCCCTTGCGAGGGAACGCCCTGGGACCTAAACGGCGAAGAGACCTACATCGCCATCCACAAAGCTGAAACAAAAAAATAATCCTACATATCCTGTGGCTGCCTCGGGCAGCCTATCCTGCCCCGGGGGTGGGATTTCCTGTAATTGTTTTAGTACGGATGCTGTCTGTTCCTGGCGGAGTTAAGAGTCGCGATGGTTACGGGAATCAAGGCGGTCAAAA
>CAZXVU010000149.1:0-4041 GCA_964644465.1 uncultured bacterium
CCGCTGAAACTAAAGACTGGTTAGCTACCAATCGAGCCGTTTTGGACGTGGATGTGGCGCCCTTGCTCCAATTCGGTCCAGGTAGATGGAAGATAGGGCGTAGTGACAAAGACTTGGCCCAGTTGCTCGAGGGCGCTGCGCAAAAGCTTCTGGCGCGTCTCATCGAGATGTAGGCCTAAATCGTCGATGCCCATCAAGGCGGGAGCTCCGATTCGTTTGCAAAGTCTTTCCCATTCGGCTAAGCGCAAAGCGGCGATGGCCGTTTTTTTTTGCCCTTCGCTGGCAAAAAGGCGTGCATGCTTTCCTTCGATCAGAAGTGATAAATCATCCCGATGGGGCCCAGAGAGGGTGAGGCCGAGGTCGCATTCTCGGGAGCGGTTTTTTTGGAGCTGCTGGAGATAGGCTTGGGGCTCTGGAGGATGGGAAGGGTGGAAGCGGAGTTCGTGAGTTTCACGATCGGAAGAAAGTTTTTTGCTCTGTTTTTCTAAAGGCTCTTTGAGCTCTTGCAGCATCTCTTGGCGGAGCTTGAGAAGATATGAGGCAGAATGAGCCATTTCGAGTTCCCAACATTCGATCTCTTCTGTCTTTCGCATTCGGAGCAAACAATTTCGCTGTCTCATCGCGCGCCAAAAGCGGGTCAAGTGGTGGACATAAAGGGGATCGCTTTGCGCGAGATGCAAGTTGAGGAAACGGCGTCGGATCGCAGGCGAGCCGCTGATCAATTCCGTATCTTGAGGCGTGTAGAGGACAGAAGGGAGGATTCCTAAAAGAGGATGGAACGAAGTGTAGGAATTGGCATTCATCTGCAGACGGCGGTTTTGCCCGTCGAAAGAGATTTTCAGGGTTTGGGATACGCCATCTCGTACGATTTGCGCTTCAAGATAAAAGAAGGGCTCGCCGGAGCGGATCAATTCTCCGAGGTGCTGGCTGCGGAAGGAGCGTCCCGTGGCGATCAGATAGATTGCCTCTAAGAGATTGGTCTTCCCTTGCGCATTATCGCCATAGAGTACATTGAGCTTTTCGCTAAATTGGATTTCCGCTTCTGCGTAATTCCGGAAATTGCGCAAATAGAGAGATTTTAAGAACATTATGTAGCGTTAGCCGTTTCTTTACGCGGTGCAGGAGCATCGTTCAAGCGCATGGGCATGATGACAAAAAGCGCTTGTGTCGAATCTGTGATGAGGCCTGGATTATGAGGATCGTTCAGCCCGAAGCGGAACGTCTCATCTTTGCTGTGGCGTAAAATATCGAGGAAAAAGAAGGGGTTGAAAGCGATCTCAAGCTTCGGTCCTGAATAGTCGACCGGCATGCTGACGCGCCCTTCGCCGATCTCGCTGCTCATGGCAGCTAGATGGAGCTGGCCCGTTTCGAAGCTGAAGCGGACAGAGCTGCTCATCTCCGAAGTGAATAAGGAAATTTGCCGGAGAAGCGACATCAATTCTTCTCTATGAATCGCAAAGTTTTGTGCGAGCTGGGCAGGAATAACTCGCTCTACATCGGGATATTGGCCGGAAAGGAGCTTTGTAATCAGTGTAAGCGGGCCATTTTCTAAGGAGACTTTGTCATGGGCCAAACTCAACGAGACAGGAGTGTCGCTGTCATCGAGCATTTTGATCATCTCTTCGACGGCTTTTAAAGGAATCACATAGGTTCCTTGAATAGAGGGGTCGATGGCTACTTTCACAGAAGTTTTGGCAAGCCGCTTTCCGTCTGTGCCGATAAAGGTCACTTTTTGCTGTGCGATCTGTACATGGACGCCATTCAACATGTAGCGGCTGTCCTCGCGGGCAGCTGAAAATGCAGTCTTCGAGAACATATCTTTCAGGACTGAATTCGGCAAAGAGATCTCCGGAGAGCCTGTCAAGTCAGGCAAAGCGGGAAATTCGGCTTTATTCATTCCGTTGATTTTAAAGACGGAGGTTCCCGTTGTAATTTCTGCGACTTCATTCGTTTGGGAGCTGATTTTGACTTGGGGAGCTGTCAGTTCGCGAATGAGTTGAAAAAATCTGCGGGCAGGAAGGGCGATCGCCCCTTCTTCAACGACTTTTGCTTCAACATAGCAGCGCATGCTAACAGTCAAATCGGTGGCGTTTACGATCAATTGGTCGTCGATCGCCTCGATCAGCACATTGGAAAGGATCGGGATAGCCGGCTTGGCTGCAACGATGCTTTGGATTTTTCCAATTAAGTTGACGAGATCTAGTTTAGATATGACTGCTTTCATGTGAACCTCATATATCCAGACAAAAATATCCTAATGAAGTGCGCCTGTCAAGTGCTTGAAATAGTTCAAGGCATTAATAGCCTGATGCCATACGCTTCTGCTGCTTTAGCCAAGGCCTCTTTGGCTTGCCAAACTTCTCCTTGCAGTTCCACAATTTTTCTGCCTTGGGGTTTTTTGATTGACACACCTTTTAAAGTACCGTCTGAAGCACTAAAAGATAGGAAAAAATTGGCACGGGCTGTAAGGAACTGAATTGCGACCGGAAGAAAAGCTTTTAGTTTATCGTCGGTGATTTCTTCTCCTTCGACGGTCAGATCTACTGGGATTGCAATGCCCAATTCACTAGCATGCTGCATGGTAACTAAGCTCTTTCTCGAAATTACTGCCATGGACTCTCTCTTCTTCCTTTTTTAAACATCAAAAAAAATTGGTGATGGAAGAAAATAACATACTCACGGCCTATTTGAGAAGATTAAATCAGGGTCTGCCACAACTGGAGCTGGACAAGCATCCGATCTGTGTGGCTTCCTTCCCAAAATAGCTTTTTACAGCAAGGGCAATACCAGAAATGAGGAGAGCGAGCTTGGACAACGGGGGGAGCTTGCGTCTCGATGGTTTGAGGATCTGCTTTGGTGAAAATCGTATTGCAAACGAGACATCTATAAAAAGGGCGGTAAAGCCAATCGAGTTTAAGGACGAGATTGATTTCATGGACCCATTCTTCCATCGAATTCCCTTTCAGAAATAAAAGATTCTCCTTGGGGATTTGCATTTGAAGAAAATGGTGGTCGCAAGTCAGGAGAATCCTGTTTTCTTGAAGAGCGATTTCTAAGAGCTCCCGATCTTTCGCTTCAGGCGTTGAAACTGCAGTATCGTATCCTGCGGCTCTCAGCCATTTTCCTAATCCCTCAGCCATATGATCGCATAGAAATTTACATTGCATGGTAGTGGAAGAAAGTCATGTGAATGAAGTTAAGGAGGAAATGGCAGAGAATCGCGCTTTCAATCCGCTTCGAAATGAGATAGACGCCGCCGTAGAGAAGGCTTGCAAGGAAAACAAACATAAGGATCGCGATGTTCGGGCTCCAATATATATGTGCGAGAGTGAAAATGAGCGAGGTAGCGAGAAGAGCAATCATATTTCCCCGTTTTCTATGCTGAAAATAGCGGCAGAGTTCATTTTGGATAAATCCTCGATAAAATCCTTCTTCGGGGATGGCGACCAAGATCAAATTGCTCAAATAGCGCTCCGCAGCAAAAGAGGGGAGTTTAAATTCCCAGTGGGTCGTGCCGCTTAGGATGGCAGCAATCGCCATGGCTCCGATTCCAGCAAAAGTAAGCCATAGCCCTTTGAATAATGCCTCTTTCCAGCTTTTCATATTGTATGCAAGAGGAACGAGAAGCGCTAGAGGAAACAAACCGACCAGAGGAGGCGAAATAAGAAGATGGAAATTTGTGACGATGTTAAAAAGAGGAAATCCTGGAAAAATCAGGAGTTTGAATCCGTAGCTTAAAAGAATAATGGCGATGAAAATTTGCGTGGTGGGCTGTTTTGCATACGAAAACCAGAGAATAGCCCAACCGAAAATGAGGAGCAAACCAATCGATTCAAGACTTCCGAAATAAAGAGCTGAGACAAGACTTAAAATAAGAAGAGATCCCCAGATTTTTGGATCGCGCCGGATCCATAAGCTGATGAGTGCGCATCCTAAAAAAATAAAAGGGGATGATTCCATGCGGATGATAATAGTCTGTATCTTTCGTTGACTCAAGAAGTTTTTTGGTGTATCTAATAGGGTTATTCGCGGGGTTTTTTT
>CAZXVU010000150.1:0-3951 GCA_964644465.1 uncultured bacterium
ACGATGGCAAGAGGGGAATTGATGGCGGAGTTCACCAAGTTCATATCTCTGCCAGAGATCATGAGAATTTCAAGGCCTCCTGCGACAATGGTGGCGTTCGTGAGATTGGTATCTCGACCAGCGAGTGTGTGGATGATCCCTGCAGGTGCGTTCAGGCTGATGAGCGACACGTCGAAGTCCCCATTTGCAGTAATATTGCCAGTAGCAGAGCTGACGGTTCCGGCAGTTTGGGCAATAGAACTTGTATGGAACGGATCGAAACATCCCGCTCCGGCTCCGGCTTGAAGGAGGATATTGCCGCTTGCACTTGAAGTGACGTTGGCAGCGATATTGAGATTGCCCAAGCCGTTCAGGTCTGCATCTGAGAGAAGCGTAATATTTCCAGAGGTCGAAGTGACCGCGCTATTCACGTTGGTATTATTCTGAGCCATCAGCAGAATAGATCCCGCTCCTGTAACTGCAACGCCGAACCCCGGATTGACATTGATATCGTTGCAGGCGCTGAGAAAGATTGCATTCGGCGCCGTGCTATTCGATCCGGTCGTGAGCACCTTGTTTACATTGATATTGTTGGATTTTGTAACGGAGATCGTTCCGGTTGTCGTCGTGATTTGCACATTATTTGCGGGAAGCGCGCCAATATTCATCGCTGCAGCAGCTCCAGGACAGGGTCCGTTATTATTTGCTGTGATCAAAATAGCGCCAGTATTTGTAACGATAGTGGTGCCATTCATATTGTTGACAGCTGTGTTTACTGGGACGTTTGCATTCGAAGCGGGGATAATGAAGGGAGCCTGGCAACCTGTACAAGAGGCGAGATTTTGAGCTGGTAACAGAGTTCCAGCGGCAAATTGAGTCGGGCTGCTTAAGGTAACAGGCCCATTATTGGTTGTGATCGTATAAGGGAGTGCAATTGTACTTCCGGCCTCAATGTCTATTGCAGCGTCCCAAGGGATTACTAAACTTGTCTCTCCCAAAAGAAAAGGCTGGCGCACTGGAACCGCAGGATTCACAGATTGGACCTGCCCTCCAGATCGGATGGTCGTAATCGCTGTTGTCGCGTTGTTTTCGGTACTGATATAAGATTGCGTTAGATTCGCTGCAGCAATAGCGCCTGATCCTGTAGCTACGAGATTGCCTAATGATGATACAGTTACATTATTGGGAGCTCGAATCCGTATGAGGCCTCCGGTACTCAATCGAGTTAGGGTAATGGCTCCTCCGACTGCTACGTTTGTATTTGAGAAGGTATTTCCTGCAATCGCCCCTCCAGAGGGTGTCATCGTGCTGCCAATATAAACTATATAAGCGACTCCAATATTGTTCGTTGTAACAGCGAGGCTCCCTCCTACATTTACATTGACATTCCCGCTATTATTTAAAAATACTACCGCAGGAGTTCCAATTCCGGTAATCCCTGTCGTGTGATTTGTTGTCATTGTGAGGTTGCCGCCTACATTTACAGTCACATTACTATCGACAGTTGGGGTCAATGTTTGGCCAAAAGGGGCTAGAGTGTTGTAATGGCCGATAGCACTATCTCCGATTGCCACGGTAAGTGTATTCAGAAAGAGATTACCCAATACAGAAACAGCGACATCTCCCTGAAGCAAGGTTGGCAAGCTCAAGCCGAGATAGTGTCCAATCGATAGCGCATCTACGCCGGTTACATTAAGTGCGATGTTTCCCCTAGAAAATACGGAAATATTTCCAGCTAATGTGGATCCTCCAGCTCCCCCATTTCGATTTGCATGGCCTATGGTAGCGAGATTTGACTGCAGAGTGATGTTTCCACCCGAGGTAACGCAGATATTTCCTCTTAAGGTGCTATTCCCAATCATTATATCGCCATGGCCGATCATGCAATTTCCGATGTTAGGAGTAGGCGCCCCTCCGAATAGATTAATTGTTCCCGAAGCATCGACTGTAATCGTCGCTGCTGCTGTTGTATTGAATGCAGATCCTATGCCTGCAGCCCCGTGGCCGATAGCTGATGAAGTTGTGACATTTGCAGTCACTGAAAGGAGGAGATTTCCACATGTCACATCGATAGGCCCGCTGGCGGTTGTCCCTGCAGCCGTACTTCTCCATCCTAAACGGGCGGAAGTTCCTGGGGCGCCAGAGCCATTCGATAGGATCGTCACATTGGGACGGGAGCGATTGCATCGGGGAAGCGCCGGATCGCCTATCATGGTGGTTCCATTTTGAGAGCCCACAGAAACAGAGGTCGCAGCGAGAGATTGGATCGTAATAGTACCTGTGGTTGGGGCGATTAAAATAACGTTGCCGCCAACCGGTCCTGTATTTTGTATGTTTGAACTGATTGTAATGTTTCTAGCCGCATTTAATGTCAGGGAAGTATTTTGCGGCCATGAGACCACGTCAGTGACGAAGATATCTCCAAAACACCCCGCTGGAGTGCCCACCGTAGAAACAGTCACATTGCTGCCAACTAAAGCAGCCGTTAGAGTGGCAGGCGTCAAATTCGAATGGCCCGCTAAGCTATCGCATGTGCCTCCCGTTGGGACGAAATTAGGCCCTGCGCTCACAGCGACATTGCCAGGAGGAATAGAAATCGTAATATCCAATGGATCGAAAAGCAGAGTTCCTGTCAGGCCATTTGGAGCCAACGTAGAAACTGTTCCTTGAAAATCAAGAAATTTGCCCGATATTTCAACAAAGCCTCCATTGCCACCTTCTTTTCCTCCGCAAGCTAAAATGGAGCCAAAAGTCTGGTTAGTTTCATCTCCCCAGATAATGACCTTGCCTCCGTCACCTTGATGAATCGCATTTGCGTTGATTCGAGAAGAAGGAGAGACGTATATTTTCTTTGCATTGGCGATGAGAGGATTCGAGCCCTGATAATCGCCGCCGACATAAACAGACCCGCCAGCCAAAGAGCCGCTCGCATTGCAGACAGATCCGTCATCGAGGTGTATGTGATCGCCCAATACCCAAATATTCGGCGATGAGATTTCTCCAGCCTGATGGATAAAAGTAGGCTTTTCCTCGATCTTAAAAGTTCCGGCAAATGGATTGTCGGGATCGTTTTCACCCCAACGGGTTTGAATGTAGACTTTTCTGCCCTCGCTGCCTATCGCGACCGCTCGGGTTGCGAGGAGGCCTCCGTTTCCTTTGGAGCTGCTCAGCGAACCTTGATTTTCAACATGGATGCCGATGAGGAAAAGGTCTCCGCTTTCCGAGAAGATGTTTCCATAATTCTCGATCTTCGCGTCTGAATCGCCGCTGAATTGGAGCTTTCCATGGGAGAGATAGGCATCTTCATGTATATCCAGAGTAGAAGCGATAAAGCTGCCCGTATTGATTTGAGATTCTTTGCCGACAAGAACTCCGTTCGGGTTGATCAACAGGACCTGGCCGTTAGATTCGAGCCGACCCATCAATCGAGAAGGCGATGCATTCAGGACGCGGTTTAAAACAGTGGAATCAGTTTTAGGCTGAATAAAACGAGTCGTCTCATTTACATCGATGGAAAACTCTTGCCATTCGATGATCGATTTGTCTGAAGCGATGATCTCAAGAAGTTCCGGAGAGCCGATTTCGAAAGCGGCGTCACCTGCAATAATAACAGGGGATTGGGGATTGGCGAAGAGAGCGCATCGAGCGAGCAAAAAACAAATCGCAGAGCATTTTCTCAATTTCATATAGCCTTATCCATTGAAAGTGAACTTAGCAAAAGAATTTTTTTTACGTAATAAAATTAGAGATGGATAGAGATCGAGCCTACATCTAAATCGCTAGATTGATTGAAAATGGTGCCGTATAAACCGTTGATTTAGGTGTTAGTTTTGTCTATAATATAAGCTATATAATTTTTTTAAATATGTAGGAGCTTTGTAATGCCTTTTTTTGAGTCGGTCCCGCCTATTTCAGCAGTTGAAATGGTTCAAGAAAGATATTCTGAGGACTTATCAATTCAAGCTGTATTAG
>CAZXVU010000151.1:0-3931 GCA_964644465.1 uncultured bacterium
TCAGCGATCCTGGCCAGCATTTAAGGATTTTTACTGCAATACGATCGCAAAATACGATCAATGGAATGTTAAATGGGGTTCCTTTTGTTCCGGGCGTTCTCTTTGTCGATTCGGCTACTGAAGTCTGGTGCCAGTATTTTAACTTACCGTTCCCCTACCCATTCAATAATTTAGGGACCCCCTACACGATCTTCTATAAAAACTGCCTAGCACAAGCAGTCAATCAGGCCAGTATCATCGCTGTTCAATTCCTGATCGACCTCCATCCTTTCAACGAATTCCCTGGCTGGCTGGAAGAATTTTATCTTAAGTTTCGAGGGTCAGAGACAAACATTGCTTCTAGCATGAGTATGTTGTCAGACGAGCCCTATTATATCCGCAGAAGAGAGCTCAAATTATTCAATCTTCCCAAATACTATACGATCATCACGAACGATACCTATCTCGAGCGTGATAAAGACGGCAACCTAAGAAACTAAAGATGTTTCACATCTAGGCTTTTGAAAGTATTTGCATGGTAGAGCTCGCTGAAGTCTTTGACGATCAGTCTACCTCTTTCAGCAAGTTCGCCATCGCATCTTTCAAGAGCTGAAATCGCGCGGTTGAACCGCTCGGGATCAATCCCTCTTTCACGGATGAAAAGGGCTGGAGTGTAGAGGAGCCAGCGGAGGAAATCTTGCTCCTCTTTTTTGGAAAAATCATCGGTCAACAGTTTAATAAAGCCATAGAAAGAAGCTCCCTGCGCAGCACCGGTGTCGATCGCGTCTTTGCAGGTAAAGCTGACCATGTCGGGCTCGATGAGTTCAATGCATTTGAGAATGAGAAACTGATAGAAAATCTCAATGAAATCTTCCCTGTTGCGGCGCGTCAAAGTGTTTTTGCCATGGAAAAAATGGGTGTGGATCAAGCCCAAGGCGGCAGTCGTAAATTTGCTGATTTCTTTGTGCGGGATCGGCAAGAAAAACCCACATTCTTCGGGAGTTTCGAGCTGTCCCTTGAATGCCGCGAGGAAGTCCTCGGCCTTATTCATGTTCAGATATTCATTATTCTGATAGTAAAAATCGGTCTCTTTCGGAAGGGTAATGACAGCGATCTGCGGGCTGTATTCAGCGCTTTTATGAAGATTTTCGAGAGAGCGGCTTCGAGCAAATTCTTTCCAGGAAGTGCGATCTTGTAAATTGATGAGAAGAAGCTTCTTCTGCACGCTGCCTACGCTTAAAGAGCGGAGAAATCCACGGAATTCATCGACCACTTCTGCCTTATTGATGAATGATTGGCGAGTAGGCGATGGAATGCGCAAGACATCGATATTTTTGTTGTTATGCGCGATTTCATAGATTCGAGAAGGTAGGTTTTCTTGGCCGATCGGGTCAAAAGGAACAATCGCATCTTCGTCCTGTTCTTCGCGGATCAAATCAAGAATCTTGAAGAGAGGCCCGTTGGGGAATTTTGTAAGAAGAGTGCGGAGCTTCTCATCATCCAGGAGAAATTGATTCCATAGAGTTTCACCCTTTAATAGAGGCTGCTTCCCTTTTTGCTTGATCTCTTCTCCGCGTCTCATAGTCCGGTGGATCAGTCCAATCGCTTCTTGGCGGATCCCCCCCATGCGGGAGAAAAAATGACGGCATAGAGAATGGGTAAGAAACAGAAGATTTTGCGCAATGCGATCGCTTTTGTCTGGATACGCGATCATCTTTTGGTATTCGGAAGTGCGCATGGAACGGCGTAAAAAATGGTGGAAATCGTCAAAATATTGGAGACAGCTTTTTCCAATGGTATTTTGGAGTAGATGGCGCGGATTCGCAGCCAAGAAAAGGGCCAATACAGCCATGCTCAATGATTTGGCCAATTCGTGATCAGGCAGTTTTCTCGCTATTTTATAAAAATCGACAATGGCCGGATGGCAATCCGTGAGAATTTGTCCTGCTGTCGCCAGTAAATCGCGGTCCTGCATAGAGCGGACTTTTAACAGAGGATCTTCCTCAAAGCTCTCTTCTTCCGCGACAAAGTCGCAGGTCAATTTAATATTCCGGAGCAGTTCCGCATTGAAATAGGATTTGCCGTCTTCATTGCGAATATAAAAGAGCTCGTACTCCTGATCCCGTTTGACGGTCTCAAAATCTTTTAAGCCGGTTTTAGAAAGATCGAGCATCGGAGCTTCATCGTTCTCAGACCATTCAGATTCCCAGGCCTTAGTACCTTCAATCCCGCTAGAAAATTTCTTTTCGAAGCGGTTCGTGTAAAATTGCTGCAGAGATCGAAATTCTTCTCGGTCGCTTATTTTCTGAAGCAATGGTTTTCCGATCCGGTAGGCGAGATACGTATCCATTTTTTGCGCTGATTCGCCAACCAGAGACATCATCGCCGCGATCCCTTTGCGGGTCCTCTCATTCTGCCAATCCATTTCAGGGCTTTCATATAACCCATGCAAGTGCTGATGGATCGCATGATATGTCGCATCTAAAATCACTAGGACTGCTTCGCTGCCCTCTTCGCTCAGCCATTGCACATTATTCGGCCCAAATTCCTCTTCGTCCGTGACAATACGCTTCATTTTCACGATCCCGATAGGAGGGGGGCTGTCCATGTTGATCCCCATGACAGCGGCTAAATTATCCATTGCGTCTTGGATTCCAATGGCTTCTTTGATTTTAGGAGGCATATAAACACTCAATTAAAAACCTAATATAATTATTATATTTAATTGCATTTAGTTTCAATTCAATTCTATTAATTATAACAAATATAATAATTAACAATTAAACATCTAATATTAAGCTACTTGCAGATTATATTCCTAGAAATCAGCCTCTCCAGGCAACATAAGGTCAAAGGTTTCATTCAAAAATGCTCTCTCTGATACGATCCCTCGCCCCTCCCCTCATCAGTCTGATCATCCTCATCATGGCGAGCGGCCTATTCAATACCTTCGTTTCGATCCGCCTAGAGCTTGAAGGATATAGCAATGAGACGATCGGAATTGTCACATCAGCCCTGTATCTGGGAATTTTGGCAGGATCGCTAAAGATCGATAAATGGATCGCCAAAGTAGGACATATCCGCGCTTTCGTCATATTAGCGGCGCTCATCACCATTTTCGTTCTGGCCCAAGCGTTTTGGGTTCAGCCCTGGTATTGGTGCGTGATGCGATTCCTCATCGGCGTCTGCACAGGTGGTATTTTTATCGTCATTGAAAGCTGGCTGCTGATCCAAAGCACTCAGGCAACCAGAGGGAAGATCTTATCAGTATATTTAGGAGCTTTCTATGGAGCCATGTCTGCAGGACAATTTCTAATCACTTTATCAGACCCCATGGGAATCTATCCCTTCTGCATAACTGCGTTCCTATCGGCTATTTCTATTCTTCCTATTTTGGTGATCAAACTTGAAGAGCCCAAAATCAAACCAGAAGCCGTCCGGATCCAACTCTCCCAACTATTCCGCATTTCCCCTTTGGGCTTCATCGGAGGCATCATATCCGGCATGCTTCTAGCTGTCGTTTACGGTTTGGTTCCTGTCTATGCAAAAGAAAACGGAATGTCCCTTGCAGAAATTGGGACATTGATGGCCGTCATTATTTTTGGGGGCCTATGCCTCCAATGGCCAATGGGGCATTTAGCGGATATTGGAAACAGAAGGCGCGTCCTCAACGCTGCCAGTTTTCTCACTGCATGCTTTGCAGTTGCCATCGCGCTGGTAGACAATTTATCTCCTTCTCTTCTCTTGACTCTCGCTTGGTTCTTTGGAGGATTTTCCTTCACCCTTTATCCTTTAAGCATGGCTTTCGCCTGCGAAAAACTAGAAGATCATCAAATCATCTCTGCAACCGGCTGTTTTGTCCTTTCTTATGGGATGGGAGCCATTGTAGGCCCATTAATCGCACCTTTAGCAATGAATGCTATCGGCGCTTCAGGACTCTTTTACTTTTTGG
>CAZXVU010000152.1:0-3908 GCA_964644465.1 uncultured bacterium
TTATGAATGCAATTACAAACGCGATAAAACCTCTCGGCGATTCCTTTCCTGAAGAGCGCTCGTTGCCGCCTGAAATAGAAAAACCAACCGACTCAAAAGTGAAAGGATTGGTCTTGCCGCGGATCGGCCACCCCAACAGCCGTAGCGCAGCGCTTCTTCCCTCAGCCACATCCCCTCGGTTAGTCATTGATCTTCTTTCTGCAATGGCCATTCCTGCATTGGACGATGCTGGAATGGAGCGGGAAATCGAATTTTTCAAAAGACCGCGCGCTACTAAGCGCCCCAAGCTAAAGCCCATCGCCGGACGGGAAATTCCGATAGGGCTTAGAAGGGTTGAAGGCTTCGGCTGGACCAACCCAATCAATGCTCTGATGCAGTTTTTGATTTTCTTACCCGGTCTGCCAGATCTTTTCCATTTTGTTCCGCGCAGCTTCCAATGTTTCCTTGATTTCATCGAACAGTATTTAGTCGACCAACAAGAAAATCTCTCAGTCTCTTCCGCAAACACCCCCCATCTTGTCCGATGTTTGATGAAGAAACTTCCTTCGAGTTTGTTCCGCTCGCCTAACCGCGCCAATATTTACGATATTTTCCAAGCCCTCATTAAGGATCTATTTCCCCATGTGCGCATTCCGCTTTCAAATCCTCTCCAAGACGATTCTATCGCCTTTCATCCCGAATGGCATGTTATTTGGGATTTAGGCCATCACAAGTCGTTGGATGAGGCGATCAAGAAAAAATGGCAGGGCAAGCCTCATGAAATTCTCGTTGCGGTCAAAGGGACGGAAGGGACTTCCTGCCGTTTAGTGAATAAGCAATTTTTTGCTCAGCCAGATTGGCTTTGTTATGATCTCGACGCCTTTATCGAGCTTCGCCCCGACGGGACAAAAGAAGCGCACTTCGTTACATATGTCAAGATCGATGGGGGCTGGTATCAGTGCGATGACGATCGGATTACGGCTCTCCGATCCCATTCGCTCAGTGTCCCTCTCTATCGCAGCGTCCTCCTCCACTATAAGCGGATCGCGCTCTCTAAGCCAAATTCATTCCAAAACTTAAAATAATATTATATAATATAAATTATTTTTGTATCTGAATATTTTAAAGAGATGTATAATATTATATGTTAATTCTGTGGGATATAAAAAATGTCATTTACATCGTTAATAAATAGATCTTTTTCTACGGTTTCTTATATAGGTAAGGCTCTAATACAGGAACCTGGATTGTTCAAAGAAACTGCAATTTGTGCAATAGCAGCTACTGCTGCAATGGCCTCTGCAGGTAAGGCAGCAATATATTACAAACAAGGAAACAACAAAAAAGTTTTTGTTTGGTTGTCAATATCTGGATGTCTAACATTTCTTGCTGTTGAATCTGCATATAAAATAGGTCATAGATATCTGTGTTTAGCCAATGGATACAAGAACCAACTATACTCTGATAAATGGTTCTGTGTTCCTAGGGATTTCACTTTGTTTTCGAATCAGGAGCGCTACCCTTAATTTAGCATCCAAACATTTCTTTCTTGCCGTAACGAACAAATTTTTTGAAGAATATCGTCTTTTCCCCTATTCTACCCCGCTCTTAGAAATTCCTAATTAGGAGCGGTTATGAAAGAAATATTTTTAAAAACAGCATTAGTTTTTCTCCCATTTGCAGCTCTTCAAGCAGAGACTATCCAAATTTCTAAAGATCCAGTTGAAGCTATGCTGCTGGGCCCCACATTAGCGTTTTATCATGCGAAGAATTTTGCTGAATCGCGCGGGTATCGTTATATCAAAATCGTCTCATTTCAATTTGACGGAGATGATCATCAAATCACTGGTACATCCAAAACAGACTCAGGAGAAGGGACCCTTTTTCATTTGAAAGAGAGAGATGCGAAGATCTCGCTTCTTTGCTTCGATGAGAAGCCGAACGATCCTTACATCATCGATTTGAAAAAGAGCAAGAAGCCCTCGATCAACATGTCGAAAAAAGTGAAGAAGCTCTTCAAGAGATAAAATGGACAAAAAAAAGCCCGTTGTTTCCAACGGGCTTTATAACAATCGAACTAACTTCTCTTAGTTTGAACTGTGAGAAGCTGTCGCTTTAGCCATGTTTGGTTGTTGGCCAGGAGCTTTTTCAGCGTCTGATGCTGCTTTCTCAGCTTCTTTCTGAGCAGTTAATGCTGTGAAGCGCTTATTGAGATTGCGCGCGGCAAAGATCCAAGCGAAGATGATTCCAAACAGGATTACGGCAATGTATGGCGTAATTGCTGCGAGGGAGCCAAATCCAAGGATTAAGCCTTGCTGAACCAAAGAACCGCCTGATTTGCCAAGGCGTGCGCCTACGACGTCAATAGCAGCTTTCCCTTTGACCTTTGATTCTTGGTCAAGCGGGATATAAGCCATCTCTTTCGTCGGGTCAAAGAGCGAGTACTTCGCAGACTTACTGATGAAGTTCTGCGCGGTACCGAACATGACGGCGAGCATTAGCGGAGTGGTTCCAAACCAAGCGACCATTCCTGCCAGAGAATCGCGGAAGATGACAAAGGAGAAGAAACCAACGCCTGTAATCAAGAGGACAACAGGAGTAATCAAGGCTCCAACGCCCCAACCGAATTTGCGGATCACGTTGCCGCCGACGAAAAGCATCATCAAGATGGTCGCCGTAGCGGTCATCATTGAGAACCCGCCCATGAAGTTCTGGTACTCATTTGGATTTGGATACTGAAGTTTCAGCTGTCCTTTCCAAGTCACTTCCACTAGGTTGATCGCAACTCCGTAACCGATAACGAGGATCGCCAAATAGCCCATATAAGGAGAGCGGACAAGAAAGAGAAAGCTCTCTTTCAAAGACATTTTTGGCTTCTCTTTCTTCGCCTTTTTCACTTCATTCGGATCGAAGAAGCGGGCATCGGTGAGAACTTCTTTATTGATCCACCAGTAGGTCCCGATCACGAAGAAGCAGGCTACTACGACAGCGGACAGCGTGTAATTGAGGGTCACTCCCCAAGCATCGACGCCAGCAGGAAGGTGGTCTCGCAGGCCGGCGAATTTTTGGATGAGCATTCCGGATGGGTACATCGCGAGGTTCGCTCCTAAACCGAAAAGAGCGTAGAACCGTTTTGATTCCCCGACACGGGTAATATCGTTTGCGAATCCCCAGAATAGGAGGGAGATCGCTACGCTGCCCCACAGCTCAGACATGATATAGAATAGAGCATAGGTCCAGTTGCGTAAGAGGGCGATGAGTCCGCCGAAGCCTTGCGGCAGCATTGCCTGAAGGCGGTCAGCGAGATCGACTGGATGGAGAACATCGCGTAACGGATAAAGTACTGTGGCAAACAGAGCAAAGAAAACGCCGAAAAAGGCGATGGTGCTCATAAACAGCTTCGGCTTGCTCATTACATTGCTGAGCTTGGAATAGACAAGCATGAAAATAATGGCAAACGGAAGAACGCCCCAAACTTTGAGAAAGGGAATCGCCTCAGCGCCAGAACCTGGTGCGGTGACGATAAGGGTGTCCTTAGTATCTCGAAGAATGGTGTAGTTGAAGTTGATAAAGAAGAATAGGAAGAACATGGGAAGGAGCTTTTTCAGCTCGAATTGATGAACGGGCCAAAAAAATGACCGCCATTTCCCAAATTCTTTAACAGGCTGAGACATCGATTTATCCTCAAAAGTTGATTTACCGCTCGTGACTCAAGAATCGGTTTTGATGCGGCGTCGGCTTTGCCTCATATTTTTCGTCTTCGCTTCGGTCCTTGCCTTTGGCAATGTCCCTCGCTCCAGCCAAAAAATCTGAGGAGCCTCCTTGCTCAATTTCCGATTCTTGAGTCACTCCCAGTAATAATGTTTTAAACAAACAATTGTTTTGTTTTACCAACCTAAAATGATAAGCCTTTTGTCTTAAAAGGCAAG
>CAZXVU010000153.1:0-3900 GCA_964644465.1 uncultured bacterium
TATTTGCTCGCTCGTTTCCTGTAAGGAAACGATGACTACGAGCCGCCGGCCCGGAAGCAAGCGCGTTAGCGCTGCGGGAGGGCTTCTCTCCACCTCCAAAATTCACTTGAATGGTAATCAATGGACCACAGGTGAATTGAAGTGAAATGAGTTGGGCCCGGGTAATCCCCGGGCTTTTTTTATGAGATATTTTATGGAACTCATTATAGTCGATACCGATACAGTCAAGGCTATGATGCAGATTGGCTCAGGCAGGCGTTATTGATATCCAGCATCTTTCCTTTGATTCCCTTCCGCAAAATCCGAAGAAGAAAGATCTCAGAAATGTCGGAAATTTGCCGAATGTTCACCCTAACTCAAAAACGATGGATGGTGGAAAGATCTTTTGCATGGTTGAAACGGAGGTGTCAACGTCTGTTATTGAGTGGGAACGTCTAGCTAAAATCTGGACTGGTTTTGCAGTGATGAGGTTGATTTATACTTGGTTGAAAATTTATTCGGATAGGTTACTCCACCTCCAAAATGATAGGCAGAGAAATCTCCCGGCTTTTTTATAATTAGTAATCGAGGCGAAAACTAAGGTTTAGGCCTTGGAGGATAAGATCGTTATTGTGTTGTCCAGTATTATCGTCGAATAGCTGATAGGCGCTGACCCAGTCTTGGATCTCGTACCCCATTTTGAAGGAAAAATGGGACAGATCGTTCCGGAAATTGAAATCCAATCCAATTCCAATCAAACTTTGTATCACAAGGGCTCCAAAGTTTATATTGGCTACTTTCGTATTGACGGTTACAAGAAAGTTATCTTCGAAATGATCCTTAAATTTCCAATGTCCCCAGAGAAAAGCAGCTTCAAAATCTCCCAGGAGACTAAAATAGAATTTATCGATGTTTCCTAAAACCCACTTGCTACCCACCCCCCCTTTCGGACCTACTCCGCGGAAGTTTTGTTTCAGGTTCTCCATTGCGACGAGAGTGGTTGTAGTGAGGGGAAAGAAGATCGTGGGATTTTGCCAATTTGTAAAAATTGTTTGATCGATCAATCCTCCTTTGAGCCCAATAAGAGGGCGTATGGAAAGATTCCGGCTGAGCCAAAACGCTCGTCCTAAACTCCAATCGAGCACATTGAATTTGATATTCCAGTGGAGTTGTCCAGAGATAAAGACTTCAGTTAAAGCTGTCGTAAAGCCCCAAAATGACGGTTTGATGATTCCGGAACCTGGCTGAATATACTCGGAGGTTCTAGTGCGAAACCAAGTATAACTAAACTGGGTATCCCAACCATCATACTCCATGTTATAACCGACGCCAACCTTGAATCCTGGATCCCAGCCAAACGTGACGCTTTTGAAAGTGTGGTTTTGCATATTGGGGTTGTCAATATTGGCAATGGCCCCCATGTCGACTGTTTGCGTAACATGCAAATAGAGAACGTTGGCAAAAACATCGAGGTTGCTGTAGAGGGTTTGAGGCCGATCAGCTAGATAAGGGAAGCGGCGTTCTGATGGGAGTGGCGGTTCTTCTGCAAAGATTCTCATGCTGAGCAGCGTTATGAAGAGGATGAGAATCATTTTACTGTGTCTCATTTTAGAATTCGAAACGGGCATTGAATATTCCACCTTGCAATGTTAAGTCACCATGTACGGGTAATTGCGGCACTGTGGGAATCCTGAGTTGATTAAACCAAATCTGCATTTCGTAACCCAATGTGGCTGCAATGCGATAGCCACTCGTATGAGTATCCCACCCGATTCCTAAAAAGCCTCTCAGCATCAATGACCCAAGGGAAGTCATGTCGATTTTGACGGGAATGACTTCTGACCCATTGTGATACACATCTTTCACGTGCCAATTTCCCCACATGGTTGCAGCGGAAAAATCGCCGAAGAGATTAAAGGAATGAGAGTACACATGACCGATTGTCCAAGCGGTATTTAGTCCGCCGCTCGGACCAATGCCCCAAAAGTGATTTTCTAATCTTTCTTTGCCAATAGAGGTGACAAGGTTTACCTTAGCCAGGATATTTTGGTTGATCCATCCCCCCTTGATCCCTATAAATGGGCGCATGGATAATGCCTTTGTGATCAGGCAATTGCGACCCAATTCCCAGTCTAGCATGTTGAATAGAAGGCTCCAATTGATGCTGGCCCCTTTTCCTAGGAAAAGGTCCCCATGCAGAAAACTCCCATCGAATTCTAAGTAGACTGTGTTGATTAGGGCATTTACAATGGGGATGTTGCTTTCAGCGACGGTTCGAAACCAGGCCCAATAGAGTTGGGTGTCCCATTGATCGTGTTCCATGGTATGGCCAATGCCAACCCTTAAACCATAATCCCAATCAAACGAAGCGATCGCAATATTGACATTATCCGTGAAGTTCAAGTTTTGGACTGTCGTAGTGGTAGCATTTGCCCAAAGCGACGAAGGTTGCTCCGAAGCATACCAAATCAGAAATTCTCCAGAGAGGTCCCAATTCTGGCGAGAGGCGTCCATCTTCTCCATTTTTTCGTGCGTTGTAGAGAGCGCCGCCACCAACTGAGCGGATGTCAGAAAAAAAAGCAAGAAACACAATTGCGCAGATCTAGAAATCGAATGCAAAATCAATGCTCGCTCCTTGCAAGGTCAATAAAAGATCCTGTAATCCTATATCGAATTGATAAATTTGAAGTTGATCTAAGCAAAATTGCGATTCATATCCTACCCTCATTGTAAAATAGAACTGCTCAGCATTGAAAGATGTATCCCATTCAAATCCCATCAAACCTCTCAACATGAAAGCAGCTCCAAAAATATTTGGAGTCGTGATTGAGACAACAGTAGGCACTGCATTTGAATAGATGTCGCTAAAAGTCCATCGTCCCAATAGCGTAGCTCCCGAAAAATCGCCGAATAGACTAAAGATGTGATTGCGAACCGTTCCTAATTTCCATGTCGTGTCTAACCCTCCGCACGGACCTATACCGCAAAAATTGTTTTTTATATTTTCCTTAGCGGTACCAAAGGAGCTTGGGTTGGCAATGTTTGGATTTAACCATTGAGTATTGGCGCTTTGGTGAATCCATCCCCCTTTGAGCCCGAGAAAGGGTCGGACGGACAACGCGGAACTGGCCCAATATTTACGGCCTAATTCCAAGTCGAACATATTGAAAAGGATCGTCCATTGAATGGCACCTTTTTGATAGAGAGGACCACTGAATCCGTTACCAGATGGGTTATTCACATAGAAATTCCCAGTGAACGCGGGATTGATTTCATACGGCGTGTTGACTCGATCCGTGCCTTTTGTCTGAAACCAGGTGTAAGCGAACAGCGTATCCCATTGATCAAATTCGAAGCTATAATCAAAGCCCACTCTAACGCCGACATCCCAAGGAAAGGAAACAGACTGTAACTCTAAAAAAGTTCTACCGGGACCGATCACCTGAGACCAGTTTTCGGTTCCGCTTTCTCTTACTGTCCAAACGAGAACATCGGCGAATAAATCGAAGCTTTGGCGAGCATTCTGGGGACGAGCCAAGCAGTTTGTCAATGGGTCGCAGTCTAAAGCATGCGCAGCCTTTTGACGCTTAGTTTGCCATGAAATTTGATCATCGGTATGCAAATTTTGACAATATAGCATAACAAATAGAGGTAAAGAGAAAAGAGTCTTCAAGGTATGATTCCTTCTGAATCCTAGGTTGCCATAAATTTTTTTACTTTATCTCAAAGAAAATTAATTGAAAATACAGAATAATTGAGAAAAGGCATTGGCACGAGATGAACCTATCTCAATAAAGGTTATCGAGGAGATTTGAGATGTTTTTTCTGCAGATTTTTTAAACGTTGCGAGGAGGAATACTTGCGAAAGTAGCAGACGAGCTAGTTAAAAATCGGCCAAAAATCGCTCAGTGATCGCGAAAT
>CAZXVU010000154.1:0-3886 GCA_964644465.1 uncultured bacterium
GGCAGCCGACATTGATTTCGGCGGGGGCGTTATAAGCGCACACTCTTGGCTCTTGTGGCACCTGAGTCACGCAGCATTTTGCTGGCTTGCACACAGGTGGCGGCGGTACGCAGCAACCGCTTTGGTCTTTCTGATTTTGCCCAAAGATAGAAGTAGTCGCTAAGAGCGAGGCTATCATCCAAGGGATTGTTTTCCCGCTTTTCATTGTTGCTCTCCGTTTCGGTTGAAGTTTTTTAGCTTGCGCTATGATTTTTCTGAACTTGCCATATCCCATCTGGACTTGGATGGTTCTATTCAAATCCGTCCTAAGGCAGATTTCGTAGTAACTATTTTTTAAACTTTTCGAGAAATTCAATCAAGAAAAACGGAGGGATCTCTCACCTGACAGGGCGGAAGCCTCACATACAAAAAAAAACAGGCTGGGATTTCTCCCAGCCTGCCTAATTTTAAGATTGGCGACAGCGACTATTAGAAGTCGATTCTAGCTGTAACCGTCAAGCCTTGTACGTAGAGATTTCCGTTAGGAACAACGTTCGAGGCGACCATGCTTGATGTTGTGTAGTGACGGAACATATTCTGATCGAAGAACACTTGCCATCCATACGCAGCAGACAGGTCGAAATGCCACATGTAGTTGTCAAAGTATGTTCCCCATCCCAAGCCCATTTCCATATCCAAGTGGGCTCTTAGTCCTCTTGGTCTATCTTTGGTAATGATGCTTACAGACCTGCCTGCTACGAGTGCGGTAGCGGTATTTACTCCGACGGTTTTTGGCAGAAGAGTTGTTTTGTCCTGCAGTTTATATTTTGTGTAGAGCACATCTCCATAGCCACTACCGAAGAATCGGAACCCACAACCGAGCATCCAATCCATCGTCAATCCCGCTCTAGGACCGACAGCCCAAGAGCGCGATCTTTGGATGACGTTCACAGTGCTTGGAAGCGATCCAATTAAGAGGGAAGGATCTACAGTGCCCGCAGCAGAAATGTTATCGTATGTGACGTGGATATTTTGTAGAATCCAAGCTGCTCTTGCTCCCCAGGAAGAATGGAATATCAGCCGTCTTCCTACATAATAAGTGCGCCCCAATTCGGCATCGACGAAGTCCAGGTTGCTCCTGTAGCTTGACTTCACCGTGTGGAAAAGCTGGCCGGCTCCTAGGTTAAATGACGCCTGGGTAAGGAATGGATGGATAAAGGTAGCGAAAATAGTCGGATCATTGGTTGGTGATTTCGGCCCATTTGAATGTGTGTCAGTATCTCCATGGACTCTGGTATATTCTGCAAAGGCCCACCAATCATCTATTTGGAGGTTCAATCCAGCGCCCACTTTAAAACCAGGCTTAAAATGGAACTTCGACTCGATGAAATTCCCTTGGATTGAGGCTTCAGTCCCGGCCCCGGCTGCGGTGAGCCCAACCGGAATATTGTCCGTCAGCCCGATAGTCATATTGTCTTGCAATACTTGCCAGTAGAGGAAGCTGGCTGTCACGAATATGTCGATGTCGCATTGGCAGCCGACATTGATTTCGGCAGGGGCGTTATAAGCGCACACTCTCGGCTCTTGCGGCACTTGAGTCACGCAACATTTTGCTGGCTTGCACACAGGTGGCGGCGGTACGCAGCAACCGCTTTGGTCTTTCTGATTTTGCCCAAAGATAGAAGTAGTCGCTAGGAGCGAGGCTACCATCCAAGGGATTGTTTTCACGCTTTTCATTGTTGCTCTCCGTTTTGGAAGAAGTTTTTTAGCTTGCGCTAAGGTTTTTTCTAAATTTGCCATATCCCACCTGCATACTCTGGTACGGTTTCTCTATTCAAACCCATCCGAAGGCAGATTTCGTTGTTACTTTATTTTTTAAGCCTCTCGAAAAATATAATCAAGAAAAATGCGGAAAAATTTTTGAATTCGTCGGATTTCTCGAGAGAAAATTTCACTTCGGCAAATCATACCAGTCGATGTACATCCCTGTTTTTGGCTGCATGTAATGAGGAAAAAACGAGCAGCTGAGATTGAACTGACACTCAGCATGCGTCTCGAATTCTTCCAGGGGGTCGCTTTCGCTCAGGCCAAGTATGCCAAAATAAACCGCAGGCTGGGACAGAAAGAATTCGGAATGCCCTGTCAACATCGCAAGCTCCTTTTTAAATTCCTCATAGGAGTTTGTCGTTGAAGAATCAACATTTTTTTTAAGTGGTGGGAATTGAATATCTTACAGCAAGTTCAGAACTGTATAGAACCTGATCCCGAAGAGGGAGTTTCTCTCGGTTCTTGGATCTCCGCTTGAAATGATTGGCATTTTTTCATCCCTTTAGAAAAAATAGGGGATCGATTCGGAGGCTTCATGATCCCTTATCTGTGTGTTTTCTTCCTTTTTCTCTTTGGCTCTTGCAGTAAAGATGGGCCTACAGAACGGCCAAGCGCGAAACTAAGCATCACCACAGACCCTAAGATTTTCGATCCGCGAAAAGCCAGGGATCTCGACAGCATCACTTTGCTCCGGATGATGTTCGAAGGTTTGACTAGAACCTCGAAGACAGGGAAAACAGAGCTTGCCCTCGCGGAAAATGTAGAGGTATCAGAAGATGGCAAGCGGTACGAGTTTCATTTGCGAAAATCGTACTGGTCAAACGGCCTCCCATTGACCGCTTCGGATTTTTCTACCAGCTGGAAGACGATTCTCGACCCCAAGTTTGCAACTGACATTGCCTATCAGCTGTATCCGATCAAGAATGCCAGGAGGGCCAAGCTGGGAGAAGTGGGCCTAGATGCCGTCGGAGTCCAGGCTCTTGACGCTCACACCCTGGTCGTGGAATTGGAAGCCCCTCTCCCTTATTTTCTCGAGCTTGTTTCAATGACTTGCTTCTTCCCAGTGCCCTTGAGCGTCATATCGCAAAATGAGAATTGGGGCGCATCTCCAGACGGGTTTGTCTCGAATGGCCCATTTTCTTTGCATTCCTGGAAACATGCCGATCAACTCACCCTCAAAAAAAACAGCCGCTATTGGGAAGCTGACGCCGTTAAACTCCCATCGATCGATTTTTTCATTGCTCCTCCCGATACGGCTTTGCAGATGTACGAAGAGGGCAAGCTCGATTGGGCTGGATCCCCTCTTTCCACCATTCCGGCCGATGCGATACGTAACTTAAAAAATTCCCGTCGCCTTGAGATCAGTCCTTTCATGGCCACCTACTTCTTTCGCATCAATACATCTCCACGTATTGGCGATAAAACAAATCCGCTGGCCGATCCAGCGAATCGCCGCGCTCTTTCCTTTGCCCTCGATCGGAACGGAATTGTCGGCCACGTTCTGCAAGGGGGCCATACGGCAGCGCGGAGCCTCGTTCCGCCTGAAATGGGATTGAATGCTGACGGATACTTTGAAGATCAGACGATTCCTTTCCCTAAGGCGCTGGAGGAACCGATTACGATTAGCTATTCCAATACCGAGAGGAATGCCGCTGTGGCTCAAGCGGTTCAAACACAGTGGGAAAAGGCGCTAGGGATTAAGGTTCAATTGGAAGCTGTCGAGCCAAAGGTGTTCTTTCAGCGCGTATCTAAAAAGGAATATCAGATTGCCGCAGGCTCTTGGACGGCCGATTTCAATGATCCGGCGAATTTTCTAGAGGTGTTTAAGTATAAGGCTGAAAGCACAAATAACACAGGATGGGAAAATCCCGAATACATTGACCTTTTAAATCGGTCTGCCTTATGTAAAAGTAGCGAAGAGAGAAATCAGCTCTTGCGCAATGCCGAAGAGATCCTCATGAAAGAAATGCCGATCATCCCCGTATTTCACTTTGTATTGAACTATATTAAGAATCCGAAATTTTCAGGGGTCGTCCTTTCTCCGATGGGACAGCTTGATTTGCGCTGGGCCTATTTTGAA
>CAZXVU010000155.1:0-3876 GCA_964644465.1 uncultured bacterium
TATCACTTGCGCTGATTCGAGGGGAGTGAGGAGCTGATGGATATTGACGGCGCCTTGCTGATTTTCGGTGTAGAATTGGGGGTTATTCATTTTCCCAATGTCATGATAGAGCGTCGCAGCGCGGCAGAAAAGACCATTGGCTCCAATAGACTGGGCGCAGGTTTCGGCAAGATTGCCTAGCACTAAGCTGTGCTGGTAAGTTCCGGGCACTTCCATTGAAAACCGGCGGAGCAGTTCGCTGCTCGGGTCCATGTATTCCATCAGGGTCATATCGGTCAGAACGCCGAAGATCGACTCAAGGGCGGGAAGGAGTCCGACCACGAGGACTGCTGTGATGATCAAAAAGACAAAAGAAGCGGTGATGTCATTGAGAAGCGTATAGCTGGCGAGGTGGTTTTCGCTGAGTGAAAAGGCGTAGAGCACAGGAATCGAGCTGAGCCACGATTTGATGCACACTCCAAAGACCTCTTTCCGTTTCCGGAGTCCGCGGGTGCTGATGATCACGACGATGGAAGTGACGAGGTTCAAAACTAAAAACCGGCTATGGTCGACGGCGAGGCTGACCGAGAGGATGATCGATAAAAATGTAGCAGCAAATAGGGCTGTCCTCGGAGAAAGAAGGATGCATATGAGGATCGTGGCGAAAGGAGCGACGATCGGATAGCGGACCGCTTCGATCACGCCTGAGGTGCTCTTGAGGAGAATATATTCTGTAAGCTTTGCAAAGAGAAGAGTGAGGATGACGATACAGACGAAGAGGGCGATTTGCTGCAGGGAGCGGATAAAAGAGGGCTGGCTGATCCGGAAATAAAGGGCGCTGATCGTAACGAAAATCACGGAGAGGAGAAGGCTTGCGATGATCGTAAAGGGATCGCCGAGGCGTCTATTTTCTGAAATAGCCGTCTTCATGGCCTGCATCATAGTGAGATGGCGCGAAGTGATCCGCTCGCCTTGATCGATAATCCTCGTCCCCGCTTGCACTCGGGTGAGCTTTTCAGGAACGGTCCGGCTTACTTGCGCGCGAAGCGAGTGTTCTAGGGCCATGTCTTCCGAAAGAGTCCAAGGCCTTTCTTGAAAAGAGCGGATGACATAGGCAATCGCCTCTCGATGAAAAGCTCCTGTCTGGGCAATTTGCTGCGTAGTGCGCTCCCAAAATTCGTTGGGCAAATTCTGAGGCGTTTCGGTCTCTTCAGGAATATATTCGTAGTAGGATGTTTCGGGCAGGGAAAGTTCTTTGATTTTTTGGATGGTGCGCGGGTCTGTGAAGCGGGCTTCCAAAAGAATCGTCTCAAGCTCATCAGCGGCCTTATACATTTCTTCAAAAGTGCTTGAAGGAGCGGCCTCTCGCCAATCTTTATTGCGGATCAGAGTATCTTCAAGCTGATAGCGGGCTTCGCGGATCTGTTTATCGTCGATCTGAAAAATCTTCCCGACATCCTGCATCGCTTGCTGCTTCAGAACGATCGTCGTTTCATAATCGGGGAATTCAAAATCGGTCTGAGCGACGATGTAGCGGCCGGCCGTCGTATTTAATTCGAGCACTTCTAAGCGGACTTCGCGGAAATGGAGAAAAAGAGCAAGACCGATGACGCAGATAAAGCCTACAATGAGGCGCCACCCGCGGTTATTCGAGGCAAGCCATTCTTGCCAACCCTGTCGGATTCGATCCCGATTTTGATTCATAATATTAGAATAGCAGATCGCCGAATTTGCTCGGTGCTGGACGCTAAAATTTAAATGCATGTATAATAGACAGGCAGACCCATTATTTACATAACCTCTTAAAAATCAGAATTATGGCTCAAAAATACCAAGTTATTGCCCGCAAGTACCGTCCGCAAACATTTCGCGATGTGATCGGCCAGGAAGCGGCTGTAACGACACTGAAGAATGCCTTAAAGTTCGATAAGGCGGCCCATGCCTACCTTTTTTGCGGGTCGCGAGGGGTGGGGAAAACAACTCTTGCGCGCCTTTTTGCAAAAGCTTTGAACTGCCAGCAGTTGAGCGGCGATCTGGAGCCTTGCAACCAATGTTCTTCCTGCTTGGAGATCTCCTCTGGACAATCTCTCGATGTGATCGAAATCGATGGCGCCTCCAATCGGGGGATCGATGATATCCGGCAAATCAATGAGACCGTCGGATACGCTCCCAGCCACGGGAAATATAAGATCTACATCATCGATGAAGTCCACATGCTGACCAAGGAGGCATTCAACGCGCTATTGAAAACTTTGGAAGAGCCGCCAGAACGGGCAAAATTTTTCTTTGCGACGACGGAAGCGCACAAAGTTCTTCCTACAATCATCAGCCGCTGCCAGCGCTTTGATCTAGGGCGGATTCAGCCTACTCTCATCGCTTCAAAACTCGCGCAAATCGCTCAAGATTTAGGGCGCGCCGCCGAACCTGAAGCGCTCCATCTCATCGCAGCCTTTGCCGAAGGGAGCTTGCGCGATGCCGAATCGCTCTTTGATCAAATCCTCTGCTTTGCCGAAGGCGCTGTCACAGCTTCTATCGTCCGACAGTCTCTCGGCCTAGTCCCTCAGGAACATTTTTTCGCTCTCGACCAGGCCTTTTCCGAATGCCGTCTCGCCTATGCTTTTGAACTGGTCGACCATCTTTTTCAAACAGGGAAAGACCTTTCCCATTTTCTCGAACAATTGATCGAACACTATCGCCGCCTCGCCCTTTGCAAGACAATGAGCGAAAAGGCGCTTGCCCCTGAACTGGCCGGCAAATATGCTGGATCAGCCCGCCTCTATACGCAGCCCCAATGCCTAAATATTCTTGAGACGCTCATCCACTCAGAATCTCAATTCCAGAAAAGCTCCTTCCAGAGAATCGCCCTCGAGTCGATCCTCCTCCAAATCATCCGAATCAAACATAAAATCCCTGTTGAAATCTTAGTGCGCCGCTTAAGCGAACTCGAACAGTCGCTGAAGATAGGACATCCGCCTGAAATGCAGATCGTTCCCCTTAAAGTACCTGAATCTCCCCCACTTCCCGAACCAGAACCTGAGCCGATCGCAGCTCCTATTGCAGTGGAAATTCCTCCAGAACTCTCTCTGCAGCCTATTCCATTCAATCCCTACAAAGTTCCACCGGCGGTTGAGCCAACTCCTGCGCCCGAACCTGTGTCCCTGCCAGCACCTGTGCCTGTATCAACACCCGCACCAGTGTCCATGCCAGCGCCTGAAAAACCAAAATCGCCCCCTCCAGAGCCAAGTCTTGTAAAACATCCGAGCCACTATGATACTTTGATGCGCTTTGCCGCTGTGGAGCTGGAAGGAACTGTAAAACTCAATTAATTTAATAAGGAGAAATTATGGGAAGCGGATTTTCGAAAATGAAAAAACAGGCTCGAATGATGCAAGAGCAGTTCAGCCAAATGAAAAACAAAATGGAAGAAACTCTCGTTGAGGGAAGCGCAGGCAATGGCCTCGTCTCAGTCACACTCAATGGGGCAAAAGAACTGAAAAAAATCTCCATCAAACCCGAGTGCGTAAATCCGAATGACATCGAAGGATTGCAAGATCTCATTCTGGGAGCCTTCGAAGATGCTGTCTCCAAAATAGAGAGCCAGAATCCGGCTGGCGCACCAGTGAAAATGCCATGGCTCTAATTTTTTCTTGACACAATCTTAATAATCATCTATACTATTAACTAACCAAATAGAAGGCATATTATGAACCCTATTATAAGCTGCTGCGATCAACCATATATACAATTAGACGATTCTTATAACCCTCTTATCAAATCAGTTACGACTGGCAAAATTGATACTGTTCGAAAAATTCTCGATGCTAATCCTGATATTCCAAAGGACATCAGGCATCAAATCGCCCACATAGCATTCGATCGATACACAGAAAATATGAA
>CAZXVU010000156.1:0-3129 GCA_964644465.1 uncultured bacterium
AAATACTCACTCGGGCAATCGGTCTTATCCGTCTACCTTCTCGACCCTGAAATCGAAGATATGGTGCGGGGCGCGATCAAACAAACTTCTGCAGGCTCCTATCTAGCCCTCGACCCCGACTCTGTGCAGCTGATTCTCCATTCTATGCGCAACACGATCCAGCCCACGCCTCCTGGAGGCCAGCCGCCTGTATTGCTTACAGCCATCGACGTGCGCCGTTTTGTGCGTAAATTGATTGAAGGAGAATTCCCTGAACTCTCCGTCGTCTCTTATCAAGAGATCGTACCCGAAATCCGCATCCAACCCCTAGGCCGCGTCCAATTAACCTAAGAGCAGAAATTGCAGGGATGGCAGAATGGACAGGATAAAAAAAAAGAATCGCAGCGAAGCTGCCACCGAGGCTGAGCGAGACCAAGCAAAATCGAAGCAACGCGGTCCGAACGAACGAGACCATTCCTTGAAAAGGAAGGCGAGTGAGGAGGATCGATTTGGCGCCGGTCGCAGCCAGCCCCCAAAGGTATTAAATGTCATCTGAAACACCAATTTCTAGGTCTGTGCCGGTAAATATGCAGGCCGTAAAGATGATGCAGGCCGAAGTAAGACAAGAAGAGGTCTCGCAAGTTGAAAGCGATGATCTCGATCAGTACATGGAACCCGATTTCAGCCCGATGAGCATCGCTCAGCGCTTCCGAAAACTGGAAGAGCTGCAGACGCAGCGGGGCGGACGCCCTGAAGAAGCTGAGGCTGCTGAAGGCGAAGAAAAGATCGTAGGCGTTGAAAACATCGATGCATCTGCGGACCGCTTCCAGAAAAATAATTATGAGTTGAGTTCTCAAACTCTCAAAATCCTCCGCTCTCAGCTTTTAGCTACCGATTCGCCTGAAGAGGCCTTAGATAAAATCCTAAAAGTCTATGCTGATCCAGCTCTCGCAGACGAAGCTCTCGATTTTCTGATTGAGACTGCGGACGCAGATATGCTCCCTGTTGTTCGGGGTGCGAAGGAGCGTCTCAATACCCTTTATGAGAGGGAAGTCAAAGCTGGCCGAAATATCGGCGAGATGTCGCGGCAATTTTCTAAAGAGGGCCTCGGCTCGGCGACATCTTTGCGCGATATGTACCGCGATATCACAGGCACCCAGCGCGAACCGCTGAAGCTTTTCGAGGAGCTCACAAATAAATTCCGCTATAACATGCTTAAACCGACAATTCTCTTCTTGCTCCATTCTTTAGGCAGCGACCTTAAATCAAAAGGACCTTCCATTCCTCCCGGGGAATTAAAACGTTTGATCGATGAAACCCGATCGTTGCAAGGAATATTAGGCATCTTCCGCTTCTTCCAATCGCGAATGCGTATTATCGATCGGCAATTTAGCTCTTATCATCTCATGCTTCCCCCAAAACTCGATTTTGAAGCGCTTTCCAAAATGTTCATTAAAATCTTGGCAGAGCGGTATGTCAACCCCGAGAAAATCTTACAAACTGCTAAATTCCTCGGAATTTCGGAAGAGCTTGCAGCTCAGTTAATTATATACAATCAAATGCGGGAAGCCTTGAAACAGATCGCTCCCAAATACTACCGCAACCTGATGCATAGAGATGAGCTATTAAAAGCTTTCATTACTGCATGCGAAAATCTCGAAGATAAAATAGAAGAAGAAGAAGAAAAAGAGAAAGGGGAGGAAAAAGAAGAAAAATGACAGACCAATTCGAAGAGCTCCTAAAGGCCCTTGGGCACGTCTTTCATCTGCCTCTCCATATCGATAAACATCATGCCTGCTCTATTCAAGTCCACAATCAATTGATCATCCAGCTCAAGCCCGATCCTTCTTTAGAAAACCTCTTCATTTTTTCTAAAATCATTGAAATTCCCCCAGGAAAATTCCGGGAAAATGTCTTGCGAGAAGCTTTAAAAGCCAATGCCTCCACCGATCCGAGGGTTGGAATTTTTGGATATATCGCATCGACGAACCAACTCGCATTATTCCAGAGGTATCCTTTCGGGATCTTGAATGGAGAGAGATTGGCAGGTCTTGTCGGCGCATTTCTGGAATATTGCGAAACATGGAGAAAAGCCATCGAAGGCGGATTTCCAGCGCCCCCCTCTAGTTCTTCTACCTTGCCTCCTCCGATGGGATTGAAGCCTTGAACACCTTGCTGACCTGGGAACATTGGAGTAAGATCGGTTTCTATCCTCATCATGGGATCTGTATTCCTATTTCCGCACTCCGCTCGAAAAAAAGCTGCGGCATTGGAGAATTTCTCGATCTTATCCCTCTCATCGATTGGTGCAAATCTCTGCAGCTCGACTGCATCCAGCTTCTCCCCATGAATGACAGCGGAGACGACCCTAGCCCGTACAATCCCCTTTCTTCTCTCGCGCTCGATCCGATCTATTTGAGTTTAGCGGATCTGCCCGATGCTGGGCCTCTCAGGGCTGAATTAGAGCATTTTCTGCCCCTCACACAGCTTGACCGCGTTGCAAGATCGCAGGTGAAGCATCAGAAGATGAAATGGCTTTTTCATTATTATCAATTGCAATTCCCCAATATTTCCAAAACCGAACCCTATTTCTCCTTCATCGAGCAAAATCCTTGGGTGCAAACCTATGCTCTTTTCATGTCCATTAAAGATGAATATGGAGGGAAACGTTGGGAAGATTGGCCGATAGATTATCAAATTCCCAACTTGAAATACTTACAAGAAAAACATGTTGCAGTCAATTTTCATTCTTTTCTGCAATATCTCTGTTTTTCCCAGATGCTCCGCGTCAAGGCTTATGCAACCGACCGGAGAATTTTTCTAAAGGGAGATATTCCGATTCTCCTCAGTCCCGATAGCGTCGATGTATGGGCCCATCGCTCCCTATTCCGCTTCGATCTCGTAGCAGGAGCGCCTCCCGATTATTACAATGCTCTTGGACAAAAATGGGGCTTTCCCCTGTTCAATTGGGACGAAATCAAAAAAACCGATTTTTCCTGGTGGAAACAGCGCCTCAAATCGATGGAGAACTTTTTCCATATTTATCGGATCGACCATGTTGTTGGATTTTTCCGAATATGGGGCATTCCGAAAGATAAAAAACCCACTGAAGGCCATTTTGTCCCTTCAGATATGAGCCTTTAGATCGGA
>CAZXVU010000156.1:3139-3807 GCA_964644465.1 uncultured bacterium
ACAATGCCTAAATCGCTTGCAAACTTTATTCCATATTTTTCGCATCTTTATTTTTGTTGTATTTTACCCCATTTGGGGCTTCCCCAATCTTAAAAACCCACGGAAGGCCATTTTGTCCCCTCAGATATGAGCCTTTGGGACCAGCAAGGAAGAGAACTCTTAGAGATGATGATTCATGCATCTCAGCTTCTTCCTATTGCAGAAGATCTAGGAACAGTTCCTAAAAGCGTTAGGCCGATTTTAAAAGAGCTCGGAATCTGTAGAACAATTGTCATGCGTTGGGAAAGAAATTGGGAGGGTGATAAAAATTACATCCCCTTTTCCGATTATGACCATTTTAGCCTAACAACTTTGTCCACTCCAGATACCGAACCCTTTAAACTCTGGTGGAAAAAATTTCCTGACGAAGCAATCCCTTTTGCCCATTTCAAAAATTGGGATTATCACCCCGATCTAACCCATCAGCAGCAGTTTGAAATTCTTCAGGATTCCCATCATACTCCCAGCTATTTCCACATCAATATGCTGCAAGAATACCTCTCTCTTTTCCCTGAGCTCGTGTGGCCAAACCTGGAAGATGAAAGGTTCAACGTCCCTGGCACTCTTCTTCCCACAAACTGGACCTATCGCTTTAGGCCCTACTTAGAAGAACTCCTCGCCCATCAAGG
>CAZXVU010000157.1:0-3789 GCA_964644465.1 uncultured bacterium
ACCGACCGCCCCAGGGGTTCCCCGAATAACGTTTCGTTATTTGGGGTGTGGGGTCGCCACCCCGGTAGCAAGGGCCGCATCGGCCCTGCGCGAGGGGCTCCCCTCCGAAAGTTCTTTGCTCGCAAAATTTGCGAGGCGAAAACACCTTCTAGCCATTCTGTAAACTTTTCTTGTCATTTTTTCAGGTAAATTTCTGTATGCCTTGCTGTTAAAGATCGCCGCCAGTATATTAGTTGCATTATACAACTATCTGGCTTGCAATGGAAAATCTTTCAAGTGAGGAGATCAACCTCCTAAGACATAACGCAAGGAGCGTTGTTAGAGAGCTGGGGCTGCTCAATGATGCCTATTTCGAAATTGGCGTGACCTTAGCAGAACGGCACCTCCTCATCGAACTTTCTTCTTGGACCTGCCCTACAATGGGTGAAATTGCAGAGCGTCTATTGCTCGATAAGTCAACCGCTAGCAGGTTGATCGGCAAAGCAATGAAAAAGGGGTATATTCAATACACCACCGATAAACAGGATAAGAGAAAAAAGTTTATTCACCTCACCGAGTTGGGAAAGAAGACTCTCGCTGCCTTTGAACCGATCGCCTTTAATCAAACAAAAGAAGCTCTATTCACATTATCAACCGCGGAAATTGAGCTTGTTTATAGAGGTGTTGCTCTATACGCGAAAGGGCTTAGAAATTCTCGTTTGCAGAACAAAAAGTTAGCAAAAGGGAAAGAAGAAAGTGAGAAAAGGGAACGGCTGGAGGAACTCAATGCTCGGTGGGCTCCCTTAAGATTTGCTCTGAGGCCATTCGCTCAAGAAGATGAAGATAGACTATATGGGATCTTTCAAGAAGTAGTCGACTCAGGAACCCAGTTCCCCTATGAGTGCAGCTCAATTCAGGAATTCTACCGGCAGTTTTTTGGGCCTAATTCACAGGTCTATGTAGTGCATTCGTTCGAAGGAGAGGTTTTAGGCGGTTTTTATATTAAACCTAACTGTTCTGGTCGATCTGCTCATATCGCTAATGCAGCTTATATGATTAGGAGCACACATCGAGGACAAGGCATTGGAACTCATTTGGTCAAAGCCTCGTTAGAAATTGCTAAAGACCTCGGCTTTCAGGCTATGCAATTCAACATGGTGCTCAGTCAGAACCTCATTGCTCTAAAGCTCTATCAAAAACTCGGATTTAACATCATTGGTACGATTCCTAGAGCGATTCGGAATCCTGATGGAAGTTATCAGCAAGGCCATGTTCTTCATCGTGAATTAGATATTTAAGGAGTGTATTTTATGACAGAAGAAAAAGAGATTGTTTCAAAAGAGGAAACATTTGACAAACTGGAAATTCGCCTGGGGCGAGTGATCAGTGTTGAAGAGGAGCCTTCAGCGCCTAAAAAAGCTTATAAGATGAAGATCGACTTCGGCAAGTTTGGGATTAAAACCAGCGTGGGGAGATTCACTCAACATACTCCGGAGGAAATAAAAGGCAAACTTGTGCTTGGGATCTTAAATTTCCCTCCAAGGCAGATTGGAGATGTTCTTTCTGATGTTTTGACCTTAGGAGTACAGTATCCGAAGGCAGAAAGCGGGGAGGCGACGTTTATTACTCCTTTTGCTGAAGCAAAAATCGGTGGCAAATTGTTTTAGTTTTAATTGTTTTGAAGGGAAGTTATAAGGTCGATGGAAAACAAAAGAGTCAGACTGAAAACAAATTTTCTTTTTGCGTTCGCTAAAGCATCCCAAAGGCCACTCATTCATCGATGGCTGGAACAGAAACACATCAAAGAGTGGATCCATGGGGTAGGGCTTCAAAATACTCTGAATGGGCTGGAGAAATTTTTTCAGGGGAAATCGAATACTACTTATTGGATTGGCTACGACAAGGAAGTTCCTTTTGCCTTCCTGATTACCTCTCCAGAGGGAGATGATGCCATTACTTTGGATTTGTTTATCTGCGATACAAATTATTTAGGAAAGGGACTTGCTGTGCCGATGATTCGGGAATTTTTGATCAGCCAGTTTCCGAATGTAAAAAAGGTCTTGATAGACCCTGAAGCAAGCAATACGAGAGCCATCCATGTGTATCAGAAGGCGGGCTTTAAGATAGTCGGGGAATTCATTGCCAGCTGGCATCCCGTGCCCCACTATCAAATGGAGCTTCAAATGAAAGAAATTTTGGATAAACAGATATAATTTGAACGTGTAGCGAATTGCTTGAATCAGGTAAAATTAGACCTCAAAAAAGAGGTGAAGATTATGTTGCAAACAGTTGATTTTACGTCTCAAGGAATCCATTGCCATTTCCCCCAAACGATTTCAGAACGGGATGTTTCTCCACTTCTCGCGGCCCTCGATAGCGCTAATTTCGATGAGTTCGTTAAAGCGCTGGACGGACTCGATCTCAATCAGGTTTACGATCATGAAAAATTTCCTGAGCCGCAGCTCCTTTCCAGATTTCTTCTGCTCCGTTTTCTTGGATTTATCGAAGGAGATGACCATTTTCCTAGCGGATTTCCGAATGCACAGGAGTTTATCAAGGCCGTCTTGGAGAGAAAACCTGATCTGACTTTTTGTGTAGATGAGAACTATTCTTTTGCCGAGTTTGTTAAAGATTGGCGGAAAATGCTCATTGAAACGATCGCTGATTTAAAGGCAAATCCCGAAATAGATTGCGGCTATGTTCCACAATCTGTCTTGCTTCAAAGTTATGAAGTGGAACTTTCTCAAATCGAATTGATCGCCAATCACCTATACCCAAATGATTTCAAAATTTGGGAATATGACAAGGAGGCGCCCTGAGTTCGAGTCAGGCGAAGCCGATGCCGAAGCAGCTAAACTTAAAAAGTTTAGCGCCGGGGTCACCAAAGACGCATCGTCTTTGGGGTGGGGTGCAGGCGGACCTCGAAGGCAGTGGCTGCCCGACGTAGTCAGAAACCAAATTTTGAGGTTATTTGGGTATATCTATTTAATCAGAAATTTCCGATAAAAGGAGAACGATGATTGAGAAACAATCCCTTTCAGACGAACTGATTATTCGTTGCCTAAGAGACAATTACGGCATTGAAGCTGCTGTTCTTACATTTCTTCCTATTGGCGCCGATATGAACGCGTCGATCTATAAAGCTCAAACGAGAGACCAAAAATCATATTTCGTAAAGTTGAAACGGGGCCACCAACCCGATATTAGCGTCTTGTTAGTAGAACTATTGCATGAAGCCGGTATTCAACAGATCATACCACCCGTTAAAACAATCCACGGCAAGCTTGCTCAGCGTATTGAAGATTTTACCCTCATTGTCTACCCATTTGTCGAAGGGCAAAATGGATTTAGCCGCGATCTTAGCGATACTCAATGGATTCAGCTCGGCAAAGCGTTGCGGCAAATTCACGAAATCGATGTCCCGCCGGCAATCCGAAGCTTGATCCGGTATGAAACCTATTCTCCTAAATGGAGAGAGGCTGTTCGTGGACTCTATGCTCGTGTTGAAGCACCTCCGACGGGCGACGCGATCGCTGTGAAGCTATTGAAGTTTATGAAGCAGAAGATGGTGGAAATCCGCCGTCTAGTAGACCGCGCCGAAGAGCTTGGCCTAAAACTGAAGAAGCAATCGCCTAAATTTGTGCTGTGCCATTCCGACATCCATGCGGGCAATGTATTGCTGGTAGGAAGCGACAACACTATCTACATAGTGGATTGGGATGATCCTATTATGGCACCCAAGGAGCGCGATCTTATGTTTATTGGCGGAGGGGTCGCAAATGTTTGGAATAAGCCGCACGAGGAAAAGCT
>CAZXVU010000158.1:0-3769 GCA_964644465.1 uncultured bacterium
GGCAAAATATTGAAGGACAAAACAGGCGCGATTTAAATCGATATGGTGAACTCGACCTTCTTTATCGGTGATTCTACATATAGGCAAACCGCTTTCTTCTTCATTCAGGTGAATGGCGATCAGAGCTGATTCTTCTTTAAATTCATTGAAGGCCAGATCGTAACTTTCTAAAGCCTGCATGAGAACTTTCGTTCTTCCTGGGGCCCTTTGCTTCTCTTTTTTGAATTGATAGGAAGAGAACATACTTCGCAAAGAGGGGAGGGAGATCCTTTTTGCGTCGTGGATATGTTTGAAGAGGAGAAATTTCAGCACATAGTTCCCATCCTGGCTCTTGAAAGCCACCGATTGTGTCCCGTATCCCAAATATTCATATGGCTGCGAAAGAATTTCTTGGGCTTCCTCGCAATGAAAAGGAGCAAAGCTTCCTTTCACATCTTTTGCGATCATTCCGGGATGAAAGAGCGGTGTTGTCGATCGGGGGCTGATCCACGCAATCGTCAGGATGCAAAGAGCGGCTGAACAAAGAAAAAAGAGCCTCATCCTCCCAACACCTTCAAGGCTGCATGGTAATTCGGCTCATGACTGATCTCAGGGACAAGTTCTCTGTAAAGGACATGGTCTTTTTCATCCAGAACAAGAACGGAGCGTGCAAGCATGCCTGTGTAAGGGCCGTCAATCAGGAGAATGCCGTAAGCCTTTCCAAAATCTTTATTGCGCATCATCGACAAAGTCAAAACATTATGGACATTTTCCATTTCGCAGAACCGCTTTTGCGCGAAAGGGAGATCTGCAGAGGCGGTAATGATGATGACGTTCGGATGTTTTTTACCGAACTCATTGAAATGTTTTGTCATTGTGCTGCAGACGCTGGTATCGACACTTAAGACTGTTGCGATCAGTTTCCTTTTTCCATGGAATTCATGAAGAGATCGGTCATGGAAATCTTTATCGACAAGCTGGAAATCAGGAGCTTTAATATGAAGAGCTGGCAGATCTCCGGATGTGTGGATCGGTTTTCCTTTTAAAGTCAGTTGGGCCATAAAATCTCCTTTCTTGAAAAGGAAATCATTCTATGGTTCTCGACATTAAGATCAAAGATTTTAACTTCAGAGTTTGTCTTTAAAAGAGGGGAGTGTTTTTTGGGCAATGCCGCAATATCCTGTGGCAAGACTTTTCGAAAAGCAGAATCGGAAATTTTTCGGCACTTTTCGCGTTAAAAGCATCTTGAAAAATGGCCAGTTGAATATTTGCGGTCTTAAACCGACCCACTTTTGGACTTGGAGACGATAGATCTGACAGAGTTCATCCAGTTCATAGGGTTTGATAAAGAGGGGATAGACGTGCATGTTCTTCGGCGTATTTTTGACGCACCATTCCACCCCTTTGATCACTATGATATAGCTCAAAGGATTGCGGTTGAATGTATGGAAGAAAAAAAGGCCGTTTGTCTTAAGAACGCGGCTCGCTTCTGCAATCAAGAGCCCAGGATCTTCCACGTGTTCCAGCACGTCCGTCGCACAAACAACATCGAACTGCTGATCGGCGAAGGGGAGAGAGTATGCGTTGGCCGGGATGTAGCGCACTGTCTTTGTTTGATCGTGCCGTTTGGCTGTTTCCAAGCTCGATTCAGAAAGGTCGATCCCTGTCACAGTATGGCCTTCTTTGGCCAAAGCATTGGTTAAGAGTCCGGCGCCGCATCCGATATCGAGAACAGAGGTCTTTGAAGAGTATTGTTTTGCGATTTCTTCGAGAATCCAAGGGCTGCGGATCGCATTTTCAGCACGGAGGAGTGCAACAGGGTGATCGGAAGCTGCGTACCAACCCTCTTGAAGATCTTCGTAGAAATCATTGTTTATTGTTTGATGACTGCCTTGTCCTTCCATACCACATTCCAAAAGACGATTTGATAAAACATAAACAACACCATAACAGCTAATTGTCCCTGCAAGAAAAGAGAAAGCGCCTCTTTATTATCCAGCCAGTGAGCAATCCAGGGAGTCACTACAACTCCTTGGGCAACAGGCCAAATAAATCCTGCGCAAATCAGTGTAATGGGATGGAGCGAAAAGAGAAGAGCATGCAGCCAATTTTCCGCTTTAGAGCAATGGTCTTTATGAACAAATTCATCTTTTGTCACTAGCAAAGTCGACAGAGATGAAAGAATGACATAGAGGGTCAGCATTTTGCTCGAGAAAGGGACAAAAATGACAAATGCCATGCAGATGATAACGCTGAAAGTGTCTATGGGATGTCCGATGCGCTCCCATTTTGGAAGCCCTCTCTTGACATGGAAAACCCCTTCATCAAGTACAATCACTATCGCTTGGAGAGCAAAAGGAAGAACGGCTAAGATCCACATATTTTTACCATGAGATTTCCAGAAATGCTAAGCCCCGGGCCAAAGGCTAAACTTATGATGGGAGTTCCTTTTTTTATTTCAGGATCTGCCAACACAGCTTGCCATATATGGGGCAGCGTTGCGGAAGACATATTGCCGTATTTTTTCAAAATTTCGAAACTATAAGCCATTTGTTTGTCAGAAAGTCCCAGGAGCTCTTGAATTTGGAACAAGATTTTAGGACCTCCAGGGTGGATAGCAAATACAGCTTTCTGGATCGTATCATCATCTACGCCTGCTCTTTCGCAGAGACGTTTCAAATATCCTTTAATATTGCGTGCGATTAAAACGGGCACTTCTTTTGCCAAGAACATTTGAAAGCCCCAATCGACGACATTCCAAGTCATGGCAAAGGCCGAATCGGGAATGATCTCTTCTTGGATTGCCTTCATTGAAAAATGGGGTTGATCGGTCTCTTTAAATGCTGAGTATTTAATGAATCCATCCGCGAAAAGACTTTGAGAAACGAGCTGATCTAATTGATGGGCTGCGGGATTTGTATGCAAACAGCAGATTTCCGTGTGGACAATGTCTGTTCTCTGCTTTTCCCTTTCGCTATTTAAAAATCCTCCAGCCATACGCAGAGCGGGGATCGATCCATAGCAGCCCATATGATAGGCATGTGTGACGGTGGTGTGATTTCCCCAATTTCTTTTAGAGACAATCTTTTGCGCTCCGCTGGGAGAAACATATCCTGTACAACTGACATGAATGAGGTCTTCAGGGGCATGCGATTTTTCAGGATAGAAATTTTGAAATACCTTATCTACTTGCTCGTCAAAGATTTTAACTCTGACAGAAAGATCTTTTCCTCTGGGCTGCTCATTCAGTTTGTAGATTTCCATCTTGTTCCAATCGCGATGGAGAAAATCGGCGAGGACATGCCCTCTTTTCTCAATACGATCCGGTTTGCATCCCACATGCCAGAGTTTTTCTTTCAGGGCTTTCCGGAAAAGTTCGAGTTCTTCTTCGCTGAGTCCTTTCGATGATTCAGATTTAGTATGAGCATCGACGAGCCAGTCGAGAGTTTCCTCTTGAGATGTTTCGAAAGTTGGACGAAGGATTTGGAAATCACCTAGCAGCATAGTTTATCCATAGTCTTCAACAATTTAATACGCAATTAAAAACTAAAACTTTTTTGACTTGCACCTGAGCCTACGAATCAGATAGTTTCCAAAATATGAGAAGACTCTTTTGGATGATCGGATTATTCGGCGCATATATATGGGTGATTACGTCTGGAAACGACCAGATGATCCTTGATCGGGGAAAAGAAATCTACAAAGCAGTTGTAGTCTGGTTTGATGGCGCCGATGTCGATTTCCAGCTCAAAAAAGACAAAGTCAGCAAAAAACGCTCCCGCCGCTGGGA
>CAZXVU010000159.1:0-3716 GCA_964644465.1 uncultured bacterium
ATCATAGTTGTAAGGGACCCGGACAACCTTAATGGGGAATTTTGTCAAACACCTCAGGATATTTTCTTTCATGCCGCAATCGACAGCGATCACCTTTTTTTTCCCCGATCCATAAGTTTCTTTTCCAGTCAGGCTCACTTTCTTGACTAAATCGGTTTCATTCGGGTCGAAGAATTTTTTTGGTTTTCCTTCCCTGCAAATGGCGCCAAGGGCCACTCCCTTTTTCCGGAGCAGCTTTGTCAGCTCTCTTGTGTCGACGCCTGCAATCAGAGGAATGCGCTGCTGTTTCAGCCAATCGGGAAAAGAGCATTCAGAGTCCCAATGACTGGGAAAAGGGCTGACGGAACCTACAATCACTCCGCTTGCCTGGATTTTTTCTGATTCCCAAGTGGAGCTGTTAGGAACGCCGTAATTGCCGATCAAAGGATAGGTAAAACAGAGAATTTGTCCTGCATAAGAAGGATCTGTCAACGATTCGACATAGCCTGTCATGCCGGTGGAAAAAACGACTTCGCCGAAGTATGTTTCCTTTTGCCAATCAGGCGAAAAGCCGGGAAAAGATTCTCCCGATTCCAAGATCAATTTCGAAGGCATCATATTAGAATGCAAGAATACAGAAATGAAGAAAAATAGGAAATAGGAATGCGGAATGCTGAAAACGTCGGGGCTTCGCCCCCGCACCCCCAAAAAAGGACTCTCTCCTTCTTTTTTATCCGTGTCCATCCGTCTATCCGTTGACCATCCGTGTAAATATTCTTATTTTTCAAATCATTAAAATTTATTATTTGGCAATTTATTCATTTGGATATAAGGAGGCAAAAAGAGGACCAGGAAAATAGATGGGAAATAGATTAGATAATAAAACCGCAATTATCACTGGGGGGACAAGCGGTCTCGGTCTTGAAATGGCTAAACGGTATATCGAGGAAGGGGCTCGTGTTTTGATCACCGGCCGAACGCAGGAAAAAGTCGATCAGATTGTATCAGAGCTAGGTGATAGGGCTGTGGGTTTTGCTGCCGATGTGAACAAGATTGCAGAACTCGACAGGCTTGCAGAGATGGCTAAGAACACCTTTGGCCAGGTTGATATCCTGATAGCCAATGCTGGAGGCGGTATTTTTGGATCTATTTCAGAGGTGGATGAAGAAACTTACGATCGTCAATTCAATCCGAATGTGAAAGGGGTCTTTTTCACAGTCCAAAAAATTTTACCGCTTCTGAAAAAAGGAAGTGCAATCATTCTTACCGCTTCCTGTCTTCATGCGAAGGGTATCGCGACTGGGAGCCTTTATTGCGCCTCCAAAGCAGCTGTACGTTCTTTTGCCCGTTCCATGGCAGCTGAATTTGGAGAAAAAGGAATCCGTGTAAATTGCGTAAGTCCCGGGTTGACCCCAACCAACTTCTTCAAGAATTCTAATGTTGGGGAAAGCCATTATGGGGACTTTGAGAAAATAGTTGTTTCAACCACCCCTCTTGGACGAACTGCAACACCCTTGGAAATTGCCAATGCTGTTGTATTCCTTGGATCCGATGAGGCCTCTTTTGTCAATGCAGCCGATCTTGTCGTGGATGGCGGCTGGATGGATGTTTAAGGTTTCCTAATCAACATTTGGTTTCCACATAGATTGGTTTCTTGGATGATTTGGACGAGGGCGTCGATCCAGTAGGGCTCGAGATTGAGCGCTGGGCAACGGGTTGCATTGAGGTTTTTTGCGGCTAGGATCGGGAGATAGAGCTTTTCGATCTCAAAGAGCGTCTCAATGTGGTCTGAAGTGAAGGTGAGAGGGACGATCACGATATTGGGGCGGCCTTGATGCCATTCGAGGATGGATGCGCAGGCATCCTCTGTAGAAGGGGTAAGCCATTCTTCTGGGCCGAATTTTGATTGGTAAGCAAGGCGGCCTACAGCTTTGGGAAAACCTTTGAGGATCTCTCGATAGGAGAGACGGCACTCCGATTCATAAATGTCTCCTGCAGAGATGAATGACTGAGGAACTCCATGGGCGGAGAAGAGGAGAGCTGTTTCTTGTTCTGGAAGTTGGTGGGAAGCTAAGAATTGGGCGATATGAGTTTGCCAGGCTTGGATAAAAGCGGGGTGGGCTGGGTAGGACTTGATCCAGCGGAGTTTGTTGGTTGTAGTGAGCCTACGGCTGAAAAATCGGGCGATGCTGCCGGTGGTTGCATAGCAAAATTGGGGAAAGAGAGGAAGGACGCGGATTTCTGAGACTTGGAGATTTTCTAGAACATGGAGGGTGGCGGCGTGAGTAGAGGGAAGATAGCGATGGAAAGGAATGACGGGGGCGTTTAGGCGCGTGGAGAGGAGTTTTGCAAGTTCTTCAGTGTCATCGTAGATGGGAGATTTACCGCCGATTTCTTGATAGTCATGGGCGATTTTTACAGATCTTTTGCGGGCAATACGACCAAAGAGCCAGTTATGGAAGAATGTGGGGAATTTCGTCCAAATCACATCTCTGTCTCGAAGCAATTCTTGGAGGAAAGGGGAGATTTCTTCGAGATTGCGGGGGCCGCCGAAGTTGACTAAGAGATAGGCAATCATAGGGGTGCAGAATGCAAAAAAAATCTTTCTCGTGCAACCTTTGTTGCTTTTTGCTATCGGGAAAGGAAATGGCTTTTGTGAAAAAACTACTCATTTGCTTCTGCCTTTTTTCGGCCCTCAACGGAAGTGCGAACGAAGAGATTTCTTTTTGGAATAGAAAGAAACCTGATGCCGCTGCTCAGCCAACTCCGTCAGTACCCACTCCTAAAGTACAGGAAAAAGCTACCCCTGCGCCTACTACGGCTAAAAAGAAAAACAATTACTGGAACCTTCATAATTGGGCTGCCTTAGGATATAGAAATGATCGGCAGAGGTTTGATGAATTCGGGCTGTCTCATGTCTTGAATTCAAGAACTTCGTTTAAGAATCGGAATACTCTAACATTGACTGTGGGATGGCATCTCGAGTTTAAAAACTTTATTCTCGGGGTTCATGGAGGATACGGTTGGCTCATCAATGGGAATCTCAAATACCTGCAGACCGGCAACAATCCGAACGAACCCTTATTCTCCAGTCGATATGAGTTGGGAGCTGGGTATAATGCGAATATCCAAAGTTCATTGGGACGGGAATTGAAGATCCACGATTGCCCAAATTTCGGATTCTCTGTGGTCCCTGCCGTGGGCTACAGATATTTTCATATGGCCAATTTTCCAAAAGACATCAATCGGTTTTCGCTAGGAAGTTCTTCCTTTGAGAGAGGCAGTTTTCCAAAAGTAAATGAGCAAGATTGGTTTGGACCTTATGTTGAAGCGAGGATCCGGTTTAAATTTAAAAAGATCGCTCAATGGGACTTCTATTATCAATACGAGCATGTGGAGCTTCGGGCAAAGAATAAATTTGCTATGGATCGTCTCTTGTATACGCCAGCCTTAACGTCCGCTCAATTTTATCAAATCAGTTCCTACATTCGAGCCACTTCAGGAAATATGCAGGTTGGCGGAATGGATCTTCGGATCCATCAGGAGACGGGTTGGACTTTCGGGCTCTTTTTCGAAGGAGCGAGCACTTGGACAAGGAGCGCTCATACGCGCTTGAAAGAAGTTGTTGAAACAGACTTTCCAACTCCTATCCAAACTGCGACGACCCGCATCAGTCAAAACGAATCCCTCTTCTGGGTCAGCTACTGGTTAACCATGTATACCGGGTATAAATTTTA
>CAZXVU010000160.1:0-3689 GCA_964644465.1 uncultured bacterium
ATTTCTTTTTCATCCGCTTTTGAATTTATGGAATCCTTTCCGCCCATCTCCATTATCGCTTCGACAACCCGCAAGGTCCCATAATGTAGTTCTAGAGGATGCTGAAGGTCCAATAGCTCCGATCCGTGAAGTAAGACCGGAAACCGAATCTCCGAGAGAACTCCTCGCTCAAAGATTCTTAATCCATTTTAACAACCAACTGTCAGATACACATGGTTTTGAATTTGGTTGGAGAACGGGTAAAGATATGAATCAGCTGTTTAATAGATTTAGAGAAGCGGTTGAGACTCCGCAGCCAAGGCCTATAACCCAAAACGGCTCACAGAGGCTCCCCTTTAGTTCAATAATGCCTTCAATGACTCGGCGCCCCGCCCCATCTAATCCAGCAAGACTACCAACAATTCAACCTGCAGCAGCAGCTTCTTCAAGCGCAGCTACACAACAATTAAGCAGTTTTGAACAGTATCGTAAAGAAAACGGAAGTATTTTTCCTCTTTAAGACTCTATTGTGACTTCGGCTTTCGATTCTTCTGTTGAAGCCTGAACGTCAGTGATCGCACCTTTTAATACTTCGATCTTAGCTCCGTCCACCATTTTCAGAATGACCGTATGCTCTTGGATTTTGTCGACTCGGCCGACGATACCCATTGCTGTAACACGGTCGCCTTTTTTGAGGGAAGCGCGCATCTCTTCAGAGGCTTTGCGTCGCTTTTGTTCCGGGCGCCACAGGATGAAATAGAAAAATACAAGCGCAATCCCGATCATAATCAGGGTTTGTGTAATGCCGCCGCCTGGAGTTGGGGATGCAGGCGCGCTTTCTTGCGCAAATACTGCAGCCGTTGGGAGAAGCATAAAAAGAGATTTCATCATAAAATTTCCTTTGAATCTAATGTTTTAATTTCATCTAGAATGCCTGAATTGGGCTTATCTTGCAAGTTCGAGGAAAGCGATATTTTCAATGTGATATGTATGGGGAAATTGATCAATCGGCTGGAGCCATTGGAGCGTGTAGCCCACTTTTAGAAGCTCTTGAACATTCTCAGCTTGTGTCAGAGGATTGCAAGAGATGTAGACGATGGAACGAGGCAGTAAAGTTTTTAGATGATGGAGAGCAAGGTCGTCGAGGCCGGCTCGGGGAGGGTCGACGATTACGGCATCGGGACGCAAGAACCCTGGCTCTCCCATCAATCGAGTCAAGACCTGGCCGACATCGCCCTGGTGGATTTCTGCATTCTGGATGTTATTTCGGATTAAATTCGACTCAGCGTCGATGACCGATTCAGGACTGAGTTCAATACCTACTACTTTCTTCGCAAAGCGCGCAGCGGCCATACCCAGAGTGCCTGTGCCGCAATAAAGGTCGTATACGACCGAACGGTTCTCAATCAGCTTTAACGCAGCGTCGTAGAGCTTCTCGGCTTGGATTGTATTGGGCTGAAAAAATGAAATGGGACTGATTTTAAAGGAGAGCTTTCCTCCTTTAAGATGGAGCTCTTCGACAATATGATCAGGTCCAAAAAGATGCATTTCAAAAAACTGGGTCGGGCGTCCTTTCTTGCTTTGATGAATGCGTAAAAAGACCGCGATCGAATCATCAGGCGGCAAAGCGCTACGCACTGCTGCAGTAAAACTATCCAACTGGGAGCGATTCAATGCAAAAGCAGGGTTGCCAGAAACGTTTAGAACAGCCATTTTTTGGCCAGTTCTGACTCCTTCCCTAAGCGTTAAATAACGAAGAGACCCTGTGTCTTCAGGAGGATGATAGGCTTTTAGCCCGGAAGTTTCCCACCAAGTACGGACCGCATTCAACACATTGGCGAACCAAGGGCTGCAAAGATGGCATTCTGTGACATTGAAGACATAAGGCTCTGCCTGAGCAATCATCAAGCCTAAAAAACGAGTTCCAGCGCGGTTCTCGGAAAAGGTAAACTCCATTTTATTCCGATATCCAAATGGAGAATCGCAAGGGATGATCGGCTGGATCGGGAAACGCCCCTGAAAGGCCTGTTTTACCCGTTCCTCTTTTTGACGGAGTTGCGCTTCATAGGACATTTGCTGCCAGCAGCAGCCTCCGCACGTACGGGCGTGGGGGCATCGGGGTTCTACTCTGTCTGGAGAGGGAGTTAGGATTTCAAGTAGACGCCCCTTCTTGGGGCTTCTTTTTTTACGGGTGAGTTCGAAAAATATCTTGTCGCCAGGAATCGAATGGGCGACTTCTACCTCAGTAGGAGGGATTTGTGCTTCCCGCTCTATGAGAGCGACGCCATATCCCCTTGAAGTAAATGTTTGAACAATGCCTTTTGCCGTGTCTTCCATGGCAGATAGTGTAACCTATCTTCTGGAATTAACGCTTTTTCTTTTTCCCTTTTTTGGCAGAGCTTTTTCTCGGGGCGGGTTTGCGTTTTAGCTTCCCGCTTTTTTCAGCAGCTACGGATTCTTTGCGGAATTGTTTTGCAACTCTTTCCAATCGGATTGTGCCCACACGAACTCGCTGCGCCGCGGCCTTGTTTCCTCGGTTGACTTTTGCCAAATCTCTGGAAACTGACATGAGTAGGCTATCGAGCTTGTTCATCGTGTCGTTTAAGGACATTTTCGGAACTCCATTTCTCGAGGTTTTCACTTCGATCCATAGGTTCTTTAGAATATATTCCGCAAGAATTTTCTAAAATTAAAAGAAAAAATCAAAACACAAACGAAGTCAAAAAGCTGTCCACAATATGGCTTAAAAGGGATTTTTGCGTAATGCAAAGTTCTGAAAAAAATTTCCAAAAAAATGGATTTATCCTGCCCTAAAAACCGTCAGATTTTTTGTCTTGTCGAAAGGATGGGGGAATGATATAGGAACCCTATGGGGCTGGCACCAACACTACTGCAGAGATCTTAGGATGCATTTTTATAAACGCTGCATATTTTTTCTGTTTCTGTTTCCGTTCTGCTCCCTTTGGGCCATTCTCATTGGAAATCCCGCTCAGCCCATCTTGCAAAAAAGCGGAATCATTCAAGAATGCCCCTCTTGGTTCTCTCTACGCGCAGCCTATTTCGATGATTACGTCTATCGACAGCGGTTCCATGACGAATATAAAATCCAAGGATTGCCTCATTCGAAAACGCATATCAAGTTTTCAACCGAGGCCGCTTTGATTACGATGAATTTTGCAAATCGGGTCGATTTTTATGGAATTTTCGGTGGTTCTAGAATTCAGTTAGACAGAGAAGTATTTACAAAGCGGCAATTTGCCTGGGGAGCTGGAGGGAAACTCATCATCCTTCACGAAGGTAAATTCCGAGTCGGAATCGATGCAAAATATTTCGAATCTGATCAAAAACCACTCTATTTTTCTTCCGAAGGGCTAGCTTACAATATAGTGACAGATTTTATTCTGAAATATAGCGAGATTCAAACGGCGCTGGGAATGAGTTACAGGACAGGGCCTATCTCGCCCTATGTCTATTGCACCTATTTGATCACAAAAATCGAACCCCATCCCTCTAGCGTTCTCGTTAGGCTTCCCCAAATGCCCGAGGTGGCTGACCTCTATCTTAAGTCTCAAATCGGACAGCGGCGTTGGGGGTTCACAGTCGGAGCCACTCTTGTCGACTGCCGCAAAATGACTATCACTTTAGAATCGCGCCTTTTTAACCAAAACGCGATCGATGTAAACGGCGAAGTCAGATTTTAAACAAAAAAA
>CAZXVU010000161.1:0-3630 GCA_964644465.1 uncultured bacterium
ATTGTGAGATTATGAGAAGGGGCTTTGACATGGACTGAAGAACGTTTGCCCACATAAAGACAAGCTGCTAAAGCTGCGAATCCAGAACTGATATGGACTACGGTTCCTCCTGCAAAGTCCAAGGCCCCGAGCTGCTGCAGAAAGCCTCCATCTCCCCAGACCCAGTGGGCTAGAGGATTGTACACAATCACTGTCCAGATAGCTGTGAAGAATAAAAGAGCGGGAAAGCGGAATCTTTCTACGACGCTTCCATTGATTAGGGCTGGGGTGATTGCGGCAAACATTCCTTGATAAGCTATATAAGAGTAAGTGGGAATAGGAGAAGCATGAAATAAAGAATTCGAGCCAATCCCATTGAGCCCTATCCAGTCTAAGCCGCCGATGAAATGGTGGATATCATGTCCAAAGACAAGTGTGTATCCGACAAGGACCCATTCGATGCTGACGATGCAAAGGATCGCAAAACTTTGGATGATCGTATTTAAGACGTTCTTCGTCCGGACAATCCCTCCATAAAACAAACCTACTGCCGGGACCATGATCATTACGAGAGCGGTCGAGAGCATCAAAAAGGCTGTGTCGCCATTATCAAAAGGGTCGGTTCCATTAGCCATCAAGAGAATGGGTACAAAGATGAAGAAAGCGATTTTTTTTAGAGAAATGCTCATAATCCCTCGTGGACATATCCTGCTTTTGGAATAAGAGATACATTGATTCTTTTTCAACGAGAAACTTGACAAAAGTTCGAATAAAATTTACAGTTTCTCGAGTTTTAATTTTTTTTGTTATGTTTGTTTATGTTTTCTGGAATATTTAATTAGTGTAAAATAATAGACAAAGAAAATACTTGATAATGACTAAACCCATAAACTTTATTACTCCTTTTCAACAGGCGGCGCTTCTGCATATCCGTCCTTCGGATACATGGCGCGGTGGCGAGGTCATTCGATTGAAAGGGATAGTCGCTAAGGCTATTTTTGGAATCAAACAATTTTTCACAGGCGGTTGGGCTGCGAACGACCGTAAGGCCTTTGAAGATTTTTATACCCGAATTAAAGGGAACTTGCAGGTTTTACAAGGAAAATTAGAACGGGATGAAAATCTCGAATCAGTGTTTCCTCAAGTGCAAATGATGCTGAAAATGCAGGCTAAGATAGGCAATAGCTCTTGGGCCAAAAGTTTGGGCAAATTCAAACCCTATTCGAATTTTTTGAAAGACGTCGATTCGCTCAGAGAGCTTGCCGCCGGCAAAGTAGACCGATGGGCAGGAGTTGACCCTCTTAGACGGATGGATATCGCCCGATGGATCCATTCCAATCGAGAACAGCGCAGATTTGCGGCGTATCTCAATTTAAAAAGCGTTCCCTACCGCTTCGAAGAAATCCCCCGTGGGGCAGTGATCCTAACCGATCCTTTTCTTTATCTTCTCAACGCACGCCTAAAGAAACACGGCAATATTGCGAAAACGATTTTCCTTCACATTAAGGCGTTCCTCTGCTGGTTAGGTACAGGAAAAGTGCATACTCATGCGGAACTCTCTCTTGGCAACGGGGAAGCTTTCGATCTCGATAAGAAAGATGGATCTTGGGTCAGCGGTGTGATGAAGATCCCCAAACGGACAGGAAAGGTTTGTTATGGGGCAGTTGTAGTTCCTAATGAAGCTCTCATGATGGAAGAGCATCAAAAATGCTATCGCGCAAAAGGGTTAGAGCCATTCAATACATTTCAAGAGCTCATGGATGATATGGAAAGAGAGGCCCGAAGCAAAGCTCCTCTCATTAAAGCCAGATTCAAAGACATCGTCAAAACAGGTCTGACCGCAAAAAGACCTGCTAAATACGATTGCACTCTAGCTTGGCAGCCAGGAGTTAAAAATTACGGTTGTTCAGCCACGACGAGCGCTCTTTTTTCTAAATATGGCATTGATATTGGCAAGCAATTCAAGATCAAGGATGAAAATGTCGCTCCCGCTGACTTTTTGACCTCGAGATTCTTCAAACACTTGTTTGTTGCCAAGTCAGGCAATCTCTTAGAGTTAATCAAACCCTAAGCTGCTTTTCTACCGTTAGAGCGGCGGCGGCTTCTTTTTCTTGTTGTGACTTCTTTCGCCCTTACATTGATCCCTTTCGAGAAGATGGTCCCTTCAGCGATTTTCGTCAGTTTCTTGTCCGTATTGCCTTCTTCTTTAATCGTTAGATTGAGGAGTTCTTCGACCCTAGGATAGTTTAAGTGGTGAGCAAATGTTTTCAGCGTCCCATATGTTGCAATTTCATAGTGTTCAACCCGCTGCGCTTCGCTGATGAGAGAGGCATCGCGGACAGGACTTGCATAGTTCATACCTAAAGATTTATGTGCTTCTTTTAAGATTCCCCGCATTGCATTGCACTCAGATCCAGAGAGATCTTCTCCTAAGATTCTGGCAATCTGCTTCAGGCGTTGGACATGTTCTTTGGTCTCTTTCCAATGAGCGCGGAAGGCCTCTTTTAATTCGGGTGCATGCGCAGCTGCGGCCATTATGGGCAAGGCTTTAACATTCTGTTTTTCAGCATTATAAATATCTTTCAATTCTTGAATAAACAATGCGTAGAAATCTTTCTTGCTCATGTATGCCTCAAATAAGGTTGTATTTATCCTCACAATAGCCATGAAACCTAAACTGTCAATGGGTTTTAATTCTGAATGATCTATAATAGAGGGTCCAAAAAGGGAGTTGTTATGCGATATCGGCTTTACAGAGAACATAAATATGTCAGCTCGGCGCTGAACGATGTTGAACGGCTAGCCGCTAAAACAGATTTCCGGAATCCTTCAGACAGGAAGAAGCTGCAAGAAGAATTCGAGGGGCTGAAAGGCATGCTCGAAGGACATGCGGAATGGGAAAACACCCGGATCCATGAACTGCTTCGCAGAAAGAATTCAAAAGTTCATGGAGATGCCGAGGCAGACCATAAAGTTCAAGATGAGCAATTGGCAGATCTGGAAGAACTTCTGAATCAAGCAAAAACAGAAGAAGCGGGATATCAATTCTACTTAGCTTACAGGAAATTCGTCAGTGACAATTTGGCACACCTTCACGAAGAAGAAACAATCATTCTTCCCGAATTGCACAGGCTTTATACCGATGAAGAATTGCGAGCCCTCGATTTTGATACGTATAACAAAATGACTCCCGAGCAAATGGTTGATATGATGAAAGTGTTATTTCCCCACATGAGTCTTTGCGACAGGGAAGCTTTTATTAAAGATATGACCGACTCCGAACCTGAAAAATTCAAGAAGGCTTGGAGTACCTATAGTTGAAAACAAGTCAATCTATTCAAAACAAGGGAAATGATAACGCCACGAAACCCACCCCAAAGAATGAGGCATTCTTTAGGGACCCCGGGGAGTGGCTAATGATAACAAGGATATGAATGTCGGGGATGCCCCGAACCCCAGTAATATATTGGGTTGCAGGGCCTCCCTGCATCATTCAAATCATTAGCCTTCGTTTCGAAGGCGTTATCATTAACATCATTTCCTTTGGTTAGGCCTGCAAGATTTATTGAGATAGTTTCGGGTTTTCTGCTAGTTTGAGGTACTTGTAGAAAGCAGTATTCCCATTATAAAGAGAGATGATAAACCCTTCTC
>CAZXVU010000162.1:0-3618 GCA_964644465.1 uncultured bacterium
CCTTGTAACCCGCATCATGAAAGATGCCGAACATCTTATTTTGAACGCCTGCATCGCGAGCAGCTCCCGAGAGGGCCTTAAAATCTTGAGAGGTTTGCTTACGCAACTCTAAGCGTTCCAGATCTGCAATAGCAGCATCGGATAATTCTTGCCGTCTAGTTTGGATCGCGAAATACTTCTGAGCGTTGGCAATTTCTGGCTTTCTAGGATCTCCATTTTGAGCGATGAGATAGCAGGCAAAACGAGAAAGATGATAATCCTCAACGACTTGAGAGGAGCCCTTGCCCCCAGGGATCGGTTTACCGGCCCCGGTAAAGTGATGCTTGGGATCATTCCCCGACTGTTTGCACGACTCGATGGCCTTTTCTATCGCATTCTCAAAGCGCTGCCATTTAGAATATCCCAGAGAGGGCTGGAGATCCCTTGCGCTCCAGTACTCCATTCCATATTGATTGACCTTTTTTAGATCTTCAAAGGTGAGCTTACTGGGGACCAGATCATTGCCATCATTTTTTTCCATGTGCACCCTGAGAATTCATAAAATTCATTAGAGCATATTGAGAAAAAAGATTTTAAACAACCCTCATAACATGGAATCGAATCGAGCTATGCAATTTACTGTGCAGTACTGTGCATAAAAAAAACTGCACACCTATTAGAAAAAGCGCTCATCAGCTCCGTGATATTGCCTATAGCAATCCATAAGCATCCCCTGAAGATCGCCTTTCTGTTTATCTGAAAAAGGCGATCTATCGACGACTTTCGGGCTAACGTTAGGCGTCTCTTTTATAATTTTAAGATCTGGGATCTGCGCTTCTAGATTGTGGCCAGTTCGCTGGCCCATCTGCTGGCCTAGTTGCTGTTCGCTTTGCTGGCCGTTTACACTCTGGCGAAGCGCTCTTGTCTCTATGCAATAGACCGAAAAAGTGCTGGCCCCTTTGCCGGCCACTTTCTTGATATATCCAAGGCCGATTAACTGCTTTATCCTTGTACGCGCATTCTTGAGAGAAATTCCCGCGATGACTGCACAAGTTTCTCTGCCGAACATGAATTCAAATGGATCGAGAAGCAGTTGCCTGCCCATTCCCTTCAAAGGAACCAACGAAGGATTGGGAGAAATGCGTTTGAACATCCATACAACAAAACGCATCATGATGGTGTCTTTTAAAAAATCCTCCGTCAAAAACTCATGCGGTATAGCAAGAAAAACGTATGGAAGTTTAGACATAGCTTGCCGTCCGACTAGGAATTTGCGCTACGAGAAGCGACATTCCCAATTTGGCTTTGTTCCCATGCTTCTAGATCAGAGGAACGCCAGCGAGTCGAGCCAGCTCCAAGTTTGACTGGCTTGGGGAATTTGCCGTTTCTGGCCCATCGCCATATGGTAGGGCGACTCACGCCATATCGGATGGCGGCTTCGGTGTCTCTTAGAAAAGCTGTTACATTTTTCATCACATAGCCTCATTTAAAGTTACTATGTGACATAGCGTCTCACATACAGATGCAGCTAACGCCGCTATCTGCATTTATTTTTTTCGCGCTGCCTTCTGACATGATCGCAAAATGCACGATAACCGATTGAGCTGTAATTACCTTGGGAGCAATGTAATTTTTCTCCATCCTGATAAATGGAATCGCTGTCATGACTCATTGGTAAGGCAGTCCACAGCATTGCACTTGTCCATTTCGTTTTGGATTTGAGCTTTTTACTGATCCATTCGTCAAGAGCTGGCCAAGGACGCTCTTTTTTGGCTGCTTCAATCCTTTGACGTCTGCTCGCTTCCAATTTCATTCCAGCTTCAAATATGGCCAATTCCTGGGCAACCGAGCTCTTTAACGGAGAGTCTGATTGCTCTGAGTAAAGCCAAACCAATTTCAACAACACCTGAACGACGTCAGCATGTTCTGGCCTGATATTCAGGTCATTGGCAGTCCGTGTTACAACCCAGCCAACTCCAGGTTGAGATTCATCAGGTACTTCTAGAGAGCAATGTGTGAGGATTTTCTCAATTGTAAAGCCAGTCAACTCACTAATGCCTTTTCCAATTGGGTGTTTTTGCAAGAATTGAAGAAGTCGAGGAGCGATGATCGCTTTGAAGGTGCTGCTCATAGAGCCACCTTGGTTAGAAGCTCCAATCGTTCGCCTAATTTTTCCCATGCTTGTCTCATTTCCGCCTCATAACCGTAGCGCTGGTAAATCCGCTTTATCTTGTTTTCTTCCATGTGATTCAAGCATCGCTCTGCCACTTCAGGAAGAACTCCCAAGGCATTCATGAGAGTGGCTCCCGTGCGGCGCAAATCATGGGGCTTCCAAATCCCCCGAGAGAGCTTAAGTGCTCCAATTTGCTTGCTTCTGTTTTTGAGCCCCTCATTACTCCTCTGGCGATCTGTGATTTGCTTCGTTACTGTTTTAGAACAGAGGCAGTCGCTTTTACGACTTGCCGGAAAACACCATTCACCAACACCTGTTAACTCCTTGAGTTTGGTAAAATAGCAGACGGCAAAAGAAGAGAGGTAAACGATGTGTTCTCTATTATTTTTGCTATTTTGAGAAGGAATTCGCCAATATTTGCGCTCCAAATCTACATGATCCCAGCGAGCCTTGAGCAGCTCGCCAATTCGGCAACACGTAGCAAGGACGATCCAAACTGCAACAACCCCTGTTTCTGCCATATTTGCGGTGGGTAGTTTTTTGGCTAGCTCTTTGATTTCATCCTCATCAAGGACTCGATCTCTCTCTATATTCGCTCCGCCAATACTTTTCTTGCTCAGCAAAGCAGTTGGATCTGATTCGAGAAGGTCACGGGTGACGGCGAAGCGGAACATCTGACGTGCGAGACTAAGAACAACCTTGGCCATGCGGTTAACTCCGCGCTGAAGAAGCCGATCGGTGATTTCGGTGATGTGCCGTTTGCGAACGTCTTTGATGTTCAAGTCGCCGATAAAGGGGAGGACGTCTTTCGCAATCATACGTCGAGCCTCTGCTCCCTGGTCTTTGCGATTAATCAGGTCAGTGGCAGCCCAACGTTCAAAGAGATCTTTAACGAGAACTTTGCTGGCCTTCTCATGCGCACGATTAACCGCTCTTCTCCGCCTGTCTTCAATAGGATCAGCCCCTTCGTACTTCACTTCTTTTTTAAGGCGTTCGGCTTCGACGCGAGCCGCAGACACAGTAAGTCCTGTAACGTCGTTGCGACCTTGTCGAAAAGGGCCAAGACCTGTCTTGCGTTGCTTCCATTCATCGCCTTCTTTGAAGTGGTAGCGAAGAATCCATGACTTGGAGCCTGTGGGCATGATGCGGAAGACAAGACCTTTGACTTGCGAATCGTGGATGTAAAGGGGCTTGTCATCAGGGTCAAGCTTGCGACAGTATTCGTCGGCATTGGTGCGGGGGATTGTGTCTTTCATAGAGCGGTCTCTTGTTTTCCGTGTGGCAGGTATGTGGCAGGTAAATCCACATAAACCGTGTTGCATCAACATAAGACAAAAAGTTGATTCAAATCAAGAAATGAGAGAGAGTTATGAGGAAATCGGCGGCACGGAATGAGACGGGATGATATGGTTGAAAACATGAAAAAACTTGCATGGGGTGCAAGAGGTAGGAGGTTCAAATCCTCT
>CAZXVU010000163.1:0-3584 GCA_964644465.1 uncultured bacterium
ATATATGGCGGAAGGTACAAAGGCCGATATTTGGACATTTGGAGTGGAAGAGAAGGCTGATCTGCAGGCAAAAAACATAGTTTTTACCGAGCATGGAACAGAATTTGAAGTCCATTTTCAGGGGAAGAAGTGGGATTTCCATACGAAATTGATGGGCCGGTTCAATGTCTATAATGTGTTGGGAGCTATTGCAGTTGGGCTGCATAAAGGCTCAGAGATGGAAGAGATTGCCCAAATTCTGGGAAGATTTGAAACAGTGCCGGGACGTCTGGAGCAAGTGGCTAAAGGGATCTTCGTCGATTTTGCACATACTGGCGAGGCTCTGGAAAATGTCTTAAGGACTCTGAGAGAAATAGCCAGAAAACGGGTGATTGTGGTTTTTGGCTGCGGAGGGAACCGCGATCCTGGGCGCAGGAAAGGAATGGCGCAAGCGGCGGAACATTTTGCAGATAGAGTGATTGTGACATCAGATAATCCGCGGCAAGAAGATCCGAAAAAGATTTGCGATGAGATTTTGGAAGGATTCAAAGAACCGAAGAAAGCGATTGTCGAATTGGACCGGAAGAAGGCGATTTTCTTAAGCGTTGAGATGGCGGAGAAGGATGATATTCTGCTGATCGCAGGGAAAGGTCATGAGAAAATCCAGATCTTTGCCCATCAAACAGTTCCATTCGATGATGCGGCGGTTGCGAAAGAGGCATTGCAAATTCGGGACAATTCTGCGATTCTTACTTCTTCTTTATAAGGTCCAATCATGCGGGCGATTTATCTCTTATTAGCTTTTGTTGTGGCTTTTTTCCCTCTAGACGCTGCGGGCAAGAAAGACCGAGGGACTGTAGGGTCGGTGATCACTGCCTCGCCTGCGGCCCCTACGATTGTCATTGATGCTGGGCATGGAGGGACTGACCGCGGCGCGCGGGGCCGGCTTCCCTATTGCGAGGAAAAAAAGCTCTGTCTGCAAACGGCACGGCTTGTTAAACAATACCTCGATCAGCTCGGCTACCATGTAGTCATGACCCGTTCTACCGACGCATTCATCCCGTTGCCTCGACGCGTTGAAATCGCGAATCAATCGAGCTGCAATATCTTTGTCAGCGTCCATTATAACTCATCGCGCAATGCAACAGCGCATGGGATCGAAGTATTCTTCTGCGACTCTAAAGAAGAAAAAACTCGAGCTGCCTCTTCCCGCAAATTGGCCGATTCGATTTTAGGAAAGGTCCTCCGCCGCACTTCCGCACAATCGCGCGGTGTAAAGAAAGGGAATTTCTATGTGATCCGCGAGACGCAAATGCCGGCAGTTCTTGTCGAAGGGGGATTTATCACAAATCCGAATGAACGCTCTTTGATCAAATCGCGAGATTATCAAGAAAAGATCGCCCGCGGAATCGCGGACGGGATCGATACGTATTTTAAAGCCCGCTGGAAGCGGGCATAAGATTAGTCTGTATCGACTTTAGAATCGGGTTTTGATGCTGCTGATGATGAGGATGATTCACTGCTAGTTTTCTTTATGCCACGTAATTTAGGAAGTACCGTTACGAAAAGGTCTCTGATTCCTGCGTATTGTTCTGGAGTTTTAGTTAACCTGAAATGTTCTTCTTTTCTACTCCAGAGAGCGTTAGATTCTTCTGGGGAAAGGCGTAAAAGCGCTTTTACAAGCTCATCTCGAGAAGTTTGACCTTTCTGCCATTGAAATAGAGCGATGTCGGCGCGGATGCGCAATAAGTCTTTTTCTCTGGAATGATATTTTGCATGAACTTGAGTCCCTAGATCGAGAAGGAGACTGTCTCGGTATTCTTTGTCCTGACTTTTTAGATGGTAGAGAACTCTTGATTCATTAGGCTCACCTCTCAACCAATCTGCAAGGGCATCCAATGCCTGTGATTTTTCAAGCAAGTCGACTTTTAAAACATTCCAACTATCTAAATCTTGAACGGTATCGATTTTATTGCTGAGGGTGTGAAGCATCCTGATGATATTGGGCAAATCGTTTCGCTCTTTAAATTGTCGTATAAAGGATATAACTCCTTTGCGAAGATCTGGCGTTGAATAAATAGCGTTCAGGCTGCTCAGAAGAGCGATCACCATATCTCTGTGTTCTTCAGCGATTTCTAATAGCTCCATCGCTTCAGGGTCTGCGCAGAGGTCTAGAATTTGATCGATGTATTGAGGGTAATCAAGACAAAGAGTGAGAAGAGAGAATGGAGTTGTAAAAAGATAGCGGAGTCTCGTCGTCATCCCTTTTCGCGTAAGAAGAGCTTCAATATCAACTCCTCTACCCTTAATGAAATCTATTTTTTGGAGTTGATCATAAAGTTTTCTGGGAGAATTCTTTGCAAAATAGGCTTCAAATTCAATGGGTTCATCTTGATCCGTGAATTTGTGCCTATGGCCAGGACCAAAATCGAAATGATGTTCTTCGTCTTTTTCAATGGGCTTCAAAGAAACCAATATATGAAGAGGAATTCCATCTTGATAGACAGTTTCTAAAAAGCAATTGGGAAAACCCGTTGAAATTAAAGAGACTAAATTGCCCACCTTCTCAGAGGTCAATTCATGGATACGATGTTCTAAATTTTCACCATCTTCTGGCAGCGCCATTTGGCCGCCATGTATGCCAACGATGGCAAAAGCAGGGGTATCGCTGCTTGCACGGATTTTGATTTGCTTGTATCTATCCACTTCATAATTTAGATGTCGAGGCTTAGATCGGTATCTATCGAGAGCTTTCTGATAGAACTCATTTGTTCCTTCTAAATCGAATCGAGGTTCCATAGAATCGGTCGAGAGCCAAAAATCAATCAGGTCATCACTCGTCGCCAAAACACCGTCGCAGAATCGAATTCCTGTGTCTAATTGAAATCCTAATGGAGATCTAGCGATGAGTTTTCCTCTCTGAAAGCGATTAGCCACGTGTTGCTCTTGACGAACGCGGGTTGATTGCAGCATGCGATCGAGTTCATCGAGTCTAGGTAATGCAGCTTTTCTAGCTCTCGCCGCATCTACCAACAGTTTTTCCATTCTTGGGTTATTGAGGATCCGAGCGTAATGCAAGGGGGTAAAATTTCTTCGGTCTCTAGGTAAAGGATTGGCCCCTCTTTTGAGGAAATCCGCAACCAGGGCCTCATTATTGGCCATTACAGCGACAGCCAAAGGCGTTAGACGGTAACGAGGATCTTGTGCGTCCAAGCTTACCCCTTTATCAACAACAAGCTTGTTTATGCTAGCGGCGGGCTGATCTCGAGCGATCAAATAGTGAAGTTTATTCTCTAAAGGAGCGGGTTTGTAGCTCTCCTCAGTAAACATTAATCTTAAAGGAAAATTCAGACCTTGATTTGGACCTTGTACAGAGCTCATATTAATCTTTTTTTAATTGTTAAGAATTAGTTATATTATAAAGAATAATGTAATTAATTATAAGTAAAATAATTAGTTTATAGTAAACTTAATTTTAAGATATTTGTCTTAAGATATATTCATTAGAGCCAAAGAGTTAGCTCTCGGCAAGGCCCCTAGGGGCAGACTCATTCGAACCTTGCGCACGCAAGCAAAACTGTTTGCTTGCTCTCGTACGAATTTTT
>CAZXVU010000164.1:0-3561 GCA_964644465.1 uncultured bacterium
CTATGTCGATGGCAGCTAAAGCATATAAGCCGAAACTCGACTGTAAATGATTTCGTTTACTTAACCACAATGTTTGCCAAAATGCTTCTGGGTCGGAAATGTCTTTTCCAATGAATATAGGAGCAAAGATCTTATGAACAAAACTCTCTACGATCCTAATATCCTCTAGGCTTGCAGCGCGAACTAATCCTTGACCTTCGATCCGATTGTCTGTTTTCAGAAGCAGAAGGATGCAATATGCTTCCTCAAGGATCAAATAGCGGGTGCGCATAGGTTTATTTAAAGGCACTCGCAGTATAACTGTTTCGTATTCAGTGATTTTCACGTTATTCGCAGCTTCCAATGATAGCAGGGCTCAGTGACTTTTTCTTCAATCTTCCAACCATTCTTGGTTCTGATGCATTTGTCATTGTACCATAATCCCCATAACATGATTTCTTCGCCGAGCGGCGGCAATGCTATGGGATTATGACATAAACAGCGTACCGAGGCTTGATCTCCATGGATTTTGATTTGGAAATTTGCGAGCACATGCTGTCGAGGCAAATCTCCTAAGTTCTCTTTGAGAAATTTCTTGATTGTCTTCAGATCCGCGTGGGGTCCTCCAGCTCGAGAAAAATCGATGCGCGCATTGCCCGTAAAAATCCGATCCAAGGCATCTATATCTTTTTTATCGATCGCAGCCGCATATTCGGTGAGAAGATCCATGATCTCAAAGCGATCAGAAATTTCTTCTAGGGCCATCGCCATGATGCATCCTCTGGTTAAAGTGCGAAATCATACCAAAGCTTCTTGTAAATGCCCCAATCAAAAGTTCTGAACGCATCTCTCCACCCCCAAAATGAAAGGGCCCGTGAAAATCCGGGTCTTTTTCTTTTTCAGTAGCTTTGGTATGCTGCCAGCCATCTAAAGGAGATCGTTAGTGGCAAAGTTCATTGAAAAAAGGATCGCCAAAGCTGAGCTCTTCCCTTTGGAATTAAAAGGACATGTTTCTCTTGTGAAAGCTGTAGTTGACGTGAAACGGAGAGTCATGATTGCTGGAACATCTATGCATTCAGATGCAGAATCACTGCTTCTAGAACAAGGTTCCGAACAAGCCGATTTGTGGGGGATCAACCTTTATCTAAAAAAATCGCGCGATCAGTGGATCGAATATGATTCCATGATCAACCTAAGACCCTGGCAGGATAACGATTCTCGGGGTGTTGACGATCCAGCCATCCGACAAAAGATACGAGAGATCGTAGATGGCTTGGTTGAAGAACGATGACTTCGCAGCATTTGATACAAGCGGCTGAGAGCTGGCCTAAGTTTTCTCTTGAAGAACAATTGGGAAATATTGGGAGCGAGGTGAGCCGCGCCATTAAAGCTAAAGAAGATAAGGAATACTATTGGGGAGCCGTCTCGCGGGCTATAGAGCTTTTCTATCTTACGATTGCAGACTCTCGCTGGAAAGGACGTTTGAAGGAGATCGTACGAGCCAAGGAACTATTTTGCGCTGCCGCGCTGGGCAGTGATGAGTTCCATACGACTTTAGAAGATCTAGATAAATACTTTACCTACTTTGCCCTTCTTGCTCGGGCTAGACGGACACTTCGCCTGCCGTAATGCAAGCTTGCTCCGCTTCCAATACGGCCAGGTAAAAATCCGGTCTCTTTATTCATAAAAGAAACATCATTGACCGAAAAAAATGCTAATGCTCAATTTTCTGGTTTTTGCGGATTTCAGTCAGCAGTTCGGTGTTGGCCGAGGCGATGCCAAGCCCTGAGGGAGTGGGAAGGATCAGCTTGGGAAGGGGGATCTCGCGGAACGCCCGGCCGGCGCCGTCGGGGAAAGCCGTCACATCATCCATTAAAATCACCGAATCGCTTTTTAAGAATTGGGACCAATTCTGATAGTGCCTTTGAGCGCTCCGATAGGAGTGGGCCCAGTCGATATGAAGGATATCGATCTTCCGCTTCCAATTCTTGGACACATAAGGGAAAGGACCGATAATGAGGTGAATGTTTTTCACGTAGTTGAAGCGGATCGCATGGGAAATATTGTTAAAAGCGCTATCGAGGGCTAAGCTCTTGTCGGCGTAATTGCCCTCTTCGAACCAATCGACCCCAAACACATGCCCTCGGTTCCGATAGGCAAAGGCGATGGTGGAGAGTCCTCGATCGAAGCCTAAATCGAGCGTCGTTTTGGGCCTGAGCCGCTGCACAAGCCACATGGCAAACTCCTCGTTCCCCTTCCAAGTGCTTTGAATCGAATCGATAAAAGATGTGGCGTGATTTGTCGGCGGCTGCCTTTTAGTTCTGAAGGCAGTTGTCGCGTGTGGAATAGGAATTGCGATCGAGGCCATTTCTTACCCGGGAGGAAGAAATACTATAATCCTTTTGGTTATTCTTGAAAAGAGCGCACGAGAATCATTTTGACTCCGCGCAAAGTGGGCTCTTGGACTGTGAAAATATAGGGACCTATCGTGACCGTTTCTCCTTCCACAGGCAGGTGATCCAGGCTCTGGATGATGAGATCGCTCAAAGTTGTATCCTCTGCGGCAAAGGGAAGGTTTGCTTGGAATTCGCGGTTGAACGCCTTTACGGTCATATCGCCGGGCAAGGTCCTCTCGAGGTGAAGATGCAGGATAGCGGCAGCTGTTGCCTGCTCTGTCGCTTCGGGGCCAAAAATCTGGGCCATGATCTCATCGAGGCTAAGGAGGCCGCAGGATTGCCCCGAATCGTCGATGACGATCGCAACGCTCTGATTGTTGCGGCGGAACTGCTCCAAGATATCGAGGATCGATGTCCCCTTGGTGACAAACCAAGGAGGCCTTGCGTGGTCGATGACGCGCCGGCTCTCTTCCACCCTCAAGAAATCCCGCAAATGTGCGACGCCTACGATATTGTGAGGGAGGCGATGATAGACAGGAACGATCGGGACATAGTGGATGCTCAAGAGATGCCGCACGTCGGCGACAGTCGCGCTCGTCGGCGCCATTTGAACGATTGCAAGCGGGGTCATGAGCTCCCCGACGGTCCGGGTTTTTAGCTGGAAAATCCTCCCGGCAATTTTATTGAACTCATCCTCGCTTCCCCTCTCTTTTTCCTCGAAGGCCATCCTGACCTCTTCCCTGGAGAGGAAAAGGGGAGTGTCAACGGGCTCTCCCATGAGGCGATGGATGAGGCGGGAGAGGGCATCGAAGGTCCAGATCACGGGAGAGAGGATCCGGGCAAGAGCCGCCATCACAGGAACCAAAAACATGGCTGCTTGTTCAGGGTGGCGCCGAGCTGCAAACATCGGGGAGAGCTCGGCGAACACAATGACGATGATAGACTGGGTAATTGGGGAGAGGTCGGGATTTAGATGGATCGATTCATAAAACCTGCGCGAACATTCGGAACCGATCTGGAGGGCCATGTTGATGCCAATCAGGGTCGTGCCGAAAAGTCGAGACGGTCGGTTTAAGAGATAATTGAGCCAAATCGCCCTTTTCTTTCCGATGCTGACGTAATATTGAAGGCGCACCTTGTGAAAGGAGATGCAAGCCATTTCGAAAAAGGCGAAGACGCCCTGCAC
>CAZXVU010000165.1:0-3556 GCA_964644465.1 uncultured bacterium
TTCTTCGGGTTTGGTTTGGAGGCTGAAGCTGTCTTCCCCTTGATTGAGGGAGCGGCGCCTTAAGAAGTAGTCTTGGAACCATTCTTGAATGTCTGACTCATAGGCGACTACGAAATGTTCAGCCCATCGAGTGTACTCGCTGTAAGGATGGAGACGTCGGAAAAGCTCTGCCGCCGCGATATAAACTTCTAAAGCTGCAAAATTGAGCTGTTCCTTCCCCGTCTTATAAAAGATCGTGTAGAACTCGTTTCCGAAGAATGCATTGAAATAATAAACTCCCCAGCGCTCCGTGTTTGAATTGACTAAAAATGTGCCTGGGACAAAAGGCTGGCCGTTGAGATTCCCTAGAATTGAATTGAGCGCCCTCTGAGAAGTGAAGATGCGCAATGGAGCGTTATTTGTCGTAGTGACGTTGGCGCCCTGCCCCAAGAAAAAAGCTCCTCTTCCAAAAAGCGGGGATGTGGGGAAATCATTGTCTACAACAAGATCCACCTCTCCTCCAGGCCAATCATTCACTACAGAAACAGGGCTGAGTAAAGTCATGTTTCTTCCTGCGATCACAGTCACATTTCCCGGACCTGTTCCAAATTGGGCTAGAGTCCCATCAGTGCCTTCCACCAAAATAGATCCCCCAGCGCTCACCATGAGATTCCCGGTAAAACTCGCTAGTCCCCCAGAAGTACCAGAGATATTGATCGCTATATTACTGCCAGCAGAGACGGTTGTATCTCCTGTTTGGGTAAATATAGCTGTTTGTCCTCCAGAGGAAAATTGACTGATATTTCCTCCCACCATTACATTTACGAGGGTATCCGCAATTATATAAACTTGAGAGAACAGAGGCACTGCATTCATAATGAGGCTTCCATTCACTCTAGCAGTAACTGGAGAGCTTGGCGCAAGAAGTCCAACAAGACCTTGATTGGTAGGGCCAGCATCAAGGGTCAAATTTTGTCCAATGGCCACGGTGAGAGAGGTCACTGCAGAAGTGCCGACGCTGACTGCAGCAGACCCTTGAGCTAAAGTGACGGGTCCATTGCCAAGAAGCGTAGCATTTCCTAAAACAGCTAAAGCGATATCTCCGAAAGTAATGGTATTGATCAAGGCGGCAGACTCAGCTCCGCTTCCTGTATTCAGCAAAAGATCGCCTCCCACTGCGACATTGATCGGGGTAGTATCGGTAAATATTCCCGCTTCGGAATTGAAACCCGCTCCTCCCAAAATGCTTAAGTTTCCCGCTGCACTGACCGACACTGTTCCGGGAGAGAATCCTAACTCATCAGGAATGCCGATGAAGGCTCCACCCAAATCCGCATCTCCAGCAGTAATCGTGATAGATCCCAAGGCTGCGACAGAAACATCCCCGCCAAAATTTGAACCGATACGCGCATCTTGATTTAACAAATCTATAGATGCTGGATTTGAATCGATTCCTGTAATGGCAATATTTCTTGCAGCGACTATTGTCGTCCCTGACCCAGAGATTATTTCCGATGGCCCGTTAATACTTCCGCCTCTTCCACCGACATTGTTCCCTCCGCTTATGACAGTCAGATCTCGGCAGGCCAAATTCAAATTGTTCGAGCCTAAAGAAGCGTCAATGCGGGCAAAACAATTCATCCCAGGGCCAATTCCGGAACCTACAAAAACATCTCCCGCAACCGAAATGGTGATATTTCCAGGAGAATCGATCACTGCATCGGCAAAATCCATAGGACCCGCCACAATGTTGAGCCCGCCGCCAACATTATTGATGAAAAGATCTCCGCCGGAAGTAGCAATTTGCGCCGCATCATTCACAATCAGGCCAGCGAGTACATTTACATCCCCCCCTACGTTGCGAATTGGCAATATTCCCGTATTCGTAGCGATGCCTATTCCCCCTGCTTGCCCTTGCACTGTCACGCTTCCATTGATCGCTTCGATGGTCATATCCCCGCCGTCAACATTGACTCCAGCATTGAATACGACATCATTCTCGCTGAAAATCTCAAGCGAACCAGTTGAACCTAACATATTGGTGATCGCATTATTGATAAAAATGCTCCCCGTTGTAACTCCTGGAACCTGCGTTGTAAAAGTCAGCTTTTGGGGAGAATTATACAATACTGCATTGACAACCGTAATATCTCCCTGCTCCCCTGGAGTATTGATCGACCCGCTAGATTGTACGGTTACATCCATCGTCGCTAAGGCTGTTGTGATTGATAGAGGAGTCACTAAAGCTGCTGGACCAGTTGGTGCAAAAATCGGCGGTCCGGAAACGTTATTGTCCATGGCCGCATTTTGAACCAGAATGTTCGTAGGGTCTAAAAGAAGACGTCCAGCCTGTCCGTGCGCACTGCCGGCTTCTGCAATTCCATCATAGGAAAGAAAGTTTCCTGAAACTTCGATGAATCCCCCATTTCCAGAGGCCGAGCCGCCCCTTGCAGAGAGGAATCCGTACGCTTGTGTTGATTCTTTTGATGAGAGGATAATCGAGCCGCCGTCGCCTGCATTTCCCGCATCGGCGCGAATAGAGGCTTCTTTGCCCATAAATATCGCCCGCGTTGCATTGCCTATGAAGACCGTGCCCCCTTTTTCTCCTGAGGCATCAATCTTTGCTTGTTCAATCAGACCGACCTGATCTCCTAAAATTTGGATCTCTCCGCCAGGAGCTTTGAGCTCTCCTTTTACGAGCACTGTCCCCTTTTCACCGGATAAATAAATGCGTCCGCCTTCTTCATAGAGTTCGGATGCTTCCAAAAGGCCATCTATGCAGATCGCATTTTTAAAAAGATTTCCATCGGCAGCGAGATCAATCTCTGCGGCATGTGCATTTCCTGAAATGCGGATCCCGCTTTCGCGCATCCAATCGGCCTGCTGCAGTTGTACATAGATTCTCTTGTCGGCTTCATAAAGCACTTTCGTTCCAGATCCAATCGAAAGGGCCCCTTTGGCATCGATGATCCCTTTGACATCCACTTCGGGTCCTAATAAAATGACCTTTCCATTCGACTTGATCGTCCCTAGAATTTCGACGATCCCTTCCCCTTTTTGGACAAATGCAATTGAATTTCCTTCAAAAGGGTTTCCTTCGATCCAATCGAGCGTAGAAGCGAGAAACTCCCCTGTGTCGATCAGAGCATCTGGGCCTACAAAAATCCCACTTGGATTGATGAGCCAAACTTGCCCATTGGCTTGAATCTGGCCAAAAAGAGCGCTTGGATCTGATCCCAGGACGCGGTTGATCACCAGCGACTGGGCGTCTGGCTGCAGAAAATGGACAAATTCTTCAGCGCTTATCGAGAAAGAATCCCATTCGATCATCGCCTTCTGCCCGGCGTCGATCCGCATCTTCTGTGCGTCCCCTAAAAATATTTGAGCATCCCCTTGGATGACGTTTGGCCCTGTGGGCAGAGCGGCTAAGAGAGTAGGAAGTGCAATTCCAAGCCAAGAAATCTTCATGCATCTCAAAATAGGCAAATAAAAATTTTGATGCAAACAAGAACCTATCCTAACAAAAAGTTTCAGTCGATTTTTCGGTTCTTTTGAGCCGATTTTCGATTCAAGTCTT
>CAZXVU010000166.1:0-3479 GCA_964644465.1 uncultured bacterium
TATCTGGATCTCTCGTTCAACCGAATCCATGAAGTACCTCAGTTATCGTCTGTACAGGCGCTTGATATAAGCAGCAATCCGCTTGAAACTTTGCCGATCGGACTTCAACTATCAAGTTCTTTGAGATTGTTGGAAATGCGCAATTTGCCCCTTTTCAATTTTGTGGAAAATTGGGATCCAGAACATAACAAGCTTCCTAAAGAATGGCGCTCTTTCAAGGATATGATCTTAGGCATGGCTCAAAATAATAATCATGGGATCAAAATCGTTGTGGACATACGTGCTGTACATCCCAAACTCCACCTTCTGATCCAAGATTTGCAAAGGAAAGTGGCCAAAGAGACTCCCTTCATACTCGATGTATTGATCGAAGGCCAGTCTAAAGATATCGCTTTTGTTCTCATTCCAAAAAGAGCCTAAGGCCCGCTTATATCGGGATCGGTTGCGACAGTAGCGAGGATATCCGCCACAGAAGGCGTCCACTCGAGACCGCGATTATAGACGAGATGGGAGCCAATATGGCAGGCGATGATCGCTTTTTTGTGGATATCAGGCATGGAAAGTACGCCCTCCCGATATTGTTCTCTTAAAAGAGGCGGACAATAGTAGAGCAGGCATTTAATGAGGGGATCTTTCGGATCTTTGGAAAGTTCGACGGTTTCCAAATGATCGAGTAGCTGGTACTTGAAGTGATTGATCTGCTCTGAAATTTTATCGGAAATATCGGTTAGTAACGCGCCGGTTTTATGATGCGTACCTAGAAGAAGTTTTGCCTCATTCAGAGCGGCTTTGCGGATGATCTCCAACACTTCTTTGACGTATTCTTTTTTCTCTTTGATGAAATCTTTTTCGCTCATGCAAAGGCTTGAGAGCACTTCGAAGGAAGAGCACATGACGCCCCCTTTGTTGCAGGAACTATCTTTAATGATCAGAACGCCCAATTTTTCGAGCGCGCGGCGGGCGCCTGGAGTGAGATAGAGATTCGCTCCTTCGACGATCGCCTTTGAAGTGGGTTTGCCGGTTTCGTCGAGATAGCTGGTGTAGTTTGTCTCATTGAGCGTGCGGGGTCTGCCGCCTCCGGGGACGAAGACATCTGTTTTCACTTGGTGGACATTATTCCGGTAGAGTTGGTTCATCTCATTTCCAGAGAGCCAATCTTGGATGAGCTTGCCCCCTTTTCTTCTCCAGCAGAGTGTTTGCTGGGCATAGGCGCTTTCTTCCCTTTTGGTGCGGAGATCGAGCAAAAATCCACCTTCGGAAAGCTGTTCAGGAGGGTAGCTGCGGATTGGAAGGACTTTATGAAATAAGTCGGCCATGATTTTTAAATCGAGCCCTTTTGGATCGTAAATCGTTCCTGAAACATCGGTCAGGGCCAGAAGCTTGGCTGTTTTTGGATAATATTTATTGAGATTGAGGATCTCATTCCCTGCAACATCTCCATCGGGGCCGCCTGAGATTTTAATCGTGAAAGATTCTTTGGCAGGATCAATGCCCAGATAGCGGAGCGTTTCATGCAAGTAGACGTTGACGCCATAGGAAGTGACGCCGAATTCCTTATGGTTGATGCCGGCGCCAGGCTTGCTGGTCATGAAAGAGCGGCCTGGTTTGTAGTGGCATTGGACAGCATAATCGGCAATCCAGACGATCATGTCGTTGAACATATTCTCATCGGGACCCAGATAGATATATTCGGGCCTCTTCCAATAATCGATGATCGATTTAGCGCGGAGAGTTCCATCTTCTTCGCAATTGATCAGCGTCATCAAACTATCGATGAAGGAGCGCTGAGAGGCATACATATAGGCGAGTTTGTGGTCTCGTTGATAGATTTTCAGCTTTTCTTCCTGCACAGCCAGGTCGGTCCCTTCTGCCTCCATTTCCTTTTTGAAGATCTCGATCTCAGTTGCGAACACTTCAAAAGATTCAAGGAGGATAGCTGTTTTGGCGCCTCCTTCAGGAATATCTTTGTTTTTCTTTTGCTGCGTATAGGCGAGGTTATACGCTTCAGAAAAGATGTTGTTTCTTTCCTGAAGGAATTGCTCCATTCTCTCGGGGATCACAGTGCGGACGCCGCCCCGCGCGAGATCTTTGAAGCGGATATTGAAACCGATAAAATGCATGCCGCGGATAAAGAAGATCCCGTAAGGAATCTCGGGGAATTTCTCTTTCCGCTCATAAGGAACATTGTCGAGATAATTGGGATCGAGACGGAATGAAAAAGCGCTTTTGTTATTTCTATAGAAGTTCGTCTTCAGAGTGCAGTCGATGAATTGAAGAGCTTGCTTCAGAATATTTTTCCGGCGGATATCGTTGATCGCTTGGCCTGTATCGATTTTATCGACGAGCTTGATCCACTCATCCCTCTGTTTTTCAAAGTGGGAAAGATTGTGTTTTTCGGGATGGAATTTAGCCGCGAAAATCTTGCATAACTGGACTGTTAGATCTGGATGGCGGCAGAGAGCCTCTACAACATTTTCGTGAGAATAAAGATGGGGATCCGCATAGACCAGAACTTGATGGGCGAAGCTGGCGAAATTGCGCACCAGATGAGCTTCATTGCCCGTGAGGAGCTTTTTTTGCACAAAAGCTGCATCAATTTCATCGTCTGTCTTGAAATATTTGAGGAGGGCCACTTCTCGTAGAAAATCGTCAATATCCGCCTCTTCCCATGCGGCTTTTCCTTTTGCGCCGTGCAAGCCTAATGAGAGAACCAGAATGGACTCGGTTGTATTGGGATGGACGTAGGTCGCCACCACTTTTTGCAAGGCGAGATGGTGCGCATTGATAATTTGGGCGAGGCGATATAGAAATGCAGCGCGAGGGACATTGCGCCAAGCCATGACGACTTGGAGCGAAGGGGCGTTTGCTTTTTTCCAGTTTTCGTTGCGCCGTATTTCATATTGGCAAAGATCGCGCGTTTTAGCCCTCATGTACATTTCTAGGGCAAGGGCGAGCCTTTCAGAAGGCATAGAGTTTAAAAAGCGGGGAGTGAGGGAATGCAAAAGGCCTTCGAACTCTGCTTCTTTCATTTCATGAGGGCGGAGCTTGAGGATTTCTTTTTTCCGATCTGTGGGAATTTTTTCTTCTTCATCGCGGAAATAGAGGAGTGCGATCCGAAGGTTATGTTTTTTTTCTCCTGGAGGCGGCTCATTCGAGACAAAGGCTCTGTAATAGCGGATGGGCGAGGAGGTAAATTTTTTCAAGATCTTCAAATCGCTGTCGGGGCCGTCTTCGCAAAGGACAATGGCTTTATGTTTCAGGTGGATTTGAGAAAAGCGGTCTTGCAGATCATAACTTAGCAAATTGCGGGCAATGAGGATCCGGGTCTGGGCATCGACTTCATCGAGGAATTTGGGGGGCATATGATGTTCGAGCCAACGGTAGGCTTTCTCAAATTCTTGCGACTCTAAAGCGAGCGCGCTTTTCAACTCGTCTGAAGATAATGGAGGATATTTGGACATATTCTCTTTTTACTGAAT
>CAZXVU010000167.1:0-3462 GCA_964644465.1 uncultured bacterium
AGTCTTGTTTTGGGAGCGGCCTATGCTATCGATCCTTCTACCATTGGGACTGACCTAAAAAGTTTATCTCATCGAACGGCACGTTCATTTGGAAATATTGCAGCGTCTTTGTGGATCCCGTATAGCGTGATTCTTGTTCTTCAAAGATTAGCGCGTCCTTGAACGGGCCGCGAAAGCGGGGCTATCTGACAAGCTCGGCGCGAAGCAGCCGCCCCTTTTTCCAGAGCGCGGAAGGCCGGGAAAATCCCGGCCTTTTTCTTTTGGTGGTCGATAGATGCATCCAGAATATTCGCCGCGAATATTCCCGGCGTCGGGCAGCGCAAAAAACATCTCGAGAATCTGCTTGATCAGCAAAGCTCTAAGCTTTTGGAAGAGAAGAATATTGCGACCCCAAGGAATTTGGCCAACAAGCTGTTGTCAAAAAAAGATGGAGAAGGAGGATTACTTGGCGGAGATTCGAATGCGGCACAGTCGCCCTTGTTAGCGATGCTACCCAAGTTCTAGGGTTGCCTGATGGCTGCTATCGGCTTGGTTCGACGGAGATCGAAAGTTTTGGCGATCATGTATATGTAAAAGGAACTCGAACGATTGCTGGCAGCAAGCTAACTCTTGATCGAGCTGTGCAGGCTTTGCATCGCATCACAAATTGCTCTCTTGTTGAAGCTTTACAGGCAGCTAGCCTCAAACCTGCAAAGTTAACAGGTCTTTATCCTGCCAAAGGAACTCTTTCGGTTGGATCGGATGCTGATTTTCTTCTCCTTTCAGATGAGCTGGAAGTGGAGGCAACGTACATTCAAGGAGAATGTGTTTGGAAAAAGATCCAGGAAATTTCCACGGCCGAAGTGGAGGTGGAGAGGGGCATTCAGAACTAATCATAGGATCATTTTCTTTCTTACGATATAGTCTCTTCGCAAAATTACCCGGTGTAGTCAGTGTATGTTGAAGAGGAGAACGTGTATGTGCTTTTTTCGCGGCATTAGGAGGGCTTATGGCTGAAGAAGGGGGAGCGCCAAGACCGTTTGATTGGCGTGAGATCATTGTTTTACCAGAGCGAGTTGACCCTTCTAGGTGGATAGGTCGCCAAGTCATAAATTTTTTTCCCTGGGATAAGTATTATGCAGATAATGAAGAAGTTAAAGAATTTGTGGAGAAGCATTTGGCAGGAGCCAAGCCAATCAACACAGATGCAGGGCATTTGAGATACTGTTCCGATTTAGTATCTGTTGAAGGTGTTTATCTGGAAATGGGTGTTTGCACCGGAAGAACCATTAATTTTATCGCGGCTCTGAATCCTGAAAAAGTGATCTTTGGATTTGATTCTTTTGACGGGCTTCCTTCAGATTGGCTCAGAGGCGACGCACTTGTTCCTGAAAAAACATTTGCCTATAAAAACTCTCGGATGCTTCCTGCGGTTCTTCATAACGTTAGACTCGTGAAGGGGATGTTCGAGGAAACATTGCCAAAATTTAAAGAACAATACTTAAAAAATACTCCGATAGCCTTTGTACATATTGATTGCGATCTCTTTGAAGCGTCGAAAACAGTTTTTGATACTTTAGGGGATAACCTCATTCAAGGGTCTGTAATTGTTTTTGATGAATATTACAACTATCCTAACTACGCAAAGCATGAATATAAGGCATTCCAAGAATTTCTGCAGAGAACAGGAAAAAAAGCTAAACCTCTCGCTTTCAATCAATATTTTGAGCAGGCCTCATTTGTAATCATCGAGGATAAAGAAGGAGCCCATTGAGCAATACGGAATTTATCCGATTGATCACTGTGTGCCAGAGGAGACTATCGAAGTAGTTTCGTGGTGGTTGACAAGATTTTCGAAGGCCCTATAGGTTGAAGGCATGTTGGCAGGAAAGCATTCTCCTTTGGCTCCATTACGGCTATTTGTTAGACAAGTCATTCGCAATTTGGTCGTTGGTTTGGTGATCATTGCGCTGTCTCTTTTGTTAGGAATCACGGGCTATCGCTATTTTGCAGGAATGCGCTGGGTGGACGCGTATGAAAACGCTGCGATGATTTTATCGGGCATGGGACCAGTGGATACTTTGATGTCCGATCAAGCAAAGATATTTGCAGGTTCTTATGCGCTATTTAGTGGGATTGTTTTCCTTGTTGTGATTGCGATTATTATAGCCCCTATTTTTCAACGGTTTCTTCACAAATTTCTAATCAAGACCTCAAAATGATGGGCGCCTGGTAACACCCAATGCCAGTGACAAGTCTTGGGTTTATTCATATAGGAATCGTTGTTTTAGCGTGTTTTCGGTTTCATCTATCAGCAATTAACGTTCAGTGTTCAATGCACATTCCTGGAATTGAAATCATCTATGCACCTCCAACAGCGGTAGAGTTTGTTGCTTTGCGTGCGGCTGCAGGCATGAAAGAAAGAACGGTTGTCAGCGCTGAAAAAGGGATTCCTAATTCCTTGTTTTGGATTACTCTGCGCAGTGGAGGTAAACTCATCGGTATGGGTCGTGTTGTGGGGGATGGAGGCACAGTTGTGCAAATTACTGATATAGCGGTTGATCCAGAAGAGCGGGGGAAAGGCTACGGTTCGTATATTTTTGATCAAATTCGAGAATTTATTCTTGCAGAAATTCCGGATGATGCTTTTGTTTGCCTATTTGCTGAAAGAGAAGTAGCTCCTTTTTATCAAGCGAAGGGATTTGAGTTTTCTCAAGAGAAATGGCCTGGGATGTACTGGCCATGTTTGGATAGGGTCAAAATAAAAACTCAAGAATAAAAAAGCGTGGAGAGACGCATGGCGTGCTGTTGCTCGCTATTGCCGGCAGGCGATGCGCCTATCCTCCATATCAGAGCTTTTGTAGGTCACGGGAGTTCCCGGGTCGAAGAAATCTTCCAGCAGCGGTGGATTTTTTGATTGTGAAAATCAATCGGGATCGTTTTCTTAGAGATATCGATGATCATGCATCCATTAAATAGACTCTCATCAAAATCAAAATCGCGAGAGTTGGTGCTGAAAAAAAGAGTCCCACCCCTAGATAAAAGGGCCAGCGCCTTGGAAATCAAAAAGGGATAATCTTTTTGAATATCAAACATTTGATCCATTTTTTTGGAACGAGAAATTGTCGGGGGATCAATCACGATCAAGTCATAGACGCCCCGTTCCTTTTCGAGAAACTGAAGGCAATCTTCTCGGACAATGAGGTTGTTTGTCAGAGGAAGTGAATTCAAAAGAAAGTTTTCCCTGCCCCATTCAGTGTAGGTATTTGAGAGGTCCACGCTTTTGGTGAAAAGGGCTCCTGCAGCTGCAGCATGCACGCTGAAAGAACAGGTATAGGCGAAAAGATTCAAGAACCGTTTCCCAGTAGCCATTGAAGCGACCAAGCGACGTGTTTCTCGATGGTCGAGAAAGAGCCCCGTATCGAGATAATCGGTCAAATTGACTCTGAACTGTAGTCCATACTCAAGAACGGAAAAAAACTG
>CAZXVU010000168.1:0-3309 GCA_964644465.1 uncultured bacterium
AGGCGAAGCCGGCGCCGAAGCAGCTAAACTTAGAAAGTTTAGCGATGCAGGCGGATCTCGAAGGCAGTGGCTGCCCGACGCAGTCGAGGGGTCCCCACCGACGTCTCGTCGGAAAGGGTTAGGCGCTGTCAGAAACCAAGTTTTGAGGTTATTTGGGTATGTATGCAATATCAAATTCCTAAAGGAACTTTCGACATTCTACCTTACGGCATAGAAGACGAGTGGCGCCTTTCCGATCTTTGGCATTTTGCTGAAGAGATTTTCCGAAAAATCTCAGCGGAATATGGTTACCGGGAAATCAGAACTCCGATTTATGAAAGGTCTGACTTATTTGACCGGGGTGTGGGAGAAACCTCCGATATCGTCACGAAAGAGATGTTCACTTTCCAAGATAAAGGAGGAAGATCGATCAGTCTCCGGCCCGAAGGCACCTCTTCCGTCATGCGCTCCTTTATCGAGAATCATCTGTATAATTTGGGCTCCGTTCATAAATTCTACTATGCAGGTCCCATGTTCCGCTACGAGCGGCCTCAATCGGGACGCTATAGGCAGTTTCACCAATACGGCGCAGAAATGATCGGCATTGCAGGCCCTGAAGCAGATGCTGAAGTGATCGACCTTTTATATAATTTATATAAACGGCTTGGCCTCAAAAATTTAAAAGTTCTTCTGAATACGGTCGGAGATCCTGCATCCCGTTCAGATTTCCGTTCCGCCCTGAAAAACTATCTCGAGCCATTTTTGCCTGAATTATCTCCTGAAAGCAAAACCCGCTTTGAAAAAAATCCTCTTCGGATTCTCGATTCAAAAGACCCAAAAGACATTGAAATCCTTAAGGGGGCTCCATCGATTCTCAACCACCTCACTGCCGAAGCAAAAGCCCATTTCCAAGAAGTTTGCCGTCTTTTAGATCTGGTCCAAGTGCCTTATACAATCAACGACAGGATCGTCCGAGGACTTGATTATTACAACAAAACGGTTTTTGAAGTTCTCACTGAAGATTTGGGCGCCCAAAATACAATTGGCGGCGGCGGACGTTTTGATGGGTTAATCTCCACCTTCGGAGGGCCTGATTTGCCTGCAGTGGGTTTTGCCACTGGACTAGATCGAGTCCTTCAAGTCATGGTCGCACAGAAAGTAAACATCCCCAAACAGGGCCGCCCATTCATCTATTTCATTCCACTCGGGGACGAGGCTCGCGAACGATGCTTTTCTCTCGTTTCTCTTTGCCGCCATAATCATATCAGCGCAGAAATCGAGCTGAGCGCAAAAAAGATGCAAACCGCCCTTCAAAATGCTACGCGCGTCGAATCGACCTATTGCGCCATCCTCGGATCCGATGAATTGCAAAAAGGGCTTGTCCAATTAAAAAATCTTCATTCCCGTCAGCAACGGGAGGTTCCTCTTTCTCATCTTCTCGCTACTCTTAAGGAGCTTATCAATGCTTAAATATATCTGTTTTATCATCGCAATTTCTGGTTTCGCCGAAGAAACATCACCCGATGAATCTACCGATTTTGATATCGCGCAAGTATCCGAGGCTATGGGACATTTAATCGGGAAAAATTTGCAGTCGCTTGGACTTAGCGTCGATATCAATGCTGTCGTTAAAGGAATCAAAGATGCGTCCTTAGGAAAGAATTCCCCTCTTTCCGAGGATGAATGCGTCCAGGCCATTGCAATCTTGCAAGAAGAGAACTTATCCGTCGTATCTGAAAAAAACCTCGAAGAGGCAGAAGCGTTTTTGCAAAAAAACAAACAACAACCGAACGTCGTCAACCTTGAAGAAGGCAAACTCCAATATAAAATTGAAAAAACGGGGAGCGGACAATCTGTTCACTCTTACAACTCTCCGATTGTTCAATACAAAGCCAGCTACTTGAACGGACGGATTTTTGGAGCCACCGACGGAGATGAACTCCTTTCTTTGGATGATGCCATCGCCGGTTTCAGCAAAGGGATCGTCGGAATGAAGGAAGGCGAAGTCCGCACTCTATATATCCATCCAGAGCTTGGATATGGCAAACAAGGTCAAAACTCACTTCTTATTTTCGAAGTGAAAGTGTTGAAAGCGGATGCCTCTGCGGACGCCCATGCCGCTTCGAATACAGAGTTTCTCCCTAAATTATTTTCTTCCGACAGTACTCTTACAGAGGAACTTCCAGACGAGGCTCGGTGAAGATCGTTCTTTTTCAACCTCAGATTCCTCAGAATACTGGGAATATTGTACGCACCTGCTCTGTGACAAAAACAGGACTTGTCCTTGTCCATCCCCTCGGCTTCAGCACAAAAGATCGATGGTTGAAACGAGCAGGGCTTGATTATTGGGAAGGAGTAGCAGTCGAAGAGATCGATGATCTCGAGAAATATTTAGAAAACTCTCAGGAACCGTTCTTCTTTTTTTCCAGCAAATCCAAAAGACCTTATACAGAAATCTCCTATACCCCTTCATCTCTTCTCATCTTCGGCTCAGAGACCTCAGGTTTGTCTCCTGTATTTTGGGAGCGTTGGAGGACAAGATTTTACACCATCCCAATGATTGAGACCGCTCGCTGCCTAAATCTCGCCAGCAGCGCGAGCGTAGTCCTTTATGAGGCTCTACGACAAACTCATTTCGAGGGCTTGAAAAATATGGATGAAAAAATGGACAGTACGGCGCTGAGCACGATTGATGTTGCAAGAGGAACATAAATCGTCAGCCCCCCCTTTTTAATGATGATATCCCCTGGCAGCTTGCCTATCCAATTCAGCCAGGGAATCTCAAATCGAAAGTGAAGAATCAGACCCGTCGCTACAATCAGGAAAATAGCTAATAGTAAAAACCGGCTCATTCAAAATTACACTGCAGAAAGGATAAAATCTTTGACTGCATCTGCATTGCGCAGACCGATCAAGCGATTTACTTCCTTCCCATTTTTAAATAAAATCATTGTAGGTACAGAAGTGATCTGGAATTGAGCGGCTGTCTTTTGCTCGCTATCGATATCGATCTTAGCAACCACGGCTTTCCCCTTAATGTCCTTAGCAACCTGTTCTAATACAGGCGCTAACATTCGGCAAGGACCGCACCAATCTGCGTGGAAATCTACGAGGGTCACCCCTTTTTGGATTTCCTTTTCAAAATCAGCGTCGGTGAGGTGTTTGATAGGACCTTTTTCTGACATAGCTGTCTCCTCTTTTGTTTATAAGTGTACCTGCGAATCCTTTTTTTTCCAAATCAAGGCTTCAATAAAACAGTTCCACTCCCAGTTCTTTACGCAAATGGAAAATACGCCTATAATCTTTATCCTAATCCGCGGCCATGGCGGA
>CAZXVU010000169.1:0-3214 GCA_964644465.1 uncultured bacterium
TGAAAAATAACAGGATGGCAGGATGGTCAGGATAAGAAGATTTAATTTTCTATTTCCCATCCTGTCCATCCTGCCATCCTGTTATTTTCTCTCTGCGCTTTGAGTTGTGCAACTGTCTCATCGATGTCGCTTATTCAAAATAGATTAAGGAGTGATCACCGGAGTAACCTGTGTGTTTGAACCACCAGTCCCACTCTTCTGGCGTGCAGAAGGCCTCACATGTGACCTGCCAATAGAGAAGATTGGCTTTTTCGTTTTCATTGCGGTAGGACTCAACGCAGATGTACTTGTCTTTCTTTCCAACGCGCTCGATTTCTCGCAGAGCTTTTTCCAGATCGTAGTTGTGTAAAGTATGCAGAGCGTTAATGGAGATCACGAGATCGAAAAAATTATCGGGATAAGGCAGTGCATTGGCATTTCCCACTTGGAGTCTTTCTTTGATCTCTTCTTTTGCATTAGCGATTGCGTATGTGGAAATGTCGAGCCCCCATAATTCAAGCCCGGGAACAACCTTAGTGAAATCGTAGAGCAAGAATCCTTTGCCGCACCCGACATCGAGAATTTTATCTCCGGGTTTCAGGCCATAATGATCGGCCATTGCCTTTGCGACTTTTTCCCAGCGTCCTTCCATGTATTTATAACCACCATAGCAAATGCGCCGGTCCCCATCCCAGTAGTCAAAATCCCACTTCTTTGACAATTCTGCGGCTCGAGCCTTGGGATATTCAGGGTCATTGACACGCGCTAGATAGTCGCGCTTGGTGCTTTTGTGGACAGCGGACATAAAGTCTTTATAGGCCATGAAAACCGTCACATTGAAGCTTTAGTTAGTAAACCTGCAACGTGCAAATGGTGCTGAAGAAAAACATTAAGTGCAATAGACCTCTTGCATACAAGGGAGGCGCTTGCAAATTTTGAAAAGAATGAGAACGAAATGGTTAAATTGCGGGTAGGAAAAGGTGTGTATATGAAATATCTGCTGATTTTTATTCTGGCAACCCGAGCCATTTTTGCTTACGAAGATGCAGAACTAAAAGAGCTCTGGTCCTCTATATCGAACATCTATGAGCCAACCTTAGCCGATTACCGACTGATTGAGTCCTATTTGCAGCATGGGAAACGTCCCTATTTAGAAAATTTACCTGAGACTTCCTGGACGAATATTGGCGATGAAGTGAACATACGCCTAAAGATCATGCGCAATTTCAAACTCGTCGGCCCAAATGGAGAAATGCCCGTTTTTGAAAAGCATGAGATCAATGTGACAGAACAAACTAAGGACCGGTGCATCCTGGTTTTCGGATCGTATAATTCGCCCTACCCCCAAAAGATTTCCCATATTCTTCAGGAATTAAGAGAGGTAGGTTATAGCGGCGCTTTGATGATCCGCATTGGCGGCTATCCCAACCTGTCGCACGGAGGACTTAAATCTTCGCCCTTTCATGGAAGATGGAAGATTGAGTTTTTCAAAGAGGCCAGAAGAATGGGGTATAAGAAAATCATCCACTTAGACACGCATGTTCACCCCCTGTGTGATCTAAACCCCGTTTTCAAGATCATGGATGAAAAAGGACTATTCATTTACGGAACGGATTCCTGGCTCCTCGTCAATAAGAATTTCATGGACTTTGCCCCCTATCTGGATGTCCCTCCTGAAAAAATGCACGAGATTCACTTCCTTTGCGGCCCTATCATGGGTCTGAATTTTGACAATCCACAAGTTGTAGCGCTTTTTGAGGAGTGGGAAAAAAGAATGGAGCAGGTTGATAAATTCTATTGTATCGGGGTAGAAGAGATCACCTTCATGGCTCTTGCCAGGAAATATCATTTATCTGGTGTATCCCAAAATACATACGTGGTTGGCGATTTCCCCATTGATATGAGTAACCCATCCAACAGATGGGCCTATTTTTTCATCGATCATCATCGGGTAAAAATTAGGGATGGATGGGGTGCCCTAGATGATTAAAACGAGCTAACCTCTTTCAATACTTCAATGAGAGGGGCAAACTCCTCCGTTTTTTTGATCCATACAGTAGTTCCAACTCCTTTTGAAATGCGAATTTCTTCAAAATTTGCGGGCATCTGTAATGAGGCAAACCCGTAGGGGTTCTTTTCCAGATAAGAGGTGTTAGTATCATGCGCTACGATCACGGGAATTTTTTCGAATAAGAGTTGCACAATATCTGCTCGAAGAACCGTTCCGGAATCCACAAATGCTAGATCGATTGTGTTGTATTTAGTCAGATTTGAAAGGAAAAATTGCATTTCATTTTGATAAGATCTGTCAATAGCGGCATAGCTTTCACCTGTTGCTGTGAAAAAAGAATGGGCTACATAGAGAGCATCAGAACCATGATATTTGTAAGGAGCCCAAGAGAAATCTCCATTGAAATTAGAAAAATAGACTACAGGAACCCAATTTGAACAACCTCGGTAAAGATAGAGAGCTGTTTTTATCCAATCTGCCTCCCAGGTTGCGGAGACAAATTCGACAGAAATCACTTTTGAACATGCCTCGAGAAAGTATTTAGTCGAATACCCCAGACCAAATTCTAAGAGAGTCCTAACTTTGATCGTTTCGAAGATTTTTTTAAAAACAGGAATGTGATCGTAATAATCTGTTCTCTCTCCTGTTTCTACAAGAAAATCATAAGTAGCATCCTCTGCACTAGCAGAATGGCAGAAGAAAGTTATGATGAACAACAAGGGGACAATTAATTTCACGATTATTGTTTGTGAACGTAGTCAGGATTTTGCGAGCTTAAGACATTGAAATGCTCTCGAACCCACTGGATAGATTCATCGAGCCCCTGATCGAGTGAAATCAAGTCGTGCCATCCGAGTTCTGATCTCAACTTGCTGCTGTCGAGATGATAGGAGCTGTCTTTGCCTAGCCGCTCTCCAACCACTTCGACATGGTCTTTAAACTGCACATCGAGCTTCTGGCAAATCCTCTCCACCAGATCTCGGATAGAAATCACTTCAGGTGTGGAAATGTGATAGGTATCCCCGTTGCTCCCGTTTAGCATGATTCTCCAGGTTGCATCCGAGACATCTTTCATGTGAATGAAGTTTCGCGTAGAGGCACCGCCTCCGTGCAGTTGGATCTTGCGGCCGAGCAGAATAAATAAAATGGTGCGAGGAATGATACGGTAGAGCTGCTGGCCGGGGCCATACACATTGGCGGCGCGCGTGGTGACGACAGGAAAAC
>CAZXVU010000170.1:0-3148 GCA_964644465.1 uncultured bacterium
CGTATCAGCAGAGCAATCCAGGGAATTTCTCCGGCCAGACGATTGCATTTCCGGTTTATGAAGAGATCTATCGTAAAATGTCAGCATGCGCTGATTCGCATCCACAGAGCTTTGCAGCCGTTTAATATTTTGTTCAGTAATATCAAGGAGCCAGGCCTTTGCCCTGTTCCAAGCTGTGGTGATTCGGGTGCTGGTTTCTGGGCTTAAAGGTTCCGGAACCTTTTTTGTCGTGAAAAATTCTACCGCATCTACCGCTGGTTCAGCTTCCTCTAAGGCTCTATCCCATATTTCATCGATGATCGCTTGCTTTGTTGACGTTCCTCCAACTGCGGCCATAAATACCCCTCTCGGTTTTTTAAAACCGAAAAGGATGACATACTAGGAAATATAGGAAAAGAAGATTGTATCCATCTAGCATTTAGTAGCTTGCTGGCTTGTACGATTTAATATATAAAAATGATTTTAATTAAATAAATGTGTTTATTTTAAGTTCGTTTTAGTTTAAAATATATTAAAAAATTAATATAAGGATATCTTAATGGCATTCGATGTAACTGCTCTTGCTCGAGGGAGTCACACAAAAAGCGTTTCAGGCCCCATGGTCAACCCGGCGGTTGCCACCTCAGCAGTATCTTCAGTTGCATTAGGGTCTCTGGATCAGCTCTCAGTTCGCCCTTCGAATCCTCTTACGATCACTTCCAAAAATGACCCATTAATCAGAGGAATTGTAGAGCCCCCATTTTCTGAAGAGCAGAGTGAATATGTCACGGACTTATTGGAAAGAAACAGAATAGCTTCTTCCCATATTCCTTTCATCCATCTATTGCACATAGACCTGTTCCATCATCTTGATTATCTCATGATGAATCTTAAAAGAGTCTGTGCAGATCAAGGTATCGAGGAAGATTTTATAACGAGATTTAAGCTTCTTGAACCCTATGAAAAATTACACTTTGCTTTCTTTCTTTTGTATGGAAATCATCTAGATCCAGAAATCATTCGTGCAATGGGCAAAAAACTCTTTAAAATTCCCTATCAAGGAATGGAAAAAGAGGCTGGACAATTGATTAAGACTTTGAGAGCACGGATTGATGCAATCAGTGCGAAAGCCAAAAAAGGGGTTCGCGATTTCAATTCCCGTTTAAAATCTCTGGAAATGGGTTTGAGTGTTTTGAATACCTTTGCTCAGTCGACCCAGGCAATTCCTCGAGTTCAATATGACCAATTATTTTTCCGGAAGCAAAGAGAACCTTTGCCGCCTCAGAATAAAAAGCATATCAAGGCTGCAACTCTAAACCTTCTTTCGTTCAGTGTTCAAGCAATGATCACTGATTACCTTTCTTTGATGAATAAGATACAGCCATTTGAAAGTCCTATTTCCATCCATAAAACGTTTCCCTTTCAACAATGGTTAAATGATAATAATTTAGAGTTAATTATAGGTATCAATTCAGTTCTTTTATTGCAAGATGAGTTTGTGAAAGAACAGGATTTTATTTATTCCGAATTAAATGATGATAGTTTAGATGAAATTGAGAGAGCATTGGGATGCCAAGGTATGCCGATTGAACAGTTAAAAGAGTCGTTGTGTCTATCTGCTTCTTGCGTTGACTCGATCCACTCTCTCAATTGCTCCATCAATGAGTTAATCATTAAATACGCTTCTCTTGACGATCCCTCCCATCCAAATTATCAAAAGCTGGAAATAGCTTTAAACGATACGGCTGAGTTTTTGGGAATCGAAAGAGAGAGACCGGCATCCAAGGAAGAGGTTCAAGGGATATTTGATATCATTGCACAACTCGATGCCCAAACTGAACCCTCTTTACCAGGACCCTCTATCAGCATACAAACCCCAGAGGCAACGACAGCCGAACCTCCTGCTCTGGTTACTCAAAGAAGACCCACTGCACAAGCTCCAGTAACTCCGCGAGCTCAGATCAGACCTTCATATCCCAGAGCTGCCGGTCCAGCTGCTGCTTCTGCCGATTCTTCTGCTGCTGTACGAGAAGATCGAAAAGAGGCGCCTCTTGTCATCAGTCCTCCGAGAATTAGAAGAGGGGATAAATTACGCAATATTCTCAGAAGATTGAAAAATAAATACAAAGTTGTGATGAAAGCGCAGAGAGGTTCCCATAGACAAATGGAGAGCGATGCTACAGGGCCCTTTACTCTTGCACAGCACCATATGGGCTCAACCGTCGGTCCAGGGACTGCAAAAGCTCTTAGATCTATGGCCGAAAAAAAAGGACCGCCTAAGTAACAAGTGTTACTTTTTTGTATCTTCCTCGATCTCTTTCTCATGTTCTTCTTCATTTTCCTCTTCGGTGGTCTCATCAGGACCGAAGAATTCGCGGAAGAGGATATAGAGTGCGCCAAGAGTGAAGAGGATGGGGAGGAAAACGCGCCAAGAGATATCGAATTGGACAGTGATGAAAGTGCCAACGAAGACAAGCAGCGTGATGCACATATCGTAGGTTCGGCCTAGCATGAATTGCCGTAGGGCAAGGGGAAGTCCGACAACGAGCATAATCCCAGGCCACCAATCGTCTGTAAAGACCAGAGACGCAAGACCGATCAGGAAGAATGCAGTAGACAAAGCTTGCGCTTTTCTCTTGGAAGTAAGGGGATGTGCCATGAAATACCTATTGTTTTCTACCTGTTACAATACGCACTGCCAGAGAATATTGGTAGATGGGAGAAGAAATTTTTACATCGCTAGCGCCAATTCGGGAGAAGATTTCTCTATATTGTTTGACATGGTGGAAATCAAAAATCGCAAACCTGCCCCCATGTTTTAGAACGCGAAGAATTTCCCGAAGGACATTTTCCCGCTCTTCTTTATTTTCAACATTGTGTATCGCAAGGCTTGAAACGACGACATCAAATGTTTGATCAGGGAAGGGGATAGAGCGCATATCGGCGGTCTGCAATTCAATCTTGTCTGCCACTCCTTCGATTTGCGCATTCTGCAGAGTGCTATCAGAACTGTTGCCCGATTGGTCTTTTGAAAGCCAAAGATCGATTCCATGGACCACGCCGGTATTCAGCTGTTTTGCGACTTCGATAAGCAGCATCCCACGGCCGCAGCCTACATCGAGGATCATTTCATTTCCTTTCAGATGCAGATCATTCACCATCTGACGGA
>CAZXVU010000171.1:0-2988 GCA_964644465.1 uncultured bacterium
GAGCTTCCTCTGCCGTTGTACCTAAGGTAACCACGCCGATCTTCATTTGGAGCTCGTCGGCGGGTTTCAAAATCGATGCTGAGGCGCTCAGTGTTAATTTTGGGACTTCTCCACCGAATACCTGCATTGAAAACACGGTTAAAATAGTGAAAACGATCGATTTCATCTCTGTTTCCTATTGCAAAGGAAACAAAATGCCCGAAGCGATTTTTTTTCTCAATTTAAACCAGGTAAGTTCGTGCTTGTTGTAAAACAGATGCAAGAGACGGCTTCCTTCGATTTTTTCAAATTCTCGGATGATTTCCGATCCCCCTTCTCCTTGAAATTTCAGCGTGCAGACGAAGTTGACGTCAGTTTCCTGCCACTTTTCAATCCAGCTGAGAAGTTTCTCGGGGTAGCAAATCACATCGCTAAAAATCCAATCCAATTTCGGCAAGTCGTTCGGTTGAAGGGAAAAAGCATCTCTTTTCATGAATTGGATCTGAGGAAGATCAGCCAGAGAAGGGGCAAGTGGCGCCCTGTCTACGGCGATGATTTTGGCTCCCAATTGCTGCAAAACCCATGTCCAGCTCCCTGGGCTTGCTCCCAGTTCGAGGCAAAGCTCATCGGTTTTTGGCCAAACTCCTATTTTTGTGAGAATTTCCCAAAGCTTGAGATAGGCTCTCCCAGGTGGAAGCAGACTTTCGTGAAAATGGACTTCCCCTTGGGCAAAGGGACTTGAGCAATGAGGCGATGCCAAAAGAGTCTTCTCATCAAGCAGCGTCCAAGACCCTAGCGGCGAGTTGGGAGGAATAGATGGAAAACTGAGTGGTTTTGGAGAAAAATAAGGGAGATTTGCAGAAATCAACTCGCCCCTTCGGATATTTTTGTAAGGATAAAATGACCATAACTTTTGCAGCGCTCGAAGTTTTTTAGCCCCATCGGAAATGGAACTGAAAGAAATGAGCTGAGGATCAAACCAAATATTCTGGACCCAATGAACATTTTGAGGAGGTCCATCGGCCAGAAACAATCTGTCATATTGGCAGACAATCCCTTTGAGCTCTTCTTTAAGCCTTTCTTCAAGCCCAAAAGGGGCCAAATACCCTGTTTTCATCCTGAGACCATTGCATAACTCCGTTCATCTATTAAAATCGCCCTTTTTGGCAGATTTTTGTTCTCGGTTCGTCGTCTACTCTCTGAGCATGCCTCCTCCCTCAAATCAAAAATCTGCAGAAAAATCTTCGATTTTTTTAGACAAAGCCAGTTATGCAACGTTCTCATAAGTGCTGGCGGCAATATTCGCCAATGAAGAGGCTTGTGGCTACGGAGACGTTCAAACTTTCAATGAGGCCGGTTCCTGGAATTTTCAGTTGGCTCGGGGCGAGCTTGAGAAAATCAGCGCTGACTCCATGGCTTTCAGATCCTAAAGCGATGATGGCGCGAGAAGGAAATTGAAATTGATAGAGAGATGAGCCTCCATGAGAGGATGTGCTGATCAAAGAAAAGCCTTTCTGTTTGAGGGAATGGAGAGTTTGAATGGGTTTTTGCAAGGGAATGAGACGGACGATTTCAGCGGCTCCTTTGGCAATCCGGCATGCAGAAGGGGATAGAGCGGGCAATTTTCCTTGCTCGCCGAGGAGATAAGGAATGCCGAAATGGGCACACGTGCGGAGGATCGACCCAAGATTATGGGGATTTTGGACTCCATCCAAATAAAGAAGGCAGATTTTGGGTCCTCTCTTTGACAAAGTAGCGAGGAACTCTTCAGAAGAGTAAAAGGGGAGTTCATTGGCCAATATGCAAACTCCTTCGTGATGGACGGAATCGCTGACCTTGTCCAAATCTGCAGAAGGGACAATATGATAGGCTCTCTTTTTTTCCGCGCACCATTTTAAAAGCGGCTTAAACGTTTTTAAGTTTGAGGAATCGAGGTAAACCCGTATAATGTCCTCTGGTCTACTTTTCCAAATAGCTAAACAGGCGTGCAAACCATAATATTTCAGTTCTTTCTTTTTCATAAGGGAGCAAGAGTAGGGGAGAGCGATTAATTCTCCAACCGAAATCTTTTCGCCTTATATGTTATGGCTTGTTAAAATAAGTTCTTATGTCTAAATCAAAGCTTCTCCAATTTCCTCTAGTCATCGTTGTATTGATTCTTTTTTCCTATTTGTCTTTAGCCGCTGTTGTTTTCACTCCGGCTTATCCTGAGCTTACTAGGGAATTCAATCTTTCAAGCTCGGAAGCCCAATGGATGATGACCCTTTTTCTTTTGGGAACAGCGTTCGGCCGTCTGCCATATGGCCCTTTAGCGAATCGGTACGGTCGGAAAACGACCCTTTTTATCGGCCTTTTCATATGCTTAATTGGAACTCTGATCACCCTTTTTGCCGATTCCTATGTTCTCATATGCATCGGCAGGTTCATTCAGGCCTGCGGATGTTCGGTGACTTTGAAAATTGGATATACGATGGTGGGGGATCTCCATGTGGGAGCCGCCGCAACGAAAGTCTTGTCCTATTCGTTATTGGCTTACGCTATTTTGCCGGGTATTGGAACGGCCGTTAGTGGAACGCTAACCGAGTCCTACGGTTGGAGAGGGGGGTTTTGGTTTTTTCTCTTCTTCTCCATCGCTTTGATCATTTCTTGTTTTGGCCTCCCAGAAACTCTAAAGGAGAAAGATCTTGAAGCGTTGCAGATCAAAAAAATTGCGCGGGGATACCTGGATCAATTCAAAGACCTCTATCTGGTTCTTTGGGGTTGCCTCATGGGTCTTTCCACTGCGGTCATCTTCATTTTTTCTCAAGAAGCTCCCTTCATAGCCATCGATTTAATGGGACTTTCTGCTGAGCAATATGGATTTTTCTATTTAGTTCCAGCTATTGGGATTACAGGAGGCTCGCTGATGACTGCATGGCTGGCGGATAGAATGACATCCTTGAATGCCATGCTGATGGGTATTGTCACGATTTTGATCGGATCTGTTCTGATGGCATTGTTCTTTTTAGG
>CAZXVU010000172.1:0-2849 GCA_964644465.1 uncultured bacterium
CGTCTGGAAAAGCGTTGATTTTACTGCCCGGCGTTCCGAGCGAAATGGAGCGGATGTTTATCGAAGAGGCGCTTCCAAAAATCAAACACCATTTTCCTTTGAAGCATGTCCCTTTTTTACGGAGATGCTCTCTTTGTCTTTTGCGCGAAATGGAAGTGGATCCTTATCTGCGGGAAATACAGGAAAAGAATCCTGAAGTGGAGATCGGAATCTTCCCATCCTTTGGCGGGGTTCAGGTTGTTTTTCGAAGCGAAAAACCGGTCGAGCACTTTGTGAGGGATCTGCAAGAAAAATTCCCCACATTTTCTTTTGGCGGAGGGCAGATCGAAAAGGCTCTTCAGCACGAGTTTATGGCTCGGAAAAAAACTTTAGGCCTCGCTGAATCGATCACAGGCGGCGCCATCGCGGCGCGATTGACATCGATTCCCGATGCGTCCCATTATCTGCTTGGTTCAATTGTCGCTTATTCCAATGCGTGGAAAGAGCGATTTTTGCAAGTGAAGCACTCTACAATCGAGCATGACGGATCGGTTAGCAAAAAGACCGTAGAGGAAATGGTCCATGGCATTTTTGCAGAAACGGACGCTGATTACGCTTTGGCTGTTTCAGGGATTGCAGGCCCAGCAGGCGGGACAAAGCAAAAACCCGTGGGGACTATTTTCATTGCGATCGGTCAAAGAGGAAAGAAAACAGATGCAGGACTCATTCAGTCGCGGCCAGACCGCGCATCTGCGATCGAACTAACTGTGCAAACCGCGTTAGGCGCTCTCTGGAGGCGTCTGGTGCACAACACATTCACGTTTTCATGAAATCTCATTATGTTTTACTCGATAGCGGAAATGGGGAGAAGCTGGAGCAATTCGGCGAGTACACGCTCATCCGCCCCTGTCCTCAGGCTGTTTGGAAGCCCACTTTGAAAGAGGAGTGGGACCATGCCGCTGCGCGATTTACGCGGGAAAAAGAAAAGAACCAATGGACATTTCGCAAAAAGATCCCCTCTTCTTGGGTGGTATTTTTGGGGGGAGTTCAATTCAAGATTGAGCCCACTGATTTCGGACATTTAGGCGTTTTCCCGGAACATTCCGATTTATGGGAATGGATGCGGCCCCTTCTTACAAAATCCTCTAAAGTTCTCAATCTCTTCGCCTATTCTGGCGGTGTAACCATGGCCGCTGCGCAGCAAGAGGCGGAAGTTTGCCATTTGGATGCTTCTAAAGGGATGGTGGACTGGGCGCGGCAAAATGCAGAACTCAATCGAATGAAAGATGCAAAGATCCGATGGATCGTAGACGACGCTTTGAAATTTCTGAAACGGGAAATCAAGAGAAATTCGTTATATGATGCTGTGATTTTAGATCCGCCTACTTTTGGCAGAGGAAGCCAGGGAGAAGTATTTAAGATTGAAAGAGACATTATTCCATTGTTGGAGCTTTGCAGCGAAGTTCTGACGAAGAAACCATTGTTTGTTATTTTCTCTTGCCACACTCCTGGATTTACGCCTCTCGGCATGCGCCATCTATTGGGACAAACGCTTCAGAAAGGTCATATCGAAGTAGGCGAGATGGGACTTCATTCTCCCGGTGCGCTTTCCATTCCTAGCGGTTCTTTTGCGAAATGGACGCCATGAAGATCACGAGCTTGCAAAATACCCGTGTCAAAGACGTTGTAAAATTGCGCGACAGGCGCCCTCGCGATGAAAGCGGCCTTTTCATCATCGAAGGATATAGAGAGTTGAAGAGGGCCGTAGATTCGGGAAGAAAGATTGAAACGCTTTTTATCTGCCCTGAGCTTTTTTTAGGAGAGAATGAACGGGAATTGATCGAGAAGGCTAATTGCGAAACTTTAGAGTGCACGCCAGAAGTTTTTGGGAAGATTTCGTACCGAGACCGGCCTGATGGGATTTTGGGAGTGGCGAAGCAAGTGCATTTAGGATTGAAGGATTTGGTTTTGAAGAAAAATCCATTTCTTGTTGTAGCTGAGAGTATCGAAAAACCAGGCAATTTGGGGACGATTTTAAGATCTTGCGATGCTGCAGGCGTCGATGCCGTGATTGTTTGCGATCCGACGACCGATATTCACAATCCCAATGTAGTCCGATCCAGCGTTGGAACTCTATTTACTGTTCCAGTCGTGGAGGCGGGATCTGAAGAAACTTTGGCTTTTTTGAAAGAAAAGGGGATCGCAATTGTTGCTGCAACGCCTCATGCAAAAGGGGAATTTACTCAAGTTAATTTTAAGGTTCCGCTTGCTATCGTCGTTGGAACAGAGCAATATGGATTGAGTGAAAATTGGATTAGACAAGCGGATATCGCTGTGCGCATCCCCATGTTTGGCATCGCAGATTCTTTAAATGTCGCATCCGCTACCACATTACTTTTATATGAAGTTGTACGCCAACGGAGCTCATCTGAATAAGGAAGAGCTAGAGACTCCAGAGATCGTCTTTTGCGACAACCACCTTTTGGTGGCCGCAAAGCCTGCCGGTTTATTGACTCAGCCTGACGACACGGGCAATCCTTCGCTGGAAGATTTTACAAAAGAATGGGTCAAAAAAGAGTATAATAAGCCAGGCAGCGTCTTCCTGCACTGTATCCATCGCCTCGATCGCCCCGTAAGCGGCCTTGTTCTTTTTGCCCGCACCAGTAAAGCGCTAAGCCGTCTAAATGAATTGTCGCGGCTCCAAGAGATCCAGAGAGTCTATCATGCGGAAATCGAAGGAATTTTAGCGGAAAAATTCGGACGCCTTGAACACTATTTGATCCACGGCGATCATCGCGCGGAAGTTGGAAAAGCAGGGGACAAAGATGCCAAGCAAGCGAGATTGACTTTTGAAGTCCTCCATTATCTGC
>CAZXVU010000173.1:0-2809 GCA_964644465.1 uncultured bacterium
GCAAAAGGATACGCTCCAAAGTAGTGGTCGAAAGAACGGTTTTCTTGGAAAATAATGACGACATACTTAATTGGCGTAGTCGTTGGAGGAAGTTTGGCAAAGGCAGAAGAAGCTAATAGAAGAAAAATGGGGAGAGTTTTCATAAGCCTCGCTTTAGAGTTTATGTCGGAATGTGTCCACGACAATGATCTCGTTATGCTGAATGAGCTGATAGAGCCTCTCGTTGAGACAATTCTCTATCGGTTTGCGGGGTCCAAACGGAATATTGATCGCAATAGCGCCTTGTCCAATCCATTTGAAAAGATGGTCGTAGCTGCCATTGGCCTCTAACGTCAAATACTTGAAGATCGTAGCAGAGGCCCGCAGAGATCCCCCAGTCGTAGAAACTCCGAATTTTCCCGCGTAGTAATAATAGAGACCTGCTGCTGCATAAACTTCCACGCATTCCATGATTGGATAATGGAATCCAACCTCGCCATCGGCGCCTTTCATGGAAGATTCATACTCTGCCGTGATCAGAAAGGTGTTATTGGGAAACAGATCGAAGGAAAAATCAAAGGGATCCGTTCTTTTCCCTCCTACAGTCCAATATCCGTTCGCGCGGAAATCCCATCTTTGGCCTAAGAGCTCCCATCCCATTGACACTTGGTTATAGGGTCGTTTGTTTGTTCTTCGGTGATCGTAGAAAAAATTGACGCCGAGAACTTTTGCAAAGCGCTCTGGCAGCCATCGAAAGCCAAATCCTGTATTGAGAGCATATTTGCCATGATTGAAAACATGTCCCCTGAGATCGAACAGAGGGAGGAAATTAGAACACTTTAAGGGAACAGTCAAAAACAAATCGAGGGAAGTGTACCCCTCTCGATAGCCAATTCCATTGGGTTCGATATGGCGGACTCGAATTTGCTGAGGGCGCGGTCCCCAGAAGCAGCATTCTTCTTCAGAAGCGGATAGAGAAAAAGCAATGCAGGCAAAAAAAAGAATCAGAAATCGCATAAGCGTTCAGAATATCTTCGTTAAAATTTATCTTCCATAGTGAAATGGACTTCTCGAGAAAGAACTTTTAAGATCAATAAGACTGCAAAATTCCCCCATCGCAAGCGATGGCTTGGCCAGTGATGTAGCTTGCCCGCTCTGAGGCTAGAAAAACAAAAAGCGCTGCGACTTCTTCCGGCGTGCCCAGCCGGCGCAGAGGAATTTCTTCGGCTAGTTTACTTTCATCTAAATGCAATTCAGCAAGGCGTTCAGTTTTCGTGTAGCCAGGAAGGACCGCGTTGACTGTGATGCCATCTTTCCCCACTTCTTGACTCAGCTGTTTCATGAGTCCTAGCAAGCCAGCGCGAAAACTACTGGAAAGAAAAAGTCCGGGAATCGGTTCCTTAGCGGCTGTAGATGTTAACAGAAGAATTCTTCCAGAATGGTGATTTTTCATGTAGGGAAGTGCGGCATGGATCGATTCAACAGCGCTCATCCAAAGATGGCGGAACCCTTTTTGCCAATCCGATAAGGAGAGGTCTTTGAATGTCCCTTTTTTCGGCCCGCCTGTATTGGTAACAAGCACATCAATCCCCCCGAATTTTTTCACGCCCTCCTGAACGAATTTTTCGCCGGAATGCTCTTCATCCAAGTTCAAAACTAAATAGGAACAACCCAATTCTTTTGCTGCTTTTTGAGCTCTTTCTTCATGACTCGAGCAAATGAGCACTTTCGCTCCCTCTTCAACAAACCCTTTTGCAATAGCAAAACCCATGCCTGTGGAAGCGCCCTGAATCAATACTCTTTTCCCTTTTAATCTTAAGTCCATTTCTATTCCTTTTTATGATATATTCATTGCACGTATGACCCATTCTTATCAAAAAGAAGATACAATTGCGGCTGTCACTACCCCTTCTGGCGAGGGGGCAATTGCTGTTATACGCATTTCTGGCTCAAAGGCTTATGAAATTTCTGAAAAACTTTTTTCTGGACCTGTTAAAACCTACAAGAGCCATACAGCCCATTATGGGAATGTCTTAAATCAAGATGGGAAAACCATTGATAGCGTCCTTCTCCTCGTCATGAAAGGGCCCAACTCCTATACCGGCGAAGATACTGTAGAAATTTCTTGCCATGGGGGAAGCCTTGTAACGCGGCGCGTTCTCGAAAGAATTTTTGAGTGCGGCGCTCGTCCAGCCCAGCCAGGAGAGTTTTCTTTCCGGGCTTTTCTCAATGGCAAACTCGATCTTGCCCAGGCCGAAGCAGTGCAACAGCTCATTGCAGCGAAGAGCGAATTGGCCCTCGAATCGGCCGAGAACCAGCTTCAGGGAGCTCTCTCGAAAAAGATCTCTCAATTTCAAATAGAACTGACAGATATTGCGGCCATATTGGAAGCATGGGTCGATTTTCCTGAAGAAGATCTCGAGTTCACTTCCATGGAAGAACTTGCCATTTCTCTCGAAGCTATTTGTAAATCGATGGAAAAGCTCCAATCGACTTTCCATGATGGCAAAGCATTGCATGAAGGACTTTCACTCTGCCTGCTTGGTTCTCCCAATGTCGGCAAATCATCTCTCATGAATGCTCTTTTAGGAAAAGACCGCGCCATCGTCACAGAAATTGCAGGGACGACCAGAGATCTTCTCGAAGAAGATTTACGACTAGGCGGGCTTCATTTCCGCCTGATTGATACTGCAGGAATCCGGAAAACCGAGGAAATTGTAGAGCAAGAGGGAATCCGCCGCTCGAAAAAAGCGATGGAAGACGCAGACCTCATCCTTCTGCTTCTCGATGCAAGCCGCATCCTCAATGAAAATGACCGCGATCTATTGCA
>CAZXVU010000174.1:0-2791 GCA_964644465.1 uncultured bacterium
GATGAATTTCTCGCCTTAAGCGATACAGATGTGATTTCTGCGTTAAATAAAGCTGCCAAAGATCCAAAGCTGCCTGGCCATGCCGATGCAAAATGCATCATCTTCCGCCAACACCGTTTCCGGGCGATTGCTTTGGCTGATGCAATCACCGAAAAAGATTTAAAAGATTTTAAAAGCAAAAATAAATTGACCGATGCAGAGATCGACTGGGAGTTCCATACGATGCAGCTTCCTCCCGACCGCCTTTCATTCCCCGTTTCCAGAAGGCATGTGATCATCCAAAAAGCCCGCGACTGCTCCGATCTTCTTCTCAGAGTCCCCTCAAAAAAATCGAACTGGGTGTTTATCACTCCCGAGAGAGACCTCGAGCTGGTCAATTTTCTTGAGAAGTGGTCTCCATGACATTTTCCGTTCAAACGGAGAGTCTGTCCCGCACAGAAAAACTCTTCATTTTTTTTGCCATGCTTTGCGGAATGACAATAGCAGGCGAGTACGGGATTGTCAGGCCGGCGAGCAATGCGATCTTCCTCACAGTTTTCTCCGCAAAAGCGTACCCATATGTTTGGCTGGCCACGGTCCCATTGAATTTATTGGTGGTCTATCTATATAGCCGATTCTTGCCCAAGATCGGCCCGTTGAAGATGATGGGAGCCATGGTCGTTTCCGCCATGACTATCAGTCTCATTTGCGGTTTGACCCTCACTTCTTATCCTAAACTGATCTTCTTCCATTACGCCTGGAAGGATATTTATATCCTTTTGATGTTCAAACAGCTTTGGTCGATGATCCATTCCACGATCTCCTCCTCCCGCGCGAAATACCTTTATGGATTGATCTTTGCGATGGGAACTGTGGGATCGATTTTAGGAAGTTTGCTCCCCGGATTTTTTGCCGTAGAAATTGGATCTGAGCATCTTTTCTTTTTCACACTCCCGATCTATATGGTCATGATCTTTGCGTATGGGATGGCTTTAAAGCATAGCGGCGTAAAAGATACCTCGTTCCAAAAAGATCTATCTGAGAATCCGAAAGCAAGCGATGGGCTGTCGCTGATCCGACGCTCTCCCTTCTTATTATCTGTTTTGCTCCTTGTCGTATTTATGCAGGTCTCCGTCGGGCTCATGGAATATCTTTTCAACTCCCATCTTGAACTGAATATCATCGATAAAGACCTTCGCACCGAGTATTGCGGAAGACTCATTGGCCTTATGAATATGATCAGCGGTGTTTTTCAGCTCTTTGGCGGATTTTTAATGATCCATACTTTGGGTCTTAAACGGAGCCATTTCTTCATTCCCTTTTTCCTATGCATGAGCGGTCTTTTCTCGTGGGTGATGCCCAGCTTTGCCTTAATCTCATTTTCCTTTGTCTTCCTGAAAGCAGTGGATTTCTCGCTTTTTGGGGTCCTTCGAGAAATGCTCTATATCCCTCTTCAATTGGATGAGAAGTATCGCGCCAAAGCAGTCATCGATGTCTTTGCCTATCGGACTTCCAAAGCCCTAGTCTCTTTATGCGTCCTAGGGCTTCAGGCCGTTGCAGGGGCCGCTCTTTTATCCTGTGTCAGCGCCCTTTCTGTCTCTGTCTTCATTGCCTGGATGGGAGTCGTCCTCCTCATGTTCAAAAAATATGCTCCAGCAACGATCAAGTGAAAATTTTCATATAATTGTCTTTTATTTAACAATAGAGTAACATTTTGTAATTATGGCAACTGTTCATCAAATACCATCATCAGATAGATCAAGTCCTTCTGCTTTTACAAGAATTGACTCGGAAGCCTTTCATAAAAGGCGAGAACAGATTCACAAAATCAATCTCTTTCTTAGAGAGTCGGGCAGCTTTATCATTTACGACCTCAAGGGCGGTTTGCATCCTTACAAAATGCAGTTTCATATCCAGTTCGGTGGTAAGACTGTCAGCAAACAGATTAATTTCAACGTTTCTCCCAATGGGGAAGTTCGAGTTTGCGGCAGAATGCACACTTTTAGGACTCTTGAGGAGTTTTTATACACCTATGGAAGAGACCCCAAGAAGCGCTTTTCTTCCAGTAATCTAAATCAGTGAGAATATGGCTAATCTTTTAAAAGTTGATCCTTGGGCTTCTTCTAGACAACCTATAAAGCAAGAGCTTTCTGAATTTACTTTTCGCAACAGAACTGTTGCTGAAGTCGTCAAGGAAATTGCAGCTGCGCCTACTGGAACCTTTGCGATCATCCCGAGCAGGAAGAAGCATGCCGCTACTTTAGTGTTAAAAGATCGAATCCATCTATTGAAAATGACGGATCGCATTCAAATCACAGTGAACATTCCGGTCAATAAGATTGGAACGACTCTCACGGGCGGGTCTGGAAAGATTGAAATGAAAAACCGCGCTTTCGACTCTTTCCGAAAACTTAGGGAATTCTATGAATTAGGACCCTCTTTCAGGCAATGGAGCCAAGGGCTTCATGTCTCGCCTCAAAATAAAAACCAGAGACTTAAAGAGAAGATTGAAAGTCCCCTATCGGGATGGGTTCATTTTGTACACATTCACAATATGGGTCCGATCAGCAAATATCTCATGGAGAATCCCCAAAGTTTCTCTATTTCTTCCGACGAAGACCAATATCATCTGACTTATTCCAAAGACAAAGATCTTGTGTTCGAAACATTCTACATTTCCGATGGAAAAATAAAAGTTGTCGGCCAGGATCAAACCTACAAAACTCTTAGCGAGTTTTTATTTGCATTCGGAAAAGATCTGCAAAACGCCCTTCCGGAACACCTTTGTAAGTGATGAGCCTGCTTGACTGTA
>CAZXVU010000175.1:0-2758 GCA_964644465.1 uncultured bacterium
CTTTCTCTATCTGGTTGAAAAGCATGTCGACTCATACATCAAGATGAAAATCCACAAAAGGCCTGCCGTCAATGACTGCTTTGACGCTATGACGAGAGCCGCCATAAGGTGCATTTTCTATATCACTCTGAGGTTGACCGATTTGATAGATAAAATAGTCGTTTAAATCGATGCGCGTAAGCAAGATGAGTTCTTGCAAAATCAGCTCGCTCACAGGTTCTTTTGCATGGCTCGCACGTTTGCAACAAGTTAAATCCATGTCCTTTGTTGCGCGCGCATGGGCGAAGAGCAATTCCATGGCATAGCCACCCTTTAAGAAAAAAGAAGGTGGATCTTGAGTTGCAATTCTTGCCAAAAGACGGTCAAACGCAACCTTTTGGCGGAGGCGCTGGATGTTTACACCTGTTTTGGTGGCGTGAGTGCGAAGAGTTGTTTCCAAGTGTTGGCGAAAGTCGGTAGCTGTTTTAGAGAGAATGCTCATGAGTGCGTCCTAGGGTTGAAAGGGCTGCGAGAATGGAACGAGGTCCGTGAAAATAGACATTTCTTAATCCTGATGAGGAGTCGTATCCAGCGGGATCTTGAGCGATTGCGATGCCAACAAGCAGTGGAGTGTTGTCTACGAACTTCCATAGGCCGCTGCCGCTGATTCCTTCAAAAGAGCTGATGACCTTCCTTCGCAAGTTCCTGATCTCATAGGTTTGATTGCTAACCGGACAAACGATGTAATCTACATCGGGAAACTGACGATAGCTTGAAGCGACAAACGCATAGGGTCCAATGTGCAATTGGACAGTTTTGCCATCGTCAAAAAAAATTGGCTCGATGCCGCCCATCGAGACGAATGCATCCTTTAGTGAAAAACTCGGCGGTTCATCAGGAATATTGTAGAATGCTTTAAATAGTTTCAACGAATCAACAATCTCTTGAGGGGGAAAGACAATGGCCAGATCTTTTGGTTGAGATGAAAGAACATTGTCCAACATATCGTCATGAAAGGTTGTATCCCATTCAATCACAGTGAAGTGTTTGGCAGGCCGAGCGGGATATTCTCTTCGAATGGAGTCGAATCGCAGCAGCAGGCTTACGGACTTCGCTTTGCGAAGAGCTCTTGCTACATGTGTTGCTGTGAGGAAGAAATATTGCGACTTGTGCTGGCAAAGCACCGCAGTTCCAAACCCTTGTCCTAAATGAAGGCCAATCGTGTAAGGCTCCGCCATCCGTCCAAAATCAGTTAATTGATCGTTGGCTTGAGTCCATACAGCATCGACCGCCTTCTTAACTATTTCACGCATTTCAGGTGAGTTTGTATAGTTCACGAGCTGTTCCATTTCCTGAATCGTTGCAAGTCCTTTGATCAAAGACTTCTGAATTGCTAGATCGAGAATCGCCAGTACAATTTGCTCCTGCTGAGTTGAACCTTCTCGTATTACATCGGCTAATGTTCGCAGCGGGGTGGTGACATGGTATCCTTGTCGGGTCTCGATGTCGGATTGAGGAATCTTGTCGACGTAGTGCAAACAGAGATTTTTAGGAATTTCAGTGCTTCTCCTGAAGCTTTTCGGTACAGACATGTGGAGTTTGGTAGGGGCTACATCGCTGAGTCCATGGATTTCGAGCGCCGTTTCATGCGACCATATGCCCTGAGGAATGCCCTGCTTGTCAGCGCTCCAAAGCGTCCAGAGAGCAAGTTCTGGGCGTGAAGTAGTGGGGTAATTTGCGAGCCGATATATGCCCCTAAGATTTTCTTTGCACCATTTTCCTGACCGGATTTTGCGATGAAAATTTGCCTGTGAAAATCCGCTTTCTACTGCTTGCCGGCTTGTGAAGTAGCCTTGTTGTTTCTCAGCGACTTGGAGGAGCTGATGTTCTTTGCTCATGCACGAATATTATCAAAAGCAGAATATTTGTGAAAATATTTTCGTTTTTTAATTGGAATGCATCGATTTGATAACGATTAGCAATTAATGCTGGGTTAATGTTGTTTGAATATTTTACTTGTTATTAAATTATTTTGTGTGCGTTTAATTTTGTTTGTGTTCTGGTTTAAAATGAAATAAAATGAATATTCTTGAAAATGGTGAGTATATGGTTTTTGTTAAAGCGAAAAGCGGCCCTCCGAATTGTGGAGATCCAGATACATTGTTCACAGTTCAATATTTTGACGAGCATGGAAACATGACGATTCGCGGAGGAGGAACTGTAGCATGGAGATGTAATAATCCAGGAAATCTCAGAGCCAGCCCATATAGCAAAAGCGCAAAGAGACGAGCCATCGGAACCGCTGGTTATAGGGAAAATGAATATGCGGTCTATCCCGATTATGAAACAGGTCACGAAGCATTGGTTGTAATGTTGAAGGGAGGAATCTACTCGCCTTTGACTTTACGAGAAGCGATGATTCGCTATGATGCACTGAACCCAAATTATATCAATATCATTGTAGATAAGACAGGCTTTGACCCTGAACGCACAGTGAAATCATTGCACGATCAAGAATTTAAAGCCTTCTGGCAGGCGATAGAAACTACCGAAAAGTGGAAGGTGGGGAAAGAGGATTTCATAGAAAAATGGGTGATCACAGGTGTCCATATGAAACGAGGAGTGATTCATGAATATTGCATTCGTCAAAATGGACGTGATGTTTGGATTGCCAAGCAAGAGGCAATTACCCTTGCTCAAGAATGGAGAATCCATGCTATTGTCGTTCATTGTTCAAATGGGACCATGTATTTGAGGCCTGAATATCATGGAAAACGGT
>CAZXVU010000176.1:0-2735 GCA_964644465.1 uncultured bacterium
CAGCTTTATTTAACGCAGAAATCACATCTGTATCGCTTAAGGCGAGAAATTCATCGACGTTTTCCAATGGTTTTGTCGAATAATTGGCTTTCATGTACCTGCGCAAATGGAAATTATACGCTTTGACTGAAGAATATTGATAGATGCGCCGGTGCATAAAGTGACGCGCCAGAAGAAGCGCTTCGCACGATTCGAGCCCATTTTCATCGATCCCTAGCTGGAGCTCATCAGCTCCTCGATCCGCGCTTGGCAGGATCCGGATCATCTCGATCAACTGATGGTAGTCGAAAAGGCCATAGGCGACGCCTGTGCTCTTCGCATCTCTGAGAAGGTAGTCGATCCGATCGGCGCCAAAAAAGTCGCCTGTGATCACTTCGGAAACGATCCGTTCCCAAGGAGTCAACGATTTGCCTGTAATTTCTTTCCATTTTTGCTGGCCGATAGCAATCTTCTTGATGTCTTCGACAATATCGCGCTCTATTACATCTTCTAGATATGAAGGCGCATTGCGCAATTTATCCCAAACAGGCTTTAGATAAGGGCTATCGATGATCTTCAAAGTCCACTGTTCATGCCCGAATGGTCCAAGAAGTTCTTTCTCAGCGACATGAGAAAATGGCAAATGGCCGAGATCATGGCAAAGGGCAGCCATGCGGAGAACTCTTCGCCAATACAAGTAATCGGAGGATCCTTTTCTAGGCACGAAGTGGAATACGTCAGGCCGGACAGATTTTGCGATTTTTTCGAACATCAAGGTGGCGAGGGCCATGACTCCCAAGGAATGCTCGAAACGGGTGTGGGTAGCGCCAGGATATACAAGGTATGCAATCCCCAACTGATGGATATAGTGGAGCCTTTGGAAAGGGAGCGAATCGATCAATTCCTTTTCAAATTCATCGAAAGGAATGAAGCCATGCACCGAATCGTAAATCTTCTTATCAGCGTAAAGGAAATCTTTTACCATACAGGGATCTCTTAAGCTTATTATCCCCGAACTAGCCATTTGGATCAATCAATCAGGGCGGGGTTTGCTTTCATGGATATAGGAAGCAGTCACTTGGACGAATTCGGCCTTCCTTTGGAGTTCTTTGAGATTTCTCGCCCCTCCATAGGTCATGCCGCTCCGGATCCCTCCCAGGAGATTATTGATCAGCTCTTCAGACCCGCCTGTGACAGGCCCCCAGAAGTCGATCCCTTCAGCGACCGTCTTCGCTTTCAGTCCGCCATAAAAATCATTTTGGAAATCGATCGATGCCTGACCGCGGAATTTCGCCTCCATGCCAGAAGGATATTTATCCGTCTTCCGCTTGGGTGCCGCAGATTCTGAGGTTTGGGCAAAGAGTTTTCCCACCATAACAGTACTCGCTCCAGCTGCCAAAGCGAGAACGACATCGCGGCTCGTCCGGATCCCTCCATCGGCAATGAGGGGGACTCTAAGTTTCTCAGCGATCCGCGCGCAATCTTGCACTGCGCTGAACTGAGGGACTCCAAAACCTGTGACCATTCTGGTTGTGCAAGCAGCCCCAGGACCAACGCCCACTTTGACTGCATCTGCCCCTGCATTGACCAGGTCGTGATAGGCCATTGCCGTACAGACATTTCCGGCAATGATCTCTTTGTCGGGATGGGTCTTTTTCAAATCTTGGATATGGTGGAACATCCGATCGGAATGGCCATGGGCTACATCGATGCAAACACCAATGGCTCCCAGATCGAGAAGTTTGCGCGTTTCATCGAGTTTGCCGATCCCGCAAGAGATGAAGGTTTTTTCCTTAAATTTTTTGACCCATTTTGCCTGCTCTTCATAGGGAGTAAATCGGTGGAAAATAGGAATGGTTCCTTGCGCGATCAGGATTTCTGCGAGTTCTTGACTGATCACTGTGTCCATATTCGCTGCTAAAAGAGGGATCCCGATCTTCATTTTTTTTGTGAGCCATGTCTCTAAAGAAGGCTCGGTCCTGGATGGGATATTATTGAACTGCGGCACCAAGGCCACATCATCGTAAGTCAAAGCATGTCGCATAAAAACCTTAATTCAAGAAGCCAGTATAACTTTTTTCCGATTGAATGCGAAGCTCATTTTCATTAAGATTTGCAGCATGATTTCCGTTTGCATACTCACTAAGAATTCGGCCAGCACTCTTCGCGCCACTCTTGAATCTGTCAGCCAGTTCCCTGAAGTATTGATCCTCGATAATGGCTCGACCGATGCTACGCTATCGATTGCAAAATCATTTTCGAATGTCCGACTTTGCCAAGCGCCATTTATCGGCTTCGGCCCTATGCGCAACCAGGCGGCGGGGCTTGCCGCTCATGATTGGATCCTCGCCCTAGACAGCGATGAGATCCTCTCCCCTCCTCTCATCCAAGAGATCTCTGCATTAAAATTGGATCCAAAATCTGCCTACCTGATTCCGAGGCATAATTTCTACAACGGAAAGAGAATCAAAGGATGCGGGTGGGATCCTGAAGCTGTTGTTCGGCTCTATCATCGGAAAACTACCTCTTTTTCGGAGGCTCCTGTCCATGAATCGCTGATTACAAAGAATATTCAGGTTGTTTCATTAAAATCCCCATTTCTCCATACCCCCTATCGCTCAACCGCCGACTTTCTCGCGAAAATGCAGCACTATTCCACCCTTTTCGCCCAACAATACCAAGGAAAAAAGAACTCAGAAAATAAGAGAGTCGTGTATTGAAAAAAATTAAGTACAGGTCTAAATATAAGAGCTCGC
>CAZXVU010000177.1:0-2730 GCA_964644465.1 uncultured bacterium
TTTCCCGATTATCAAAAAATAGCTGAGGCTTTTAAAATTCCCTATTTTGACTTGAAATCGAACAGGGACTTAAAAAAACTGCCAGAAATTTGGTCGCAGAAGGGACCCTTTCTTTGTGATGTGCAGATTATCGAAAGCCAAAAAATTGTACCGATGCTTAAGTTTGGAGCAGGAATCGAAGACTTAGATCCAAAAATTCCCAAGGATGAGTTGGATGCCATTGTGCATGAATGTGAGCAAATAGAGGCTGACAACTTGACACTCACCAAAGGTTAATAAATTTAGAAAGGAGATTTCACAATGTTAAAAGATAAAGTCGCCACAGCATGGGATTGCTATCAGGAAGGAACAGATGAGCAATTTTTATGTGAAGAGCTTTCACTTGGACCATGGACCTCATATAGTTATCTCCATGATCCGAAACATATGACCTTCGTTTTAGCACGCTATAAATTTTGTGCAAAAATGTTGGAAGGTAGCGACAGAGTTGTAGAAATTGGGTGTGGAGATGGGTTTGGTGTTCCTATTATGGCCCAAGCTGTGAAACACGTTCACTGTATCGATTGGGACGAGCGCAACTTGGAAGGGTGCGCAAGAAGACTAAAACACCTAAAGAACGTGACTTATGAACATATCGATCTGAATAAAGATACTCTCAAAATACAGGCAGATGCCGCCTATTCCATCGATGTTATCGAACATCTCGAGCCCCATTTAGAAGCACAGTTCATGCAAAACGTCTGTGCATTTTTAAAGCCTTCATCCGTACTAATCACTGGCACGCCAAATATTACAGCGAGCCCCTATGCAAGCAAGAGAAGTGAAGTGCAGCACATTAACCTTAAGAGTCAGAAGACTCTGAAGGAATTGACCTTAAAGTATTTTAAGCATGCATTTATGTTCGGCATGAATGATGAGGTCCTCCATACAGGCTACCATGCAATGTGTCACTATATTTGGTCGGTTGGAACTGAAAAAAGAGGATAAAGGATTTGAAGGCCATCGTTATATCAGCGACTTCTGGCATAGGGGAGGCTCTTTGTAAATCATGGGCTAAAAAAGGCTGGAGGGTGTTTGGAACCTACCGTTCTCATTCTTCTGCAGTGGAAGCATTAGAACAGGAATCTGGAATCAAACTTGTTCCCTGTGATCTTGCTTCTGTTTCATCGATTCAAAAGGCTTGCAACCTACTGAAATCGATTTGCGACGAGTGGGATATCCTGGTTTTTGCTGCAGGAACTCTCGATCCCATTGGCCCTTTCGAGAGTGTCGATTTCGAGGAGTGGGAAAAATCTTTGCAGGTCAATTTTACGCAGCAGATGCGCATTTTGCACACTCTTCTTCCCGTTAGAAATAAGAAGAGCCAAAAGTCTAGTGTCCTTTTTTTTGCGGGCGGTGGAGCGAACAGTGCGGTCGTCAATTACTCAAGTTACGCCATTTCAAAAATTTCGCTCACAAAAATGTGTGAATTTTTAGATGCAGAAATTCCAGACACGAATTTTTCAATCGTAGGACCTGGGTGGGTGAAGACAAAAATTCATGAATCGACTCTGAAAGCGGGAAGAGAAAGAGCTGGGATCAATTTTGACAAAACAAAAGATCGGCTAGAAGGAACAGAGTGGGTTCCTATGGACCAAGTCATCGAATGCTGTACCTGGATTGTAACGACTCAATCGAGCGGTGTAAAAGGGCGGAATTTCAGTGTTGCCCACGATCGTTTTGGAACGCGAGAGCTAGAAAGAGCTTTAGAAAACGATCCAGATATGTATAAATTGCGCAGAAGCAAAAATTTCTGGACATCAGTTCAGGGTAAATTATGACGATGACAGTAAATGTAAGAAAATCGAGTGAGATGGGAAGAAATGGGTACATTATTTTTCCCTTCCCACGAGAAGTTGCGAAAGTAATGAGATCCCACATTTTTCAATTCATGGGAGTTCAAGCAGAGGGATTGAATGAGAGTGAAGCACAAAAAAAATGTGCCGAAGTCTCTTTGAGCTATTCAGATGAGGATTTTGTGAAAAAATTTGCCAAGCCTTTTAGAATGTTTCCCGATTCAGTAGCTGAATTAGCAGTTAGCTGGGTTAGCAGCCTGAAAGATCATTTTGGAGGTACGCGTACGGGAGTTAACTATGCGTGCAAAGATGAAAGAGATATCAATCACGCGCTACGCGAAGATTCTTACGATATCTTTTGGCGCTGTGTAAGACCCGGAAAGCCTGATGTAGGCGCTGCTCATTGCGATTGTCAATTTTGGGAGATTGCCAAGGGAACACCAGCTGAAGTCGGTTCTGCTTTTGACTACGATGAGAGGTGGAAAATTTGGTTCCCGTTGCTCGGTTGCGATCAAACAAATAGTCTACAAGTAGTCCCTGGCAGCCATTTGCAAACTGTACCTACAGATCGCGTTTTAACTAAAAATGGGTATAAGCCTGTGATTCAAGCACCATGGCTAGAGGAGCATGAAAAAAAATTCCTGTGCCCTCTGACAAACTTTGATGGGTATTGCGTACTTTTTCATGACAAATTAGTCCACAGAGGACCGGCAAATAACACTTCAATGGTTAGATTGTCTGGAGAATTGACAATTTTGTTAAAACTTTAAGGTCACTCAAAGTCTTTGGACAGTTCATTATGATTCGTCTGATCCTCTTTTTCTTGGTTTGTATCAGCCAAGTATGGGCCTACTCCGATCCAGAAATCGAACATCTTTTGGGATCTCTTTCCAAT
>CAZXVU010000178.1:0-2730 GCA_964644465.1 uncultured bacterium
GATTACTTGGGGATGGTTCCAGGGAGGGTTTGCCAATTGTTCTGCACAGCATTTAAGCCCTAAAGGGTTGACACCTGACTATGTCCCCCATCACAACGCTTTTCAATATTATGCATCGACTTCGAATCCTTCCCATCTTCCCCCTACATCAGTAGATATGATCGGATACACTGACCAGGCGAACCATCTCTACGACATTTCCGATTTCTGGGCCGTGATGGAAAATGGCAATCTCCCATTCGTAAGCTTCCTTAAGGCTCCCGGCTATCAAAATGGGCATCCAGGAAATTCGAGCCCGCTTTTAGAGCAGTTCTTTGTCGTTTCCCTCATCGATAAACTGCAAACTCTACCACAATGGAAAGAGATGGCGATCATTGTCGCATACGACGATTCGGGAGGTTGGTATGATCATGAGATGCCGCCGATCATCAACGATTCTCAAATCCCCGATGATGCCCTTACCGGTCCTGGAATGGCAGGGCCCAATATGCCGATCGGCAATTATCAGGGACGCCCTGCTCATGGTTTCCGCCTCCCTTTTCTTTTGATCTCTCCTTGGGCTAAAACCAATTATGTCGACAGCGCGCTGATCGATCAAACATCGATTCTCCGTTTCATCGAAGACAATTGGTCATTGGGAAGGATCGGCGATTTTTCTTTTGATGCTTTTGCCAATTCTTTGGAGAACATGTTCCATTTCAAAAAGAGGAAGCTCCGCTATCTCATGCTCGATCCAAACAATGGCTCGATCATCTATCACTCTAGCGTCGATTAGATTTTTTGGAGAGCGGCGGTGATGATGCGCCCGAGATCTGTCTCTTCCTTCTTCTCTTCCATAGCTTTGTGGACAGCTTTCTGCGCTTCCATAGGATTGTAGCCGAGATTCAGGAGTGCATTGAGTGCATCGCCTAGAAGACTATCGCCTGAAGTGAGAGTGATGGCCGTCTTATCTTTTTTGGAGATGCCTTTGAACTTATCGCGCATTTCAATGACAAGTCGTTCTGCTGTTTTCTTGCCGATCCCCGGGATTTTGCTGAGAAGCCGAGTATCTGCGCTGGAGATTGCGCGCTGGAAAGCGCCCATTTCCATATGGCCGATAATCGCAAGGGCAGTTTTTGGGCCAATGCCTGAAAGTGTGATGAGAACTTCGAAGAGGTCGCGCTCTTCTTTTTGAAGAAAGGCGTAGAGAGTATGCGCATCTTCTCTAACGACCTGGGAAAGGTAGAGTTTTAAGGGAGTTTCGCAGGCGGGAAGGCGGGTGTAGGTATTGAGAGGAATTGCAAGGCGGTAGCCGATGCCTCCAGCTTCGATAATCGCTTTGTTAGGCTCTTTCTCTTTTAAGATACCTTGGATCGATTCATACATAAGGAGACCTCATTTTCTTCCCATCATGAATTTAGTCTCCCACTTTCCATTTTTCAATAGAAATTTGATCTTCGATTTTAAGAAATATTCAGATAAATGAAAAATAACAGAAGAAAGGTGGTCATGATGCTGAAGAAATATATATATTTTTTGCCTGTGTTGTTTGTTTTGTTATTTTGTTCTTCCTGTGAAAAAAATGTCCGGTGCACAACAGAAGAAAATTGTATTAATGATCCAAAATGTCTCTGCTGGTGTTCTCAGATATGCAAATACAGAAAGAAAAATTCATCTGACAAACCTCACTATGTTGAAAATGATCCGAATGGCAAATATTGCTATTGCAAGCAATGGGATCTAGACCATTACGAAGATAACTGTATTTTCCATAAGAACATCAAGGAACCTAAAGACGCCGATTAGATTCTTAATTGGTGGACGCAGCAGATGGCAAGGGCGAGCGCATCCGCGGCGTCTTCGGGTTCTGGAAGTTGGGGAAGTCTGAGCAGCGCCTGGATCATTTTTTGCACTTGGCTTTTACTCGCTCCGCCATGACCGACGACGGCGAGTTTTGCTTTTTTCGGAGCGAATTCATAGATCGGAATTTTGTTGCGGGCAGCAGCGAGAAACACCATTCCTTTCGCCATTCCGAGTTTGATCGCGCTCTGCGCATTTTTCAATACAAATTGCGATTCGACAGCGATGGCAGAGGGCTGATGGCGGGCGATGAGTTGTTCGACTGCTTCGAAAAGGATTCTATAGCGCTCTGGCAGAGGAAGATTGGGAGGAGGCCTGATGCATCCGAAATCGTAAGGATGGGAGTCCATATCGATAATTCCGTATCCGGTGATACGGGTTCCGGGATCAATTCCAAGAATGAGCTGTTTTTTATCCTGCGCCATCAGGGATCTTTTTAACCGATCCCCAATAAAATTTCTAGTTTATCGGGAAAAAGTTACCGGATCGATGATCGGGCCATGGACTTCGAATTCTCGAGTTGCTGTATTGCGTTTGAGGATGTAGGAAGAGTCAAGACGCACTTCGCCGCCTAGATGTCTTTCATCGAAGTCGTGGTGATACATGTGCTTTGGGTCTGTGATCTGAGCGCGGAAAGAATAACGGGCTTCGAGCTCATCCGGAGATTTTTGCGTCAGAGTTAGATCGACAGTATCTTGATCGCCATTGGCGCAGGAGAAATAAGGCTTCTCTGTTTGCGTCCAGAGAGCTTGCTTGAGAAAGCCGATCGGCCTTCCATATTGTTCATTCATCACAAGCTGCTGCAGAATAAAAACAAGCTCTGGCTGATTTGGATTGAGGTATAAGGCTAGAGATTTTATTTGCTTGAGGAAGGTTTTACGGTCCATGAAA
>CAZXVU010000179.1:0-2639 GCA_964644465.1 uncultured bacterium
AGTCAGTGGCTGTCCGACGCGGCCAAAAACCAAATTTCGAGTTCATTTCGGTATATACTGCTTCCACTTGAAAGTTAGAGTTTTGCCAGCGTCGTCAGCCACTGAATTTGAGATCCGCTTGCATCGCCCAACTTATTCAAGTTGAGCTGCTTCAGCGCCGGCTTCGCCTGACTCAAATTCAGGGCGACTCCTTGGCAAACTCTCTAACTTTCAACTGTCAGCAGTATAGAACTAAAAAGACAACTTCTTTATACTCTTTGCCTTCACCTGAGAATAGAGGCAAAATATGAGTAAACCTATCCAACAAACTTCTTCAATTTTCAATATGACAAGCGACAGTCACTGCCATGTCGTCATGCAAACAAATCGTCAGACCTACGATACATTGAATTGCACTTGCAAGCAAATGCAGGCAGTTAATTCCCAGTTGGATTTCACGAAGTTGCTCTCGGCCCATCTTTTATATCTTCGCGTTCCGGAAGGTGGCAATGTTTCAGAGAAAGTATACCGAGATAGGACTCGGCGAGAATTGAATTTTCTGAACAAGATCTATTCTCTCAAAGAGATCTGGGGAAAAACAAGTTGGGCGCATCAGATGGTGAGTATGGCCATTTCGAATGGAAAACTCTTTCACGACTTCAATGAAAGCAAAACGGTCAAGGTTACGGAACTTGCCAAGCCGAAGTGGTTTGAGTCTCTGGATGGCCATCATGGTAATGTAAATTCTCTTGCTGTCGATGACGGACACCTTGCGGTGCATGTTCATCAGCAAGAGATTAAGATTTGGAATGTAAGGAATGATCCATATACTTGTGAAGCAGTCATTTCCACTCCCCCTCAGGCCAATGATGTGCGGTCGGTGGGCATGGCCAAGAAAAAACTCTATATTTTCCGCGAACGCAATATCGAGATTTATGATGTAGACCAAAAAAAAATCATAGGGAAATTTGAGGAGATAGGAAGAAGGTTCTTCTCGAGGGTCTTCGCTGTTTCCGAAGAATTGGCTTTTGTGGTGACTGCTGATCGTGCCGGCATCGAAATCATCGATTTGATCGAAAAGAAAAGCATCGGTGAGCTCAAGGGGCATGCGGAGGAAATTAATTCTATGCACATCGATGACGGATTGCTCTATTCTCGTTGTTGCGCGAAAGTGATCAAAGTGTGGGACATCAAAACAAAAAATTGCCTAGTTACCTTTGAAAACGAAGTTGGCGAAGGAAGGGCTATCTGTGCGTCTGACGGAGAAATATTTTACTCCCATTTCAATGGGGTCTATTCCTTGGATTGTAGCTCTGAGCACTGCGTCATTTTCAATGAGCTTGCCAATTTGATTGAGAAAAATGCGGAAGATTCCCTGCAACGTGCATTAGAGCGGTTTTCAAGAATGCCCACAGCTGGGAGAAAGATGATCTACGCAAAACATTATGGCGTTCTTAAAAACTCAGAGCCGAAAGAACCAGCAGATTTGAATTGGGCAGAGGATGCTTTTCATGATAGGGATGGGCATAGCTCAACCCCTGTCCAAAAAGCGGAGACGATTCGAAAATTTACGGCTCAACCTTCCCAGGCGAAGGGAGAATGAAAGGCCTGTTTGCAGTAAATTTCTTTGAAGGCTTTTTGAAATTCCTTCTCGTTCAGGCGAACGGCGGATTTTCCACCGTACTCAGAACGCAGCGCAGGGGGAATAGTAATGCCACGCACTCTCATTTCCTTTTCTAATATGCGGTCGTGAAAAATGGTCTTGTCACCTTGGTATTCAACGACGACAAAACCGGATTTGGTGTTGACTAATTTCATGGTAGTGTCCTTGTGAAAGTAAAGGAAAATGATGCTCAGGATGATGAATAACGCAAGAAATTTTTTCATGAAGAGCTCTCTTCCACCGTCGATTTCCCGCCCCCGAGAAAATCGATGATTTCTTGGGTCGTCATGGGGCTTAAGGCAAATTCTTTTCCTTCATGGGCGAGGATCGTGAAGCGCAGATCGATTTCTCCGATCGTCATTGCGTCCCTGCTCGCTAGCTCCTTCAGAATTTCTATCCGCTCTTTAAAGGCTTCTTTGCACCCAGTGAGTTCGTAATCGTCCATGCGCTTTAAAATCTGCTCCATCGGAAGGTTGGCAATTTTGTTTTTCAGATCTTCCGAAATGGGCGCCATCGCGCTCGGCATCCAAGCTAAAATGTTAGAGTATTCGCTATTTTTCTCAGGGAAAGAAAGTCCGTTGTCGATTTTTTTTATCCCGTAGACCTCATTTCCATTCTCATCGACCCGTTTGATGTAGCTGCGAAAGTTGGCGCCATGGGCGTCTGTGTCAAAACTCAACCAAAGCAATAGGCAGACCTCTTCAAACTCCTTCTGGTCAAAATGGGATGCAAGTTCTTCATCCGTCAGCTCCTCTTCATAAAAAGAATGCAAAACCTCAAACAGATCTTGAGAATCGGGGATGTATTCCTGGATAGAGACAAGCTTCTCCCGATCGGCCGGTAAATGGATCCACTGGTTGAAGTCGTAAAAATCTTCACTGGCAATGATCCCCATGACGGCTTTTGGCGTTGCGCCCTCGATCCCCGCAAGAGAAGCGATCACGGAGCAGAACGCATCGGTCTGCGCAGAACGATACAACGGAATATCCTCGCGCAC
>CAZXVU010000180.1:0-2636 GCA_964644465.1 uncultured bacterium
TCGCGATGGGAGCATGCGCAGGTTACGACAGCCAGCTGCCGCCTAACAGAAGCAAAATGCTGGTTAAATAAAGAAGAAGTTGAGCCGACAAAACGTGCTGAAGAGGCTCGGAAATTGATAAATGTAGCTTCGGATATGCTACGCAATATGGGGAGACTTAATAGTGCATGGCGGCAAAATGATTTATACACTGGGACTGAAGTATTGGCTCAGAGACTTTTGCAAGATGTCGCCCGCCTTCTAGAGGGTAGACGAGAAGGTTGCTTGGGAGGGTGAGTCCGGTTTTTTCCGCCCGTTTCGGGCGGCCATGACGCAACACGCGGAACTCGCGCAGCTCAAGGCTACTCCGCAAAGTCTAATACTTCTGCATTGGCAATTCTGATCAAGTCCTGGGTGTTTATTTTCAGTGTTTTATTGGGAACGCCGCAACCTCCATAACAATTTTTGTTTTCCAAAACGTGGATGTCAACCAACGTAGTTATTTCGGGGTTGATTAAGCAGATTTCTCCCACTTTTGATCCTGTTAACGCAAATATTGTTTGTGGATCAGCCATACTAATGCTCTGAATATTCAGCGCTTGTTTTAACTTTTTGAAGGAGATACGTCTGTTCCCGCAAATGATTGCGGCGTAATATTTTTCTTTCGTTTTTAAAATCAATGTAGGTGTGGTTTCGCTTAAATGTATGTTGTAAAGATCAGCTCCTTCTTGAGCTGATCTCACCGTAGAGCTGTCTGTATAAATGGTGTAATCTGCGTTATTCTCTTTTAAGAGTTTGTTTAATTTCTCTAGTTGAGTTTCGTTCACTTAGCGAGCTCCTCGAGTGCTTAAGATTGTGGGGATGGTTTTTAGAATGATTTTGAGATCTAAAAAAAATGATTTCTCCCTGATGTACTTCAAATTCAGTTCAGCTTTTTTTGTATGGTCAATTTCACCGCGTCCTGATACCTGTGCTAAGCCGGTGATTCCAGGTCGTACTGACAATAGTGTGGCCGAAGTGTCTGGATAATATTTATCCACTTCTTGCTGGGTGATTGGACGAGGACCCACAACGCTGAGATCTCCTCGCAATACATTCCAAAACTGAGGAAGTTCATCCAAAGATGTTTTCCTTAGAACCCTCCCAATTAAGGTAACCCGAGGATCGTTTTTCAATTGGTAGTGCTGCTCCCATTCTTTCAATAGTGCAGGATTGGATTTCAGTAGCTGAGCCAATTTTTTATCGGCATCTGGGTGCATTGTGCGAAATTTGTAACATTTAAAAGGCTTCCCATGCAATCCGATCCTTTCATGGGCAAAAATGATGGGAGATCTTGGGGCGGATAAAAATATGCTTGTAGCAACCAGAAAATAAAGAGGAGATCCCAATATGAGCGCACAGGTACTAAAGCCGATATCAAAGATCCGCTTGAGTCCTATTTGATGGGTTTTGGCAACTAGAGCATCTTGTACTTGTCTATAGAAACTGTGGAAAAAACCATTCCCCAATTTTGAGCCAGGAAATGCTTGGGCGGCTTGAGTCGTCATTTAAGATGGCCAACTCTTACTTGATCTGACGTGTAGGGGTTAAAACGATTTCTCGAATGCAAACATTTTGCGGCCATTCATAAGCAAAAAGAATGGCTTTAGCGATGTCTTCGGGATCTAGATTTTCGTATTCTTTTCTTTGGTAAACAGAGTATTTCTCTTTTTTCGCTTCAGGAACTGCTTGATCCCAAATTTCTGTTTTGACGTTTCCTGGTGAGATTGTTACTAAACGAACATTGTGATCAGCTACCTCTTCCCGAATGCTCTCTGTCAAGGCGTGTACAGCGTGCTTCGTCGCGCAATAGACTCCCAAATTGGGAAAAGTTTTTCTTCCTGCAAGTGAACTGATATTGATGATTGTTCCTGTTTGCCGCTGGATCATTTTATCTAGAACGAGGTGCATTCCATGCAAGACGCCGAGGACGTTGACGTTTAACAATTTTTCCCAGTCAGCCGGATTTTGTTGATGGGCAAGCTCGGCAAAAAGGATCCCTGCGTTGTTGATGAGGCATTCAACCTCTCCGAATTTTTGTTCTCCTTGTTTTATCGCGGCAGAAAAACTCGATAAATCAGTGACATCTCCTTCTATGCAAAGGGTGTTGGGCAATTGCAATTCCTCCAAATGGGAGAGTCTCCGGGCAATCAAAAGAAGAGGGTATCCCGCCTTAGAAAAATGGATGGCTGTTGCTTTTCCAATCCCCGAACTGGCTCCCGTGATTACAACCAACCCTTTTTTCATGATGGCACCTTGTTGAGAAAGATTTAATTCATCGGCACTTACTTGGCTCAAGAGAAGAATGATAAGAAAAATTGTTGATTTTCTAAAATACTGAAGCATCTTCAATTTTGCTTACCCGTTTGATCTTCTCCGTAGAGCAGGTTGCTCAATTTTTCAAAGAAAGCGGTTGTCGGTTCCCCATTCACCAATTGTTTCTCCACAGGATCCCAGTCATAGACATAACCTTCTTGATCGATACTATCATAACGGCCTACTCGAGGATCGATAAACACAACTGTTGAAGTGCGCATTTTTTCTTTTTGTGTGACAACGCGATGCTCGCATGCTGTTACGCCAGGCAATAGTTTCTCCAATACATACCCAAAATTTAC
>CAZXVU010000181.1:0-2594 GCA_964644465.1 uncultured bacterium
CAGATTATCTTCTCGAAATCCCCCTTTTAGGCGCCAAAAACTCCCTCAATGTCGCTTGTGCCTTTGCGATCACTGCCGCCGAAATCCGCAGGCAAATCGCAAGTCATTGACAATCAATCACAAGAGAATTATCCCTTAAATAAACCTTGAAAAAGATCCCGATTTGTGTTAAAATTGCATTAAGAGAAATGGTATAAATAATATTAAAAGGGAGATAAAAAATGAGTTCAATTACATCAATTAATCAGCTTATTCAACAAACGAATCTTCATATTCAAGCCTTACAAGAACAAGAAGTCGAAAATGTTGGCAATCCAACCGTACAGAATCAACTTACAAACGAAATAATGACAGATGAAGAATTCTTACAAAGCTTAATTAGTGAAGAAAACACGATGAAACAAATGCAACAAAATATGCAAAATGCTGGCGATCCTTCACAGGCTTCAGAAGCTACAAAACAAGTCACAGATAACACCAACCCAAACGTCTAATTCATTAGGCCCGTCTGATCTTTAGGCGGGCTTTTTTTTTCTCCCCGAGATTGATCAAAAGACAGAAAGAGAGTATGCCCTAAGAAATATGGGTGGTATAGTAAGATCTCTCCTTTGTGCTCTTCTATTGCCTCTATTCTTGTTCAGCTCTGAATGTATTCCTCCCGAGGAAGAGATAGAGTGTCCTGACGGTCCCAACTCCTGCCATGTCGATATCCGCCATTTGGAATATCAAGGAATCGGTTTCGATAAGGGGTACACTTCGCTCGATCTTTTTCTCTCTAACGCAGAACCGTGGCGCGAGAACAACATTTTTTTCCTCGATCTCCGCTCTCACGTATTCAATGACGGCAAGCCCGCGGTCAATACTGGCCTAGGATGGAGATATCTTTTTGATTCCTATTGCCATGCCATGGGTTTAAACGCCTATTACGACTACAGAAAAACGAAACGGAAAAACTACAACCAGTTCGGCGCCGGTCTTGAATATCTGACCCCGGAATGGGAATTCAGAGCCAATGGCTATTTCCCATTCGGTTCTCATAAAAGCGATCTGTTCGATCTCGATTTCGACCATTTTGCCGGAAACAATTTTTTCGTCAGCCGAAAGCATGAATTCTCCATGACCGGAGGAGATGCGGAAGTCGGTTGGCATTTCATGGACTGGGACAATATCAATCTTTTTGCCGGAGTAGGCCCTTACTATTTTAAAGGCCCATTGGGCGATGCAGCGATAGGGGCAAAAGCCCGCATCCAGGCGAGGCTGACTCCTTATGTTACATTGGAGGCCGGCGACTCCTACGATCAAGTCTTCCACAATCGGTTTCATGCAGAACTGACTCTTACATTCCCCTTTGGTCCAAAATCGAAGTCCGATGCGGATAAGCCCTGCTGCCCTTATCGGCAGAATAAGCTGCAGCAATGGATCCACGACGCACCCAGCCGCGCAGAGATCATTGTCGTAGACACTAAAAAGAAAACCAGCGCCGCCATCGATCCTAGAAACGGCCTCCCTTTTTTCCTGTTATTTGTAGATAATACCAGCCACTCCAATGGCACCTTTGAGAGCCCCTTTAATACCCTCGCAAATGCCCAAACAGCTGCTGCACCTGGCAATGTAATCTATGTATTTCCCGGCGATGGGACGACAAATGGGATGAATGCGGGGATCGATCTAAGTCTTGCGAATACTGACAATGTGCGCCTCTTGGGCTCTGGAGTCTCTCATGGATTTAACACATCTCTCGGTTATGTATTGATTCCTGCCCAGACAGCTGCTTTACCTTCCATTACAAGCATGGCGGGCCCCGTCGTGACTCTCGGGATAAACAATGAAGTGGCCGGCTTTCAAATTTTTGGAGGAACGCCGTCGATCTTAGGAATTTGGAATGGCGTCAATACATCAACAAATATCGATCGCAATCAAATTTTCAATAGCCCAGCAGCGGCCATTCAACTCGTCCCCACAAATACGAACCTGAATGCTTTGATCGATGGAAATATCATCGCAAGTCCCATCGGCATTGGAATCGACGCCGGTTATCTGCTAAATAGTTCCGGAACAATCACAATTCAGAACAATATCATTCAATTCGGAAGCGACCGGGGCATTCAGATGCTTCACACAAATGCCGCTGCCGTGACGTCCAATATTTTCAACAATTTCTTCAATAACTTGGTAAACGATTCCATTCTCATCAATGTAGATGGATTAACGACATCGGCAGTCACTCAGATCGCTGGGAATACCTTCTACCTTCCCTTTATATCTCCAGGGCCATTTGGCATTCACTTGCTGACAAATACATCGGCCGCTCACACTTCCATCATCCAAAACAATATTTTCGATCAGTCAACGTTTCCATTTACTTATGCTATTTTTGTTGAGACAGGAAATACAACCTCTTCAAGTGTTACAGCTACCGCTATTTTATCGAATACAATCAATGGAGGAGGAGGAGCGATCACACTAATGACAGATCTCCTGAGCTTAGGTCCATTCCAAGCGGTTGTCTCTGATAACATCATTCAAAACATTGATCCACAATCGAGATTCTCAGGTAGTTATGGGGCAATCAATTTTTATTCTTTCGGCCTTTC
>CAZXVU010000182.1:0-2569 GCA_964644465.1 uncultured bacterium
TTCCGTGAGGAGAGATTTTGATCCAAACATCGGGGTGGCGGCTATGTCGATAATACTGATGATCGGTATGCCGTTCCAAATAGAATCCACGAGAAAGGATTGGATAGATCGCTTTATGCCATTTTTCGCCTCTACTCGGTAAAGCGGGAGCTTCTTTAACTCTGGGCGCAATCTGAATCTGAGAAGACCTCGCTAGAGGACGGACCGAAGGTCCTTTACTTTCCGAAGGTGGAGGAGGAAGCGAGGGTCCTTTGTTTTCTGAAGGTGGAGGAGGAAGAGACGGTCCTGCTGATGGAGCAACTTCTTCTTCTAAAGAATCAGGACAAAAATCTAAATCTACACAATGTAAAAGGTCTCTCGGAATATTCTCATTCCCGAGTTGGTGCTGATTTGCGTTACGCAATGCATTCAAATCATGCAAAACAATGAATAGGGAAATAAGGGTTTGAAAACAATTTAGATAGCTTTCTCTGACTTTTTCGCCTAGGTCGCCAGCTTCCGTCATTGCTTGTGTGTGAAGAGTTTTAATTTCCTTTTTGAGAAGACGCATCACAGCAGGGAAGTCATTTAAAGTAGGAAGGGAATGTATCACAGATTCTAAGTTTTTTTTCGTGAGAAGACGATTCAAACGATCGCCAAAGTCAGACCCTAATTTTGCATATACGCGATCAAGTACTTTCTGATATTTAGAATGTAAATGTCCTTTTTTTCCGTCTTTTAATGAATTGAATAGATGAATATTGTCTCTAGCTCGTATTTGTGTCGATAAAGGATCTTTTTTTAGATAAACTGTTTCGATGAAAGTTTTTAGTCCACTAATCCGGCGGTTTATTCTATTAGCGCAAGACAGAGCATCAATTCCTTTTGAATCAAGATAAACCGCATCTGGAACAGTTGAAGCAACTAAGCTTTTTACTCTTCGAAAACATTTATCATTACAATGACATATTTTCGCGTAGCGCTGATTAACAGGCAAAAGTAGATCCTCTGGGGTCAATGTAAAATTAGGATCCAACTTAAGTAAAAAATCAATGTAATGATTTAAATGTCTATCTTCATTTTGCGGCTTTAAAACCTGATAAAAACGGGCGATAGAATAGCGAGTGAAAAACTCACTGCTTATAGGATCGTTAAAAAATTCAAGAAGAATTCCAAGTTTATTATGGGTCTCTTTAATTTTTGACCCAGAGCTTTGTGTGAGTTTTCCCACGCTAGAGTTAATCATTCGAATTTGCAGTCTTTCGTACAATTGCATGCCTTTTTCGATGGCCTTTTCTAAACCCTCTCTTGAGGACTTCAATCTTAAAGTTTTTTCCACTTCCGTTCTTTCAACAGCTTGCGAAAGCATTTGATAAAGCTCTAGAAATTCATTTTGTAGTTTCTCATCAGATGGACACAGAACTTTCAAATCATTTAAAATATCGATTGCCAATACATCAAGAAAATACCCATCAGGTCCAAGTTCCCAAAAATCAACAACCTTTTGAATCAACGCTTCATCTTTTACAGACAAGAGCAATTGATCATAGGCTCCTAACTGTTGAAGTTGATGGCTTCTTACAGACTCTCTAAAAGAAACTGCCTGAGGAGCCTCTTCAGTGACACGCACTGCCCCATTCGTTATGGAAGGTCCTTGAAGATGTGAGGTTCTTTGAGAAGAAACTGATGCAGACGCTGATGCCATTAATTGATTGTCCTAATAGTAAATTTAAAATTATCAATTATTATATCGGAAAAAATAGAAAAAATCGAGAATTAAAGACGCAAGTCTTATATATTACCAAGTCTTTGAAAATGAAGTTCTTATAAATCCCTAAATCAATAAAAGAGAGGGATTTTCCAAGTATTTCTGAACGCTCTTGATAAACTTAGCCGCTTCAGCCCCGTCGACGACCCTATGATCGGCTGAGAGAACGATATGCATCCGTTTGCCTGGAACGACTATCCCATTTTTCACTTGGGCGCAATCTTCGATCCCGCCGATGGCTAGAATGCAAGATTGAGGGGGGTTGATGATGGCGCAAAAATCGGTCACTCCATACATCCCCATGTTCGAGACGGTGAAGGAGCCGCCCTTATATTCTTCAGGCTTTAGCTTGCCTAATCGAGCCCTTGTCGCAAGCTCTTTCACTTCAGCAGCAATCTCGCCCACATTTTTATAATCTGCATGGCGGATAATCGGAGTGATCAATCCTCCTTCTACGCTGACGGCGACAGAAATATCAATTGTTTTGAAAAGGATAACTGACTGTTTCGTGGAATCAAATCCGCTATTGGAATTGGGATGTTCTCTTAAGGCCAAAGCGCAGGCGCGGATCACAAAATCATTGAAGGAAACTTTCAAATTCCCATTTTTCAATTGCTCTCTAGCTTCAAAAAGAGGGCCTGCATCGATTTCTTGCCGCACATAAATGTGAGGGATAAACGTTTTTGCCTGCTGGAGGCGCTGCGCAATCACTTTCCGCATCGGAGTGAGCGCCAATTCTTCATACTCTCCCGGCTGCGCTGTGGGCATTTCTCTCCGTCCAAATGAGACCGTCTGGTCAGGCTGTGCCAGATCGAGATCTTT
>CAZXVU010000183.1:0-2560 GCA_964644465.1 uncultured bacterium
GATCAGAGAAAATTCTTCTTTTATTGGAATATTTGGTTCTTCATTTTGCACGATAGGTTCAGATTTTTGCTCAATGGGAATATCTGGAATCCAATTCCCACTCAGAAGATTGAGAGCATACGATTCGGTCCAATGGAAAGGATCTCGAGGTTTTTCAATAGGTGCAGGAATTTCTTCTGTTTTGGATTCAACGGAGACAACGGGATCTGGAACGCGAGGAGAGATAGCTATCGCGGGAGGTGTTTTGGCAGGAGGAGTAAAGTCGATTTTTTCTGGCGGTCCTGTAGAAAGAGTTTCTACAATATTTTCGTTTTCGATGAATAGCAGTGTGACGAGCTGATCTTTAAGACATGAGAATTTCTGGCTCAAATTCTCTTGAGAAAATTTGAGGATTGGCAGTGCGATAATGAAAAGAATAAGTGCGATCCTTTTCAAATCAAGCGTCCATTTTAGTACCTTGATGACTAATTAATTTTGACAAAATAGTGCCGTTTTCAAATAAACTACGTGCTTTACTTTCCTAATACAATTAGTAGTTAAATTCGTAAAGCCATAAATTATAAATAATTGAGAACGAGCTTGGGCTATTTAGTTTGAACAGGAACTAGAGAGTTTTTAAGTGCTTCTTTATCAAGAGTTGCGATCCAGATTTCACAGTCATCCTTCCCGTAAGCCATATAGATCGCATTGCCGCAGATGACAATGCCCCCGGGAAAAATCACCCTTTTAATTGTGTTAGAAAAACCATAAAAGGTCTCTTCCACGATAGGGAATGGGGAGATTTTTTTCATCTCAAAGGGGGGCTCGGCTGAGAAAGTATAAGCACCTGCAAAATAATGCCATAAGGGCCAACCATGAGTATAGAAAGTGGACATTTTTCGTGCGGAGTGGAAGAAAGCTAAGTATTCGCCGTCGTCTAATATAGGCGGGGTGCTCCCGCGCAGAGTGCCAAATTCCCAGTCTATAAACCCTTCCGTCTTATAGGATTGATAACAGAGTCCATTTCTTAGATTGGGATGGATCACTTCATGGGGATTGACTGAATAGCTAAAAAAAAGGTTTTGATTCCATTCGAATGGAGACCAGTTTTTTTGCACGGGAACAGTTCCGTAGGCCAATTTTAGAGGAAGAGAGAGGCTATAGCGGCCGTTTTCATGGATGAGTTCCGCGATAAACATGTCCCGATTATCAAAGACTGTACGCCAAATGTATTCAGTATTGTCGTTGAAAATCAAAAAGATACGTCCGCGATAGGTAAAAAGTCTCGCATCTTCAGATTGGGTGGGGGTTTTGCTAAATGTGTTTCGGGTATTGAGTAGTTCAGGCTCGGAAATCACGTCGAATGAATCGTTGAGGAGCACAATGCCGATATAGGAAGTCGGGTCTTTGTGGGGGTCTCGAGAAAATCGAAATGTCATTAGGAATCCCTGATCTACTTTGAGGATCGATGGATTGAATGCATTTGGATATGAGGGCAATAGTATTTGTTTTGTTTCTTTTATTATCTCATTGCCGAGAGGAAGAAACTCATCAATACCTAGATTCTCGCTTTCATTGCAGAAAAGATGGGACATCAGAAGAAAGAGAAGAATTTTTTTCATAGGGATATTAATAAAGATCGAAGGGTTTTTAGTTTCATAAAACAAAGATAAGCTTCCTTATCTTCAATTCCGACACCCAGAATCAGATTCTCTCCTTCTATATCGAGGGTCATGCTATCGCAGAATTCAACTCCAAAATGTTTAAAAATAAATGGTTTCGAAGCTTTTTGTACGTGAAAAGACTCATCGAGAAATAAGAAGCGGTGGAAATAGCAGCGGTGGTGATCTGCAAGCAATGTTACTTCATGAACTAACAAGAGGTACCCTCCATCGATCGCGATAGGTGCGGCAGAGCCTCTAAATGCTGAGAAGTCGTACTCAGATTCATTGGAGACGACAGTTTCAGAATAGCCGGTTTCCAGGTTGGGTCGATAAATAGTAAACGGGTTGTAGCCATAAACGGCATACAGAAGATTGTCTTTTACAAAAGGGAGCCAATTTTTCTCGTATCGATGGATATCAGGACCCCATAAAGGAGTGAGCGTTTCGACGTATAGGTTTCCGTCCTCGGGAGTGTCTTCCAGTTTACAAAGAGAGAGTTGGGTTGCGCCGGTTGGATTTGTATTGAAGGTTGTGCAAGTAAACCAAAAACGGTCTTGAAATTCGATCAACCGGCAGTCTTCTAAACCTTCAACGTGAAAAGTGCGTTCTTCTCGAGGGAGGTCTTCGATGATTTCATATTGAGAAAGAAGTTGAAAATCTGGTGTGTAGTTGAGGAAAAAATTTTTAGTTCTGAAAATTCCATCGGCATCGATTGTATGGAAATGTTTTGCCCCAGTTTGTGTGTAATTAACGGCTCTGCAAATGACTTTGTATCCATCTTTTGTTTTCAAAATGGAAGGGTTCATCGGATGGTAGCGTTCCTCGAATCCCTCTTCGATATAGGGCAGTTCAATCTCGATCGGGAGCCATCGAACATTTTTTAAAGGCTCCATATAGAAGCGCATATTTTTATAGGC